>CAWIUZ010000337.1:0-33590 GCA_963838915.1 uncultured Acidobacteriota bacterium
ACTACTACGTTAAGTTAAGGTGATCGGTTTCGCTTGCGAATAATGCTGCCACAATACGCGCACTCTCCGGTCCAGGTGAACAACAGGCGTTGGATCTCACGGCGCGTCTGTGGCAGGGTCCACCCAGAAGTTTTTTTTACTCCGCAACCTTTCCAGGGTCAGGAAGGCATGCGCCAACATAACCAGCGTGACATGATGATGCCAACCTGCCCAACTGCGGCCTTCGTAATGATCCAGCCCCAGTTCCTCCTTGAGTTGCTGATAATCCTGTTCGATCTTCCAGCGGGCTTTGACGATGCGCACCAGCCGCCGCAAAGGGTAGTGCTCCGGCAGGTCGCAGAGAAAGTGTTTGGTGGGTTCTTTCTCGCCGCGCGGCCATTCCACCAGCAGCCAGACCTCCTTGTGCGGGGGTCGGCCCTCGTGGAATCCATGCGAGGGTTGCACGCGGCAAGCATGGAAGCGGGACTCGAGCCAGCCTTTGCTGCCTTCTCGCCAGCGCACTTGCTTCCACCCGCGGGCCTTTTGCGCCACCTCCCGGACGGTGCCTGGCCGCTGCGGGCCGTAGTGATAAGCACTCGGCGGACGGCCCTGCCCTCGGGCTTTCAGTTTGTGGATGCGAGGCGGCTTCGTCCACACCCCCAAAGTCGAAGGGATGCCCACCGCATAAGGGAGTTGGCGAGTCTCCAGCCCCTGGCGATATTCTGTGACTTCCCCGTAACCGGCGTCCGCCAACACCACCCCACACCGCAAGCCCCACTTCTGCGCCTCGTCGATCAATTCCAGAGCCAGTTCCCACTTGGTCTGGAATTTCACCTCTGCGGGGATGCCCGCAGCGGCACGCCGCTCGGGATCCTGCGTCCAGCTTTCCGGCAAGTAGAGCCGCCAGTCCAGGATGGTACTTTCTTCCCCTGCCGTTTGGTGCAGGCTCACCGCCACCTGGCAATTGGCCGTTTTGCCCAGCGTCCCCGAATATTGCCGCGCCACCCCCACCGAATGGTGACCCTGCTTGGGGAAACCCGTGTCGTCGATGACCCACACCGGATCGGGCCTCAACTCCGCCGTCATGCGTTGCGCCAAGCGTTGCCAGACCGGCGCCCAAAGCCAGGGACTCTGCCCGATCAACTGCTGCATCGCCTGCACGTTGCCCTCGGGCAGACGCGCTGCCATCGGCTCGATGGACTTGCGTTCGCCGTCCAGCATCAGGCCGCGCACATATACCGAGCCCCAGTGGCGTCGCTCGCGTCGCCCCAGCGGCTCCAGCGGGTCGGCCAAGAATTGTTCCAAACGCGTTCGACATTTTGCAATTTCGCTCTCGGTCATGAACCGGAGCTTAACACCTCTCTTGAGGGAGGTCAATAACTTAACGTAGTAGTACTAGATCATGTTCGTCTCGCCCTATCGGTTTAACGGTTGTCCCAATGCGCATCGAGCCCTGCGGATACATTAACGGAGAGAGCGCTCGGAGAGCACTCCCGTCGCTCTCCAGCCATCCACTGACGGCTTCGTATCTGGCGACAGCTTGGTCGTAACGCCCCGGCGGGAGTTGTAATTCCTCGCAGATTCGCCTTAGAAGGTCATCCAATTGGGCTTCTCCGCTCTCCGTCAAAAGCAAGTTTTCAGTAGCCATTTCGCTCACCCCTATATTCAACTATAGTTGAATACTATACAACTATAGTATACTACGAGGCTGACTGTCAACGGGTCGCTTTTTTGCTTTACGTGCCTTACGTTGTTCGATAGAATAACCACTCAGCACTTGGGAGGGCAGATGCCTACTGTTGGTGACAGGATCAAGGAGATTCGCGAGCATAGGAGGTTGACGCAGGACCGTCTAGCGGAAATGAGCAACATAAGTAAAGGGTTCCTGAGCGAGATTGAGAATAATCATCGGAATCCTAGTTCCGAGTCAGTCTTGAGGATTGCGAACGCATTGGGAGCATCAATTGACTACCTGCTTCGTGGCGATGACCCGACTGTACGAACGGCAAAGGAACCGGTGTTGATCCCCCCCGCCCTTGCAGAGGCAGCGGAACACTTGAAGCTCTCGTACTCCCAGACCGTGGAATTGCTGGAGGCGCACCGGTCCGTAATTGCGCGACGCAGCAATCGCCAGATTAAGCCGTTCGAGGTTAAAGACTGGGAGGATCTTTATAGGGTGATAAAGAAAGTTTTTGGGTGATGCGATGGGAACAAAGCTGAATAACAGCGCGGTCATTCACGTCTTGGCGGGAGATTTGGGACTGGGGCAGACCGCAAATCCCGTTGAAGTCATTGTCGATTACTGTAAGAGCAAGGTAAAGCGGTTTCTCGATGACTTCAGAGGCTTAGGGAAACCGTCGGAGCTTTTGTGTCTGGTCGCGAACAAGTTGGGGACTCGTTTCATAATAATCGACTCCGACGCCGATCTGCAGCGCATTGTGAAGGAATATGCGAGTCGAGGTGAGGTGTTATTTGCAAAGCTCGAAGAAGAACTTGCGGATGATGTGTTTGGAATCACGTTGAAGCTGCTGCATCCCGGCCGGTTTGATCTCCCTTTCGTTTCAATAATCGACTGTCGCGGCAGCAAAGGTCGAAAAGTTTACTTTACAAAATGGCACGAGCTTGGGCACCTTTTGATTTTGACCGACCAGCGTCGATTCCAATTCAAACGAACTCATTCGCTTCACGAACCCAAGAGCCCTGAAGAATCGCTCGTTGACATATTGGCGGGCGAGTTCGCGTACTACGGGCCAATGGTGAAACCACTGGCGGTGGGAGAAATATCATTCGAAGCCATTGAGGCCGTGCGCCACGAACTTTGTCCAGAGGGGAGCTTTACATCGGGAATAATCGGTGTCGTAAAGGCCTGGCCACATGCCTGTATCTCAATCGAGGCAAGTATGGCCAGCAAGAAAGGTGATGGCGATCCCAACCAGCCCGCTTTTGAATTTCTGCCACCGCCAGTTCAAGCGCTTCGTGCAGTCCATGTGACCCTGAACGAGCTGGCCCGTAAGCGAGGTATCCAGTTTTATCCGAATTTTCGAGTTCCGAGTGCCTCTGTCATTTCGCGAGTGTTTCGTGAGCAATTGTCAGGCGGCGAAGCCACCGAAAACCTAAATTGGTGGCGCGCGAGCGACGGAACTCAGTTAGCAAATCTCCGTCTGGTGGTCCGTGCCAAACGGGTCGGCCAGTCCGTCTATGCATTGTTAATTCCTCAATTCGATCACTAGCCCAAGAATACGATAAGATTTACGCGCCGGACGCACATACGTGTCATAAGCGCATCGGGCTTGCGAAGGCTGCCTGTACGGGAATAAATGTGGACGAGTCGCCTAGCGTTTTATCGACGAATCCGCCGGGACGATCCTAAGTTCCGTGCGAGCGACCGGTGACCAAGAAAAGATCCACATGGCCGCATAACGGCCTAATTGTAAAAGTCCAACCCCTGACTCCCCCGAAGCCCCCTTCGGGGAGGTTGCCGTGCCTGCTTGCGGTCACTTGGCTGTATCGTCTCACCGTTGTGGTGGCTGGAGTTTGGCAAAGACGCGAAATGGCAGAGCGGCTACGACTCAGGACATTCGATTAGGACGCTCATCGGGCCGTGGGTGCCGGTGGAAACATTCAGCACTTCTGCCGGTGTGTTAAGCAGCAGACGGCGTGATTATTGAGGAGTGGGCGCAGTAGGACGGAAGCAGCGAATCGAGCGCGCCATTTCGAGATTCCCTCACCTCCTGATCTACTGCGGCGTGTCGCTTGCAGCTGGTGGCGTAGCGGCCTGTTGATACATCGCGCTGAGTTCCTGCCTTAGTTGCATCAACTGCCGGAGCTCTTCAAGGCTCGGTGTTGTGGCGACTCTCGACCCTGCGGGAACGGGTGCGGCCGCTTGTTTGCTTCCTGCGTCACGGCCTACTGAACCGGTTCCCAGAACTATGTAAAACCTGGTATTGCCAGGGACAGTCACCACGATGTTCTGATTGAACGCCAGCGTCGCGGTAGGGACGCCGGTTGCCCAGCGCCCCCCGCGCGGATCCGTACAGGCAGTGCTACCGCATACGGCTCTTACCGCGGATACTTGGCGTCAAACCGCAAATGGGGATAGGGATGAAGAAGCTTGGGCAGCGGAAGCCACTGGGCGGCAAAACGCTCCAGCAACTCCCATGTCATCCCGCTCCGCTGACTGCGGCGTCGGATCACCCGCAGCCAGCGCTTGCGTACCTCGTACCGAAAGCGCCGAAGACTGGCGAGATTGCCGGGAACCGCGTGATAGTTGAAGTAACCTTGGACCACACTCCTCAACCATCTCCCGACTTTCGCCAGCGGCTGATGCATGCGTATTCGCAGGGTGGTCTTCACCTGTTTCAACTTGGCGAGCAGCCGTTCCCGCTGGGTTTGGCGCAGCACGAAGAACTTGCCGTTCTTCCAGGTGCGTCCGCAAATATGCGTAAACCCCAGGAAGTTGAACGTCTCCGGCTTGCCCTCACCCCGTAGCTTCCGGTCCTGGGCAGCAAACCGCCCGAACTCCATCAGGCGGGTCTTGTCCGGGTGGAGTTCCAGTCCGAACTTCTGCAGCCGCTCCCTCCATTCCTGGAGGAACCGCTCTGCGTCCGCACGACACTGGAACCCTAACACACTGTCGTCCGCATAACGGACCACGATGACCTCTCCCGCAGCCCGCCGCTTCCTCCAGTGCTGAACCCAAAGGTCGAAAACGTAGTGCAGGTAGACGTTCGCGAGCAACGGCGAAATCACCGCGCCCTGCGGAGTCCCCTTCTCCGTCTCCGACCACTTTCCATCCTCGAGGACGCCGGCCTTTAGCCATACCTTGATCAGGCGCAGGACCCGTCGATCCCCGATGCGATGCTGGACCAACGTAACCATCCAGGCGTGGGAAAAGGACCCAAAGCAGTCCCGAATGTCTGCATCCAGCACCCAATTCACCTTCTTCCTCAGGATCCCGACGCTGAGCGCATCTAACGCGTCGTGCGCACTGCGCCCCGGTCGAAACCCATATGAGAAGCCCTGAAAGTCCTCCTCGTAAATCTGATTGAGGACCGTTCCCACGGCGTGTTGGACGATTTTGTCCTCCAGGGCGGCGATGCCCAAGGGTCGCTGTCGCCCATCCGGCTTGGGAATATAGGCTCGTTTGGAAGGTTGCGCGCGATACGTGCCCCGGTGTACACGACTGTGCAAATCCTCCAGTCGATTGTCCAGGTCCGTTTCGTATTCCTGCCAAGTAACGCCATCCACGCCCGGAGCCGCTTCCCGCTTCAGCGAATAGAAGCTGTTCGCCAGGAGAGCGACCGATACGTGGTGCAGGAGCGCGGTGAATCGCAACCGCTTGTCCCTCTTTGCTGCTTCTCGCACACGGTTCAACCCAGCTAACGCGTTTCCCCAGCTTTGCATCTGGGACGCGGCCGTCTGCCCCGTGTTCTCCTTGGTCGGTCGCCTTCCCTCCATGCCCTCCGCCAGTGTAGACCTACCACCTTTGTTCGGACACTTCGCAGGTACTACGCAACCGTCCGACTCCCTACCAGCGTTCATGCCAAGATTGTGGCTCATCACCTTCCTCGACCGGTCCGCTCCCAACTTCGGGTCGGACACTGGTAGGGCCTCCCGGTTCTCGCGCGTGGAGGTTCCATGCATGTCGGGGGTCTCTGACCTCGCAGGTCCAGTGGGTGCTCGCGATAGCGCGCCCACCAGTGTGGCCTTCCCGCCGAATAAACAGCGTCGGCATCCTGATTTCCAGGCATTTCGCGGCTCAATACCCCGCCTACATGTGCCCCTGTCAACGCTTCGCGTCCAGCCTTACGACTGTCCACGCATGACTCGGGGTCGGTGTGGCTCGCTAGACCTTCACCGTACGGCTCTTGCATCCGCTCCTCCACGCCGGTTTATCCCGGCGCACTCATTCAACTCCTCATCACCTGCGATCCCAACATTGTTGGCGACTCGTTCTCGAAGTAGCGCACTCTCAGATAGCGGGCCGTAGAACCCACTGCTCCCCCCATTTCCGACCAGGTAAGCGGCGACGGTTCCAAGACCGGTGAATGTCCGTACCAGGAATTTGGTCCCTGTTTTCTTTCCGGATACGGATCCCTTAAGCGGCCGAAACGCCAGGTCAATAGCTATCCCATCCATCCTCTGCGTGGTTCCATCCGGCATTTCCAGCCTGTCGAACCTGATATCGACGTTCCCCGAACGGTCTGCTTGACGCAACTGGCCGATCGCTTTTGCTCCCGCCGGCACCACAATCTCACCTTCACGCTCGAAGTTGTACTCGATTACCGCAACAACCGGTTCTTTCACGCCCGTACTGACCGCCGATTCCAACCGCGCTACGAGGCGGGTGCCAGGAGGCAACAAAGTGACGAAGTCGCTCTGTTCGAGGACGGCCGACCTCATTGGGGCGCCTCCGGTAGCACCATTCTCTGTCCCCCGCACAAACACCAGCGATGGCTTACGGAGAGCAGCCTCAGGGGATTCGTCAGGTGAAGGAGGCTGCTGTGGGCGTTGATAGCCTGGCTCCTGTGGCAGGGTGGAATCGAAATCAATCTTATTCAGCGCATACTGCGGAGTTGTTTGTTGTGTGGCGGGGGCCTTTGGCCGACCCGGTCGCGCCGTTCGCCCGATCTCCTCGGGTGTCACGTCGCCCCGATTCACTGCCTCATCGCCGCTTACCTCGGCGTTCAACATGGGCGTTACAGATCCGCTTTGGCCACTCTCCTGGCCTGGCGTTATCCTGCGCCCCAGGTCCGGCGCGCCTGCCCGTCCCTCTGTTCTCTTCGCCTTTTGAGGCGAAGAGAATATGCCCAGGAACAGCAGGAGCATAGCGACGGCCGCACCACCCAGCACCACGAGCGACTTGCTTTTGTCCTTGCTGAGCTCGCGGCGTGTGGTTCTGGGCTGCTGGGTCTGCCGCGCCTTGTCAAACGCCTGGCGGATGATTTCGCGCCATTGAATCCCGCGCTTTCCATCCACTGTTTCCGGTTCCGCGGCTTCCTCCAAATCGGCTCGCGACTCCGCCGGCGTCGTGCGCAGCATGTTATTTTCCTTTGATGGGCTCTCCATGGGTAGAATCCTCCTTCAAGGTGTTGATGCCAAAACCGATGGGCGCCAAGGCGGGGTGATCCACGGCCCCGGCTTCAGCAATCTGCAAGAAAAGCGTCTCGTTAGACTGTTTGTACGGGGGGCGATCGAAGACCACCACCCCGTCTGCGCGCTCACCAGGCGCCAAACGGCGCTTGCTCAAGCGAAAATTCAGCACAGAAAGCTGTTCGGCTGTCGTCCAACGAGACCGTCGAATGATCTTGCCTGACTTGACCTTGCCTCCAAGCTGGACTTGCGGCGGCATGATCAGAATGCTGCGGCCAGTTGGATTGAGGGCAGAGAACAACACGATGACGCGCTCCCCGCCATCTACTACCTCGCCCACGCCGGCGCGCACTCGGTCTCGGGTGGCCGTTTCCGCCGACACATGTTCGCCGCAGAGCGGTGGCAATGGAGACCGTTCCTGCCGGGCAAGAAGCTCATCCAACCCCGTCAGTGGAGGGTCATCCGGTGAGTCTGGTGCGACGGAGGATGCTTGCTTGACGTCCGTCGCCACCCCGCCAGCGCTTGCTGTCTCAAGAACTGCGGACACGGCACCGGCTCCGGGCGATCCTATTTCCACAGTTTTCGCCACCAGCGCAGAGGGGTAATCTGGCTCGATTAGAAAGCCTTTGGTAGGTTTGTAATTGAGCAGAAGGTCCACGTTTTCGGGGTCGTTTGATTTTTGTTCCCCTCGGCTCACCAGCAGCAAACTTGCCTCGCGCCCGTGAGTCGTTGAAATCAGTAGATTAGTCTCCGCAGGCTTCTCCGTGAGGGCTTTAACGAACACTAGTTGTGGCTCCCGGTCCGAGTGTTCGACTTTGAATAGTGTCGGGTCGCCGACGACTACTGAATTCACAGTTTCCGGCATGCGGATCGCCGTCACAAAGTGTGCGGCGACTTCGACCACCGCGACCTTCCCGTCCATTTCCGGTTTGGTCAGCACCCGCGGCTTGACCTCGGCAACCTGCCCCATGGCCGAACGGGAAGCGAACAACATGCAGATCACTAATGCCTTACTACCCTTGCCCATTGGTTACCTCGTTTCCTCTTGGGGAGCCCCTGCTGCAGGCGCCAGTCGCATTCTCTCAACCTTTTTCGTGCGATAAAGACGAGCCACACGCCTGACGTAGCTATAAACATCCGGTGAAGAGTAATCGAGTCCCCTGGCGAGGATCGGGCGCTCCCCCGCGTAATAAGCTGCAATCGCCAGCCTGAGGTCGCCGCCGAAGAGGCGTATCAACCAAGCCAGGTACTCGACGCCGCCACGAACGTTCTCCTCGATCTGAAACCGATTCCGCACTCCCAATCTCACGGCAGTTGCTGGCATCAGTTGCATCAAACCCACAGCGCCCTTTGGCGAAACCGCGTAAGGCTGCCAATTCGACTCCACCTCGATCACGGCGTCCACCAACTCAACCGGAACTCGATAGATATGCGCGTAATACTCGGCACAACGGGAGGCATAATCACGCACACGGTGTGGGCTCTGCACCTGGCGCCACACTCACGAACCAAAATAAAACGATCAACACCCTGCCGCCCGTCTTCATACGGCTCACCTTCGTTAACTCGTCACGATATCTCTTCGAGTCCGCAACCAAGCCATCGAATCCGGCACGCAGCAGCAGACGCTTCCGGTCGGCCTCAGTCTTGGCCAGGAGAGCCAGTAGTACATCCCGCTGATCGGGCTCTATTTCGCTTACGCCCATAATCTCGAGAGCCTTCGCCAGGTCGAGCATTTCCGCAATGGACGGAGGTTTTTCGAGACTCCACCCGCGCAGCGCTCGCGCCAAACCGGCCAGTTGTCCCCGTAAGGCGGGGTCCATATCTGTGCTGTGCACGGCGAGGATCTCCGCCTCCCGTTCCACGGTCGGGTACTCGACGCGCAAATAAAAGCAGCGTCTTCGCAGGGGATCGCCCAGCCGACGCTCCTCATTCGAGCTCAGAACCACAAAAGGAACCGTTTCCGCCCTGATTGTGCCCAGCTTTGGAACCGTCACCTGCCAGGCGCTCAAGATCTCCAGCAGCAATGCTTCAAATTCGTGGTCCACCTTGTCGAATTCGTCTACCAGCAGCACGCAAGGTCGGTCCCGGCACAGCAATGCCCTCAGCAAGGGGCCCTCAGCGAAAAAATCGAGCGAATGCAGGCGCTTGCGAATAGAGTCCCAGGCGCCGCCGAATTGATCTCCCTGAGTCTCGAGGAAGAGCTTCTGCAAAGCCTCATCGAACTTACCGATAGTCTTGTCATCAGTGATGCCTTCATAGCACTGGAGACGCTCGACAAACGTTCCGGCAGCCTCAGCCACTGCATATGCAAGTTGGGTTTTGCCGCAGCCGGGTGGCCCCTCGACAAGCAGCGGCTTCTGCATGCGGGAGGCGAGATACACCACTTCCAAGGTCACTTCGTCGATGACCTATTTGGCCTCGCGCAGCTTGCCGGAGAGCTCCTCCCTTGATCGAAACACGTCTACCGCCTCCCGAGGCACACAATACACTGCAATTTTTCAGGAAGCGCCCATTTGAAGTCGGCACGCAGAGTCCACCTCAATCGCGACCATGCCGGAAAGGCAAGCAGCACACGCTTTTGGGCCAGTGAAGCCGATTTCAAGAATTATTTTTGCGGGTCGATGATTGTGAGAACCAGAACGGCATGCTCGGAGGGCGTCAGCCGGAGATTCACGCCGAGCGGGATCGGAAATTGGAGGCGGCGAGACAGCACCGGAAGGGTCGCCGCCAGCGGGCCGCCTGACGGATGAAACGGCATACTTCCGGTTGGCTGACCATCCACTCGGAATGGCACATCCACGTGTCGGGCGTTTTACGTCAGCTTGACGACGTCGAGCTTCCAAGTCATGAGCTGCCGCGGTGGCTACCGAGGGGAACGTGCGCCAACCGAACGCAAGGCGAAGCGGGGCGGTCCATTGCTCCTGAATCGCTGGGCAACTCCGAGTCTGTACGATTCGGTCGTGAGTTGATTCCATCAAGGATCGGACGGCTGAACTGCGCGGCCAGATCGGCCGGCACTTGCGGAGGGTGCGGTGCGGCGGGCTTGGTCGACGATGGAGCGGATGGCGTCGATGACGGCTTCTGGGGCTTGATCGGGGATGCCGTGATCGCTGTTGGGGACCATGATTTGGCGGCCTTGCGAGGAAAGATGAGCGAGGGCGGGCTGAAGTTGGTGTACCCATGTTTCGTGGAACTGGTCGATTTGCTGGGCAGCGACGGGATCATCGTCGGGCTTCCAGTATTGGAGTGCGGTGAGAACGATGATGGGGATGTTGCCTAGGTTGGTGACGCGACGTGCGGCGTCGTCGATTTCCGGATTGCCACTGCCACCGTGGTGCTTAATGGAGCCATTTTGCGTGGCGGCACACGCCTGAGCGTTTTCGGTCTCGGTAGATTTCACCAGTTGGTCACGGAGGGCCTGTGTAACGGCGGCGTCCGGGGCGAACTGAGGTGGCACGTCGACGCGATCGTTGCGCGTGAAAAAGCGTAGAAAGCCGAATCGAGAGGCGACGGGGGAACCCCAGCAGAGAAGTTGGCGAACGAAGGTCGGCATGCGGTTGATCGGAACGAGCATGATCGGGGGCTCATTCTGATCGGGATTCGCGGAATCGACGAGCACAAGACCGGCGACTTCGGCAGGGAAGCGGCCGGCGTAAATGCGTGCGAAATCACCGCCGATGGAATGGCCGACGAGAATGTAGGGGCCGGGGACGGGAGCGTGCTGAAGGAGTTCGTGGAGGTCGTGTGTGATGGAGGCGCTGGTGGGCGGAGCGGGCGGAGGATCGCTCCAACCTTCGCCGGAGCGGTCGTACCAGCAAAAGCGAGTGAGCTTGGCAATCTCGGGCTGGACTTTGCGCCAGTTGTAGCCGCCATAACCACCAAAACGACCACCAGCACCAGGCATGATGATAACGGCGGGAGAACCTTCCCCGGAGCAATCGATGTTGAGAGTACGGCCGCCAATATCGACGGCACGGCCGACGCGAAAGCGATGCTGGGCGTCACGGTTGCGGCCGAGTTGCTCGTAGGTGAAGCCAACGATGGCGAGGAGCGCTATGAAGGCTGCGACCGCGGTGAGTCCGAGTCGGATCGAGCGGCGGAGAGTTAGCGGCATGCGAAACTCCTAGGGCGTCCGCTGTACGGATGCAGGGCCATGTTCGCCTGAATCAGGGCGAAGACGTGGCGGCCACGAGCATTGATGCGGTAGTAGCGGCGGCGCGGATCTTCTTTGGAGGAGCGGCGAGGAGCTTCGGCGACGAGTCCCTGCTCCATGAGCTTTTCCAGATTATCGTACAGGGTGCAGGGACCAAGTTTGTAGGAGCCCCTGGATTGGCGCGTGACTTCCTGCATGATGCCGTAGCCGTGGCGGTCTTCGGCGGAGAGGGCGAGCACGATGTGTTGAGCGGCGGTGGAGAGCGTCATAGTCGGAACACCATACATCGGAATGCGACGGAGTTGTCAAGGGGTAGGGCAACACCCTGATGACGCGCCACTCGGACTGCACGCGGAGGGGGTTTTGATTTCATCAATGGTCAGCGGTCGTGGAGGGCCGCTGGCCATGAAGAAAAACCGTTCCTCAAAGCGCGCACGTAAGGCTCCGAAGACGATCCTTCGATTGCCCGACCTGGATCACGCCAAAGCTGCCGTTCTCAATAGCCTCACTTGCCCCGATGCCCAACGCGGATACCGGCACGCCATCGATGAATTCGTGGACTGGTATTGCTCGGAGCCGCGCCTCGCCTTCAAGAAGACCGCAGTACTCCGGTATCGTATTCACCTCGAATCGCGGAAGCTCGCACCCGGAACGATCAACCTGCGGCTCGGGGCCGTACGCCGTCTTGCCTATGAAGCGTCAGACTGCGGGCTTCTCAGTCCGGATTTGGCGGCCGGCATCCGTCGGGTCAAGGGTGTGAAGAAGCTGGGAGTCCGACTTGGCAACTGGTTGACCGCCGAACAAAGCCAAGCCCTGTGGCAAGCGCCCGATGCTGAGCGCCTCAAAGGCAAACGTGATCGTGCTCTCTTGTCCCTTCTACTCGCATGTGGACTACGAAGACACGAAGTCGTCGAGTTGACGTTCGATCACCTCCAGCAGCGAGAAGAGCACTGGGCCATCGTAGATTTGATCGGCAAATCCGGCCATATTCGCGCGATCCCGCTGCCCGACTGGATCCGACAAGTGCTCGATGATTGGCTCGCTGCTGCCGGTATCAGCAGTGGGAGGCTATTCAGGCGAGTCAACAGGGTGGGCAGAATTTTGGGAGAAGGGCTTACTGAGAAGGCCGTCTGGCACGTGGTGAAGGAATTCGCGGGGAAAACCGGAATTGCCAAACTCGCGCCGCACGACCTCCGGAGAACGTGCGCGAGGCTCTGCCATGCGGCTGGAGGTGAGTTGGAGCAAATTCAATTTCTGTTGGGGCATGTTTCAGTTCAGACGACGGAACGTTACCTGGGCTGCAAGCAGCGAATCCGGGGCGCCGTGAACGATCATATCGGCATCGAGCCGACGAGCTGATGGTTGTCGCGACCGTTTTGCCGTCGTGGTAGGGTGGCCGACGATACGCCCCGAGCAACCATCGGGACACACGTCACGAGTCTCAAGGCACTCCACCTTAACACCTCCGGCTCACCCGACGATTCGTAGCTGGAATCAACGACGGAAATGTGGGGTTACTTCTATCTTGATCCGCACCTGAAACGGTACGACGGGAGTGGAAAACGTCTGTGAATGCCGGCGGGGCTGTCGGCGATACTTGGGAGACATAGGCGCAGTCAACGTCGTGATCGCGGCGGTTGAGCAAGTTCAAAAAACACGACCGAAACGCGAAATGTGTTGTTAATTTTGCGACCGACCTCCGCGTTGAGCAGCGCTGTTTCCTTCGAGCGATAAATGTCGTCGAACGTCAAATAGCGCGGGCCAAAGTAGCGCAGGCGCAAACTCCCCGAAAAGCCGTTGAGATCGTGCAGTGTGGCGCCCGATGAAATCACCATCCCCACCGCTCCGGGCACCCAAACTCGCACGCCACGATAACGTCATCACTCTTAGCGAGGCGTTTCATGAAGAAATCGACCAACATCGCATTCCTGTAGAGCGCGAAGCCATCGCTTACCTTGCTCACGCTCCTGGAACTCTGGACTTCTACATCTGGCTTGTCTGGAAGAGCTGGACTCTGAATGCCACCCAGGTCCGAATCCCCTTATTTGGACCTCAGGGGTTTAACCAGCAATTAGGCACCACCGACTATTCGGCGGACCGCTTCTTTCGTCGCAAGCTTCACCACTGGCTAAGGCAAGTTAAAGTCATTCGGCCTGAATGCCCTGCCACCATATCGGACGATGGCCAACTGGTCGTGGTGCGCTCGTCGAAAATCTCACCCGCAATTAACACGACGAGACTCGGGCCATGTGAAATCCATCGACCCTGATCTGATAGCTCTCGAAAAGTAGATTAGCTTCCGCAGTCGTCGCGGATTATTCAAGAAAGGAGAGCGCCGAGGTGATCGGCGTTAGCCAGCGCAGACTCAGGCACCATAGTGCAAGTATCATGACAGCGAGGGGATGCCGCATGAGGAACTGCGCGCCCCAGCGGACGGTGCATAGCCTCAGAGTGTTCTTATAGTTCCGAGTCGGCTGAACTCAAGAGAACTTCCACCTGGCGTGAATCTCACTAAGGCGGCTCCGAGGTGCACGGAGCCGGCAAACCAGGGCCTTTGAGGGAACGTGGCAGTTGCTTCGATTGAGTGCGCGTCCAAGCGGAGCGATTGCAGCGATCCGTCATCTAGAGTCGCAAGCACGATACCTGGTCCCGCGCCCATGGGCCTTTCCAGGCGCTGGACTTTGGAGGGACTGGAAGTTTCTTCCAAGCGCGGATGGCGCGGCTGGGAAATGTCGTAGAGCGCGAGGCCCTTGTGCCCGGCAACCACAAGCTTGCCGGAAATGCTTGCGATGGCGTGGGCGCCCTCGATCGGCATCGCTCCAACTCTGCAGAGCTGCGAGTCATAGATTCGCAGCCCCTCCTCGGAAATTGCGAACACCCATCCGGGGGTTACGGCGGCGTCCAGAATACCCTCGGTTTCACAGCGCTCGGAGACGACAATGCTCTGGCCGGTTAAATCGATGGCATCGAGACCCTCGTCGCCGAAGAGGAGCACCGACTGACGCCACGGGCGCGCGCCGCGAAGGCCTGGTCGCCGCCAGACTCCTGCTCTAACTGGAAATTGAGGATTGGTGAGATCGAATGCCGCGATGGCACCGTTAATAACCGCCAGCACGCATCGTCTTCCCAACACGGGCGCCGCATGGAGTTCCAAACAAGGCTGGTCCAGCAGGACGTTGCCCACTTGTCTTACGGCCTGCTGTCCGATGACGATGGCGCGATCGGCGGCTGCTCCGACCGCGGCGTCCGCTGGGCGGACCGCTTCGTGGACGATGGTAAGCTCGTCATCCCCGGCGGGTGCGAGCAACGCCGAAACCTCCACAGCGGTGTTCGCACGGGCGGCTGCCGTCACCAACGCTTTTCCAGCGGAATCCAGTAGTGTGACTGCCTCGCCTTCTCCCAGCCCACGCACGGCGATTTGCCAGAGGTGCAGAATGCCCTCGCTGCTCATAGGGTCAACAATCCACTTGGGGTTGTACCGGATTTGCCCGAGGAACCAGGGATCGATCAGCTTCTCGCAGTTTCCGAGTTTTTCCACCATCACGGCGGTCAGCCGGTCAATGTCCGCCTGAGTGACCAGAGGCGGCGCCGGGATGCTCAGAAGGCGCGCGCCGGCGGTGGTCCTCACCAGGAGGTCGCACGGGTAGGGCTTCGTGTAGTAATTTGCCGGCGGAACGGGTGGATGGACGGCAATGTCCAAGCCGTTCGTGGCGGAATCCGGTGTGATCGCGCTCGCGGGGAACACACCCAGAGGATCGTTCAAAGCAGTAGCGCTGCAGAGATAGACCGGGATAGTGCCGCTATAGCTGATGGCAATCTCGGCATAAAGGATATCGTAAGCGCTGGGATCGTCCGCAAAGGCGGCCACCAGCTCGGGCCCAGCCCCGCTGCAGGAGAAGCTGGGCGCCACAAACTGATACGGGGTGACGTTTACTTCGAGCGTTCCCAGGGTGAAGGTGCGCGCGCGGAATGAGCCGGTAAGGGCGAAGCCCGTATCGAGCGCGAGAAGCCCGGTGATTACCGGGGCAATCACGGGAGGCACAGACGGCAGCGTCACATATTTCTCGCAATGAAGATTATCGGACGACCAATTGCACTCCTGGGGCAGATCGGGCAGTGTGATTCCCGACAGCGCGGAGTTGATGAGCCCCTGTACGAAGTCGCCGATAGGCCCGGTCCAGGAAGGCATCAGGTGCTCCAGGCGGTCGATCAGGTCCTGGATGTTCGGAATGCCCACATCGACTGCGACATAGTCCTGCGCGGGCACAGAAAATGTGATGGGAATGTGCGGGTTAGCCTCCAGCTTGATGAAATCGCCGACGAGGTGATAGATCCCGAGAACGTCGGCCGTAATTGTCGCCCGTCCGCCCGCATTGGAATACGTAGCATCAATAAACAATTCGAGTTGATCGGGCAGCGAACCGGAGACGGCTTCCCAGACCAGCGTCTTGATCACCTCGGCAATGTAGTCGCCCCCGACGAAGAGGCTGAAATCAGCTCCGGTGAGGTGATCATCCAGGATGCCGTTATAGAAATCGCGCCAGGGGACGTCGGGATTCAGAGCCGGAGGATTGATTTCGAGGCGCAGAGCCAAACGCTGCAACTGCGAATCGACGGTGGCGCCAGCATTGGTCACAGGCACAGGGTTGAAGTTCGCTTTGATTGGCAACTCGCTCGCAATGTCGATGGCGAACACGCGGTCGGGCACTAGCGTGCTGAGTTGCTGGTTCACGGCTTGAGCGAGTTGGGCGGCACTGACCGGCAGCGGGATATTTTGGGGAGAGAAGTTAGGCGGTATAAATGGCAGCGGTCCAAGCTCCACCTGCGTGCTGCCGAGCCGAAGCCAGCACGTCAGGCCGCTGGAGGTCAAATCGATATCGGTGACGAAGGTGAGCTGAAAGGGGACGATGACATCCGGAGTGCCATTGGGGTGGGCCAGTAAATTGTCGAAAGCACCTACATAAACCGTGACGGGTTGCGCGATCTGGGTCTGAAAGCCTGGGACCTCGATGACGCTTGGGCTGTCAACTCCCCCGGGTTGCTGGTATGAAACAGTGTAGTTGACCGGCTTGCTGTGTCGGAGGGCATTGTCGCCGAACTCGATGCGGTCGATGAAGATCTCGACCGGCCCCACCGTAATCGGGGCGGGCGTGCAAAGCTTCATAGCCTGGATAGCTGTTTTTTGAGCGTTCAGCAGAGAGGTGGCGCTGACTTGGAATTCAACGAACATGTGGACCTCTCGATCGATTCGTTGAGTGTTTTGTTTGTGGAGGAACCCGAGTGCGAAGTTACCAGGATACGAGCTAATTGTCAATGATGAGTTGATCTTGATGATTTTGATGAGTTGATCTTAACCTCCTTCAGTTCTTGCAGTTCAAGGTGAGAAGGCGAAGAGCTGTGCGACTCGAGTTCTGGGCGGGATCGACACTGTTAAGACCCGGCAGAATGCAGCGAGCTGCGTAAGCGAAGTGACGCCGAAAGTGTGTGCCGCGAGGAATGCATTTCCAATCTGCTTGCTACTCCGTTCAGCGTCACCGGATCTTCACCGTTCTGTAACAGTATTGTGTTCTTCATCGCTTACCCTGACGTGGGCCTAGAATCCTGACAATTTATGGAGGCCGAAAACTCATGAAGAGTACAACTCCGCTTCGTTCTGCCCTGGCGTTTTTCCTGCTCTCCGGCTGGTCGACGGTTCCCGTTCTCGGACAGACTGCGAACGCTCCCTACACATTAAGTGTGTTTGCCACGGCACCTGCGGGACTAAGTGCTCCCGACTCCATTGTGGTGCGGTACGATCACGTGTTCGTGGGATATGGGGACAACCACGCGCCGGATGGATCGGACGGTCTCAGCAGCCAAATTGTTGAATATCGGATGGACGGAAGCGTTGTGCGCACCTACACGGTGCTAGGCCACAACGATGGGCTTAATGTCGATCCGATCACCCACCTACTGTGGGCAATACAAAATGAGGACGGCAACACGCGATTGGAAATCATCGATCCGGATACTCAGGCAAGCAGACTGTTTTTTCTGGGCACCGGTCCCCACGGAGGTGGCTACGATGACATTGCTTTCCGTGGATGTGAGGCGTACCTCAGTGCTTCTAATCCTCTGATTAACCCCAACACCGCTCCGGCAATCGTTTCGGTCCATTTCGACGGAAATCAGGTTAATCTCGATCCCGTTTTGGAAGGCGATGCGAGCGCCGTTGACATTCCCACTGGCAGCAGCGTTCAGTTGAACCTGCAAGACCCTGATTCGATGACGCTTGATCCTTTTGGCAACCTCGTTCTGGATAGCCAGGGAGATCACGAAATAATCATCGTGAGCGATCCCGGGTCAGCATATCAGCGCGTGCTGCACGTGCCTCTCACGTGGTTACCACCCGCAGGAACCGTAGCTTCGGTCGAGGTGGACGATACGAATTTCGCAACCTCGAGCGAAGGCTTTATTCTTTTCGCCGATAAGGGACTGAATGCAGTGTACAAACTGACGACAAACGCGTTTGCGCCTGGAACAGCGTACACGGCAGCAGACGGCGGTCCGTTTGTCGGCACGCTCGACTTCGCGACTGGACTGATTACGCCAATCGTGACGGGTGTTTCTAATCCTGGAGGCTTGGTTTTCGTTGATATGTCGAAACATGACTCGGATCGCGATGACAACCGGTGTCATGATCGCGATTCTCACTGATTTCGACTTGATGAAGAGATTCAACCGCGTCTCAGCGCTGCGGCCGGCCCGAAGCCTTGGCGTCCTTGGCTCGCGCGTCGACCGCAGTGTCATTACTAACTGCCAAGTGCACTCCGGCGGCCGGCACTTTGCCGAAGGCGAAGGGAACATCGGATTGTGGCACGTGGCCTCACGCCTGGCGCGGTACACAGCATCCCTGAGGAGCCCGACAATCTTCAGGCGAGCCCCACCGTAACCACGGCCGTAATGCTCAAGCGCGCTGGCCGCTCCAAGGACGCTTAGAACTCCAGGCGCAGCATGAACTGTATGCGCCGCGGCGTGCCGATCCCAGTGGCACCGGTGTTCAGTGGACTAGTGATAACACCGAAGCTGGCAGAGTTCGAGATATCGGTGGCCGGATCGCCGTGAATGGGATGGTTGAACACGTTAAACGCCTCGACTCGGAATTTGAGGTTCAGCCGTTCAGTTATGGCGGTTTCCTTCTCGAGCGCCGTGTCGATTTCATAGTAACCGGGTCCACGTCCGAAGTTGCGTCCCAGGTTTCCCCACGTGCCCGCGGCAGGGACAACGAAGGGGCTGACCGGCGTACCGTCCGCGAGGAAGGTCTCGTTCAACCAGTTGTTGATGGTTCGGTTGGCCGGGCAAGCAGGGACGCCGGGGACGAGGTCCGGCCGCTGATCGTTACTGTTGCCGTCGGGCAGGTCCGACGGGCTCCGGTCTACTACGATGTTCAGCGGGCGCCCGCTTGAGGCCGACGCGATGCCACTTAACTCCCAGCCGCTTACCAGCTTTCCTACAGCCCCGCTGTTGTTCAAGAAACGACGCATGGATCACATGTACGGCGCGACAAAGGCCACCGTGTCCAAATGTTGGCTAACTAGTATTACTATGTTATGTAGCTCTTGCAATTCTCCTTCGTATGACTTAGCATGGGCGCATGAAACCCATCGTCTGGAACGCCAAGCTTTGGAAAGAAAGCGTGACGCAATTCCTGGAGTTTCTGAATCCGCTGATTGCCGGACTCGGCCGAAGTGAACGGCGCGTGGCGGCCACCCGTTACGTGGAGGGCCTGCTGATGCCCGGTCAACGCAAATCGATCATCCCCATGGCGGAGCGGCTGGGCGTGGACTCGCAAAGTCTGCAACAGTTTGTTACCGACAGCCCCTGGAAGGAGGAAGAGTTGTGGCGGGCGATCCGGCAGGAAATCATTCCGCACTTGGAGCCGCTGGAGGCTTGGGTGGTGGATGAAACCGGTTGGGTCAAGCAGGGTTCGCACTCGGCGGGAGTTGGGCATCAATATTGTGGGGCGGCTGGCAAGCAGGCCAACTGTCAAGTGAGCGTGGAAGTGGTGGTGAGCGACGGGTGGATCGCCGCGCCGGTGGGCGGGCGGCTGTATCTGCCCGAGCGTTGGACCGCCGACCGGGAACGCTGCCAGGCCGCCGGCGTCCCGGAGGAAGTGACGTTTGCCACCAAGCCGGAGCTGGCGCTGGAGATCCTGCGCCAAGCGCGGTGCGACGGAGTTCCCCCGGCCCCCGTCTTGGGGGATAGCGCCTACGGCAACAACGCGGAATTTCGCGCCGGGGTGCGCGACCTGGAGCTGGAGTTTTTTCTGCAAGTCGACGGGCAGGCGCTCAAGGGATGGGACCGCGAGGTACGGACCGAGGTCAAGCGGGTTCGCCGTTATGTCTGTGAGGGGGAGCCTCCCGCCGCGACCCTGGCGGAGTTGACCGACCGGATCCCGGAGAACGAATGGAAGAAGTGCTCTTGGGTGACGGCGGGCGGACAAACCCGGCGCACGCGTCTGGCTTGGCGCGAGGTTTTTCTGCAACACGACTTGCGCCACGCGGGGGGCGAACTGGAAAAAGTCTGGCTGGTGGTGGACTGGCCGACGGGGGATCCTGAACCCTATCACTATTATTTGGCCCATCTCCACCGTCCCCCCGCCAAAGCCCGCTGCTTGAAACTGAGCCGTTCCCGCTGGCACATCGAACAATACTTTCAGCGCTCCAAGGATGACTTGGGGTTGGACCATTTCGAAGGCCGCTCTTGGAGAGGCTTTCATCATCATCTGGTACTTTCCGCCGTGGCTTATCTCTTTATCCTGACCGTCTACTTACGGCGTAAAAAAAACTCTTGGTGCGACGTGGGAACAGATTCTCCACACGATCCAGCCTTGGCTGGTGAGATGGAGCGGACTCTGTCCCTTCTGCGGAACGAAGTTCAATCGAGTCTTTGAGGACACTACTTAACATAGTAATACTAGTGCCTCGTTGCAACGGGTTCTACGTTTGTCCGGCGGCTCGTGTATATTGAACTGGACCGATGGTCCTCAGTTTGGGCACTAAATTGGGTTCCCACGAAGTCCTCTTGCTGCTCGGCACGGGCGGCATGGGAGAAGTGTATCGAGCGCACGATACCAAGCTCGGACGCGACGTGGCGCTGAAAGTCCTGCCGGAAGCCCTGGCCCAAGATGCCGCTCTCATGGCAAGATTCCAGCGCGAAGCGCAATTGCTGGCCTCGCTAAATCACCCCAACATCGCTACGATCCACGGCCTCGAGGAGTCCGGCGGTACCTGCGCCCTGGTGATGGAACTGGTCGAGGGACCGACGCTGGCGGAAAGAGTCTGCGGGTCCGAGGACAATGGGGAGGCACGCGGGCCGCGCCTACAGCTTGACGAATCCCTGCATATCGCCAAGCAAATTGCTGAGGGGCTCGAATACGCGCACGAGCGCGGAATCATCCATCGCGACCTCAAACCTGCCAACATCAAGGTGAGGCCGGACGGCGCGGTCAAGATCCTCGATTTCGGTTTAGCCAAAGCGTTGGAGGACAGCCCCACAGTGGGCAGCATCAACACCTCTCCGACCATCAGCGCGATGGCGACGCACGCCGGCATAATCCTGGGCACCGCGGCGTACATGAGTCCAGAGCAGGCCCGGGGCAAGACGGTAGATCGGCGCTCGGATATCTGGTCGTTCGGCGCCATGCTTTTCGAGATGCTGAGCGGCAAACGGGCCTTCGCCGGTGAGGACGTTTCCCACACGTTGGCCGCGGTGATCATGGGCGAGCCCGACTGGAAGTCGCTTCCCAGCCACTTTCCGGCGGAAGTCATTAGTCTCCTACGACGCAGCCTCACCAAGGACCCAAAGCAGCGCCTGCAAGCGATAGGCGAGGCGCGGATCGTGATCGCAGGTCTGATCGCTCATCCGCAGACCCCACAAGATGAGACAGCCTCGCAGGTGGCCGTGCTGGGGCCTCGCCCGCCGTGGCGGCGGGCACTGCAATGGGGCATTGCCGCAGTCCTGGCTGTCGCTCTCCTCGGTACGTGGTTGGGGATTGCCCTGCGGCCGGCAGCGCGGCCCGCCGCTCCGCTGCGCCTGAGCGTGGAACTCGGCTCCGATGTCTCGCTCGATGCAACCCTCGCCGCGGCCGCAGCGTTGTCCCCGGACGGCAACACTCTGGCGTTCGGTGCACGCCCACATAAAGCTGGATCTCCTGAAGGTGAGCGCGGCGGTAATGACATGTCTGGAGTCTTAGTGACTCCCCGCCCCAGCACGGGCAGCCCCACCCAACTCTTCGTCCGGCGGCTTGATCGTGCCGAGGCAGCACCTCTGGCCGGTACCGAGAACGCTTACGCTCCCTTCTTTTCGCCTGACGGGCAGTGGATCGGCTTTTTCGCCGGCGGCGAGCTGGAGAAAGTCTCGGTCGCGGGCGGGGCCGTGCTTACCCTCTGCGATGCGCCGACCGGACGAGGCGGCGACTGGGGGGAGGACGGCAATATCGTTTTCGCGCCCACGCTTCACTCCGGGCTTTTCCGTGTTTCGGACATGGGCGGCACGCCTACCGAACTGACCAAAATCGATTCATCTACCGGAGAACGCTCCCATCGCTGGCCGCAATTGCTGCCGGGAGGAAAGGCCGTCCTCTTTACGGATTCGCACGGCGGCAATTTCAACGACGCGAACATCGCGGTGCAGTCACTCGGTACAGGCCAGCGAAAGATAGTCCAGCGGGGCGGAACATATGGACGCTACTTGCCTGGGGGCTATCTGGTCTTTCTTCACAATGGAACGCTGTTCGCCGCGCCGTTTGACCTGGACCGGCTGGAAACCACTCGCGCACCCGTCCCCGCTATCGAGGGAGTTAAAAGTGAACCGGTTCACGGGAGCGCGCAGTTTTCGTTTTCCTCAACCGGAACTCTGCTTTACCTCCCCGGTCAAAGCACAGTTTCGGAGTCAGCCATATTCTGGATCACTCCGGATGGAAAGAGGACCCCCTTACTGAACGCACGCGGACAGTACGGTGAGCTTCGTTTGTCACCGGACGGCCGGCGATTGGCCATGGCGGGATTGGATACAAACGGAGACGTAGGCATATGGGTGTACGAACAGCAGCGCGACACAACATCGCGTTTCACTTTCGGCAATAGATACAACGCCAGACCCGTGTCGACCCCGGATGGGCAGCGCCTGGCCTTCGCCTCCGACCGCACCAAGCGGGGTGTCGAAAACATCTACTGGCAGCGTGCGGATGGCACCGGAGAGGTGCAGCGCCTCACCGAAGGCGACAATCCCCAAGTTCCCACCTCCTGGCATCCTACCGGAAAATTCCTTGCCTTTACGGAAACGAACCCGCAAACAGCTTTTGACATCATGATCCTGCCGATGGAAGGCAGTCATACAGCGGGATGGAAACCGGGCAAACCTTTCGCGTTCCTGAATGGGCCGAACAACGAAATCCAGCCTATGTTCTCACCCGACGGGCGCTGGATCGCCTACGTGTCCGATGAGTCAGGCAGGTTTGAGGTTTACGTGCGGCCCTTCCCCGGCCCGGGGGGAAGGTGGCAGATTTCTACCAATGGGGGGTTGTGGCCGAGTTGGTCGCCGAAAGGTAAGGAGTTGTTCTATGAAGAGGTGAGCAGCAGCAGGATCATGGTGGCAGCCTACGCCGCATCGGGAGGCGGACTCCAACCGGAGAAGCCACGGCCGTGGACCTCGAACTCGGTGCCATTTCTGCAGGGTAGCGGTCGCCCTTTGGACGTGAGCCCCGACGGGAAACGCCTCGCCGTGTTGTTGACAGCAGCGGACCAGACCCAAGCGCCGTCCAGAGAAGACCACCTGACCTTTGTTTTAAACTTCACCGACGAACTCCGCCGGATCGCTCCGGCGAAAAAAGGTAAACAAGCACCGATCTTCCGTTAGGGAATCTTGGAAAAGTCGCTCCCGTGGGACTCCGCTTTGGAACCCATGGTAGACAAAATCGCCACCACGCGAATTAGGTGTTCCTGAAGAGGCTCGCAGGTGTGACTTGGCTGGCAGGCTTTCTCCAAGGATGAACCGTAGTGCGGCTAGCGGGCTAACCCATCAACTTCTTTGCCGCTTCTTCTTTCGCCAAAAGCCTCTTAGCTTGAAGATCTCCGTGGCTCGCCTCTTGCGCGGTCTGGTAGGAGGTTTCCGTTGCTTCCTGCATCATCGCTTGCATCGCCTTAGCGGCATCGCTGATGTGAACTGTATACGCTCCTTGAGCGTCAGCCGATTGCGTTGTGGACGGAGAAACCTTGCTGGCGGGCGGCGACGATTGGGCTGATTGAGCGCGCTCAACCGGCACGGCTGTCAGCACCAAAGAATTGCTTATAGCATTCGTCGTTGGAAAGTCTCCCTTTCCCCTATAAGACTTATCGACAAGAAGTTTGGAGACTTTAGCCAGGGTAGGCGTAAGGCTCACTCTTCGTCCGTCAGACACATAAGCCCTGTAAATTCAGCGATTGCGCAGAACTACGAAGTGACTGATCGCATAACCAAACGCGGCGCCGGCAAAGACGTCCGAGGGAAAATGCGCTGACAACGTGATCCGCGAAAAACCGACTAGCCCGGCAAGCCCATACGCAACCCATGGCGTCCAGCGACGGTTTCGGTAGCGATCGGCAAAAACCGTAGCCACGGCGAACGCCGCGATGGAATGGCCGGAGGGAAAACTGCCACTGCCGCTAAACAGAGTTCCATGTGCATCGAACCAGGTATCGGAGTAATTGCCATTGGGTGGGATGTTGCGAGGACGGAGGCGCCGGTCGACGTCCTTCATTACCGTAGTGAGGACTTCCGCGTCCGCTACAGCCTCGCCAGCCAAAAGGGCCGTGTGCTGCCCGTAACGGTCCCGACGAATCAGGGAAAGCGCGTAGAACGACAATGGAACGGCCGCGGTCCCAACACCCATGTTTGTCCCGCTGAAGACCTTATTGAATTGATTGAAATCGGTTGTACGGCGGAAGTACGGGGCGTCCGAAGGGTCTAGCGCCACTAAACCGGCGGTAGCGCCGACAATAGTGAGGGTGGGCCTCCAGTGTTCCCCTTTTGCCGCTTTGGCAGGAAAAGTCCAGACGGGTTTCTGATCGTGGAGGATATTCGGTACGATCTGCTTCCACGAAATGGGCCTTTCCCCTGCCCGTTGCGAATCGCTGACTGCGACCGGGGCGATGGTGGAGCCCTGCGCGGCTCCAGTGCCGGACTGAGCCCAACCCTGAAGCGAGACGCCAAGCAGCAGGACGGCGAGAATCGTTTTTAACTTTCTCATTTGAAGGCCCATGCGACTATTTTAGCTTGCACCATTCGACATTCGCACCCGTGGAATGCAAAAGGTCAAGAAACTCGCCTGCCGATACCTCGACTCATATTTCCTTATTTGCGCCGTATGTTGCTGATCCTGATTGACAACGCTGTTAGATATACCCCCGCAGGAGCCTGCTTTCAGGTTTTATTCAGGTTGCAACGCTAAACTCTGAAAGCGAGAAATTCACGCGACGCGCTCAAAGCTGCGAACCCTTGAAACTCGGCCGTTGACGGCATCGGGGGCCGAAGGTGTAGTACTCCTCGGGCAGGAGTCCATAAGGGAAACTCGAGATCAAAGGGGAACTCCAATGCGGATAGGGACGAAGATCACGATCGGGTCCGTCCGCTTTTACCTTGCTCTCGGTACGACCCAAGGCAAGGAGGTTCGAGTGAACATGAGCGACCTGCCACCAGCCGTTCAGGCGGCCGTGAAGGAACAAAGCAAAGGGGCCACCATTCGGGGGCTAAGCAAGGAGACGGAGAAAGGGAAAACTATCTACGAAGTCCAATTAAGCAAGAACGGCCACGGCAAGGATGTGTCCATGGACTCAAGCGGCAGAGTTGTGGAAGTCGAAGAGGAAGTTTCCCTTGGCTCCATTCCGGAAGCCGCGCGCAACGCCATTCGAAAGAGCGCTGGAAGTGGCAAGATTCTTAAGGTTGAGGCTGTTAGCGCCGGCAGTGGGACTCCCGATGCTTACGAGGCCCAGGTACTCAAGGCAGGCGAGAGATCCGAGGTTCGCGTGGCGCCTGACGGTTCGCCCAAACCTGAGGAAGATTAGCTGGTGCACTTTTGACTTAATCGAACGCTTGCATACACGCGGGCCGGCGAGGCAATAGTTCGATAATCTCGGTACGACTGGAGCCCTATTCACGAGGGCGCTGAAATCGTTCCACCATCTGCAACGGAGGGGAGGTTCTCGCATGAAATTAGCATCGACCTGGGTACGTCTTGCGTCGGTAGGGCTCACACTCTCGGGGAGCCTTGTACTCGCAACTGCGGCTGGAGGGGGTTACCACCTGCTGAAGAAATACTCTCTTGCCGCCGCTCCAGGCAGCACCGGGGAATATTTGACTACATTATGGTTGTTCCCCCGCTCGCCGCGTTTACTTGTCGCGCGGCACAGCGATCCAGGTCATTAACGCCGACACCGGCGCCCTGATCGGCAACATCACCGGCTTCAAAAGAGACCACGGCGTCGCCGTGGCCGGCGAGTTTGGCCGCGGTTTCGTCAGCGACGGCGGGCAAGGAAATGTGACCATCTTCGATTTGAAATCCCTCACGGTAATCGGTCACGCGAAAGCCGCTGACGACGCCGACTGCGTTGTTTACGATCCCGCTTCCAAGCGCTTGTTTGTCATGGAAGGAGACCCGAACTCCTTCACCGCCATCGATGCCAAGAGCGGGAGCGTGGTGGAAACCGTCGCCCTGGGAGGGTCCCCGGAATTCGCTGTCGCGGATGGCGCGGGGACACTTTATATAAATCTGGAAAGCAAGAATGAGGTCGTGGCGGTTGACACCCATTCCCTCAAAATCAAGTCGCGCTGGCCGGTTGCGCCAGCCGGAGGCCCTACGGCCTTGGCAATGGACATCCAGCACCGGCGGCTGTTCAGCGCGGGGCGCGAACCTCAGATGCTCGTCGTCATGGATGCCGACAGCGGGCAGGTTATCAAGTCATTCCCGATTTCTGGGGGCGTGGACGCCGCCGCTTATGATCCTGAAACCGGCATGTTTTTCGCCTCAACCCGCGAAGGGATGATCCATGTCTTCCATGAGGATTCGCCCAACGATTTCAGTACGCTTGAAGAGGTAAAGACGGAGTACGGCGCCAAGACCATGGGACTGGATATGAAGTCGCACAATGTGTTTGTGGACACTGCGGATTTTGCGGCACCTAAAACTCCCCCAGCGGGCGGGCGCGCCCCCCGGCGAATGGCCGTACCGGGAACGTTCCACGTTTTGGTTTACGGGCGTTAATAACTCAGGGCTGAAAAGGAAACTCCAGTTGAATATTCTCCTCTATAACCCGGACAACGAAGTCACCAATAACTTCATGCCGCACCTCTGGATGTTCCTCCTGAAATCGCTCACGCCTCCGGGTCATAGGGTGGTTCTGATAGATGGTAACGCGAAACGGTTGACGAGAGGGCAATTGGTGGAATTCGTCCGCGAGAACAACATCCGCCTCGTGGGTATTGGCGCTATGACCCGTATGATTCGGAAGGCTTACTGGATGGCAGACGCCGTGCGAGCGGCGGGCGTTCCAGTGGTGATGGGAGGTCCTCACGTGACGGAGGTGCCCGACGAACCGCTGGGGCGTGACGGCGAACCTCGCCACGCGGATGCGGTGGCTTTAGGCGAGGCCGACCACACCTGGCCACAGATTGTGGCCGATGCCGAGCGCGGCGCTCTGAAGGAGATCTATGCTCCCCTGGGCGCGGATGGTCGAGAGGTCAAGCCTTCACTTGCGGACTATCCCGCGATCCCGTGGGACCACATGGACCTTGACCAGTTCAATCTGATCCGGCACTTCCCCAAAATGGCGCGGCAGCTGCTCTCGCTCTTCGGCATGACTTGGCAATCGTTTCACATGATCCCGATTGAGTCTGGTCGCGGTTGTCCTTACGGTTGTGAGTTCTGCACCGTAACAGGATTCTTTGGTGATTCGATCCGCTTTCGGTCGAATGAAAGCGTGGTCGATGAATTGCTCATGCTGAAAGAGCTAGAGAAGCGCCAGAGAGGAAAGATTGCGGTCTTCTTTATCGACGACAACTTCGCGATCAATCCCCGGCGCACCAAGTCCC
The DNA here is from genome assembly GCA_963838915.1 of uncultured Acidobacteriota bacterium. GTDB lineage: Bacteria > Acidobacteriota > Terriglobia > UBA7540 > UBA7540 > CAVROP01. The sequence goes on from CAWIUZ010000337.1 coordinate 27,332, forward strand.
TGCTGCGGGAAATTATCGCCCGTGACGCGCAAGTTCCCTGGGTGGCGCAAATCAGCATGAACCTGCTTCGGGATGAGGAACTCGTCTCTCTGATTGCTAAAAGCGGCGGCAAGTGGATCTTCATGGGCCTCGAGTCGATAGTCCCGGAAAACCTCAAGAGCGTTGGCAAGGGATTCAACAAACCTGGAGAGTACAAAACCATTCTGGAGGGCTTGGCGCGCCATAATCTCTATGCTATCACCTCTTTCATCTTCGGGATGGACAGCGACCGCCCGGGCGTGGCCGAGCGAACCCTGGAAGAGATTCGTTCCTGGCCGCCGGGTCTTCCCGTGTTCGGGTTGCTGACACCCTATCCGGCAACTCCCCTTTACGAACGCTTGCTTTCATCCGGCCGGCTCTCACGACCGAAACACTGGCTGGAGTTCAAGCCCTTTGCCATGGGTCACACACCTCTCGACCTTACCGCCGAGCAGGCGGAAGCGGAGGTTCGACAGGCATGGGCAGCATCTTACAGTCCCAAAACGATTGTTTCTGCTGTCCGTTGGCTGGAATCGAAGTCTTACGCCGACCGCCTCATCCATCTGCTCAGCCGTTTGGCATTCCGGGGAATTTACTTTCCGCAGATGAAACGGCGGGAATGGGCGCGGGTTCTTCTTCAAAATCGAAGTCCCATCCTCCACCTGCTTGTGCAGGCGCTGGAACTGAAGTTCAAGCCGAAGCCGCGCGAACCCTTGTCTCTCGACCCGCAACTCCCAGTCAAGTGGACCGCCTGAGGAGCTGGAATTCTGCCAGCAGGTTGAACCAGTGTCGATTCGATAGATGACTTGGATCGTGTTGGCACAATTCGAGTCTGCGTCCCAATTCCGCACACCCCGTGCCGAAAGCGGACACCCGAACTCCCCACCCACCGAACGGAACCCGCAAAATTAAGAACATCCGGGCCTTGTTGCTGGCATGAAACGTGCGCTAAGCTGGCTGATGTTGGGGTTGGGCGTTGTTACTGCGTTCCGTGCGTCACGGCGAACTGAAGGCAAACTGGGGCATGCGTAGGACAGGCTCGGGTTGAGCTCTGTCCGAGCCGTTTCCGCAGGTCAGGCGATCGGGCCGGAAGTCACGGATCCCCGTGACGAGCCGCGCCGAGACCTTAGCTGGGTCTGCACTCGGTTGCACTGTTGGAGGACATATGGGACTTGACTTCATCGCAACTCTGGTACAGGACCTACGTTTCGCTTTCCGCATGCTGCGCAAATCTCCCAGGTTTACCGTGGTGGCCGATGGGACGCTGGCACTCGCCATCGGAGCTAACGCCCTGGTCTTTGGCGTATTGAACGCGCTGATTCTGCGCCCGCTGAATATGCCTCGGGCCCAGACCCTTTACACAATCGAGCGCGCGAGCGACAAGCTGGCGAGCGAATCGTACCTCAACTATCTCGATCTGCGCGATCGCAACCGCAGTTTTGAGGGTCTGGCAGCCTATAACATCGATGCAGCAGGGCTGGACACAGGCGACAAACCATCCCTCGCCTGGCTCTATGAAGTGAGCGGGAATTACTTCGATGTATTAGGCATTAAGCCGTATCTTGGCCGCGTCTTCCACCCCTCCGATGAGCATGGACCGAACAGCGCACCATACGTCGTGCTCACTTATGCATACTGGCACAGCCATTTTCAGGATGATCGTGGGGTACTGGGCCGGACGGTTCGGCTGAACAAGCACCCTTTCACCATCGTCGGCGTAGCGCCGCCCGGGTTCCACGGATCCATCTTGTTTTTGAATCCCGATTTCTTTGTGCCGATCGTGAATCAGGAACAAGTGGCTGGCTGGAACGGCCTGAACGTCCGCGCGAACCGTTGGCTCACGGTGGACGGACATCTGAAAGCCGGGGTCACGCGGGCACAGGCGATCGCCGATCTGAACTCGATTGGCTCCGAACTCGAGAAGACCTACCCCAAAGACGACGACAAATTGACCTTTGGCTTGGCTCGTCCAAATCTCTTTGGCGACTACTTTGGCCGCCCGGTGCACGCCTTCATGGCCGGGCTGATGCTGCTCACCGGTTTGATCCTGCTAGCCGCTTGCGCCAACTTGGGCAGTCTGTTTGCCGCGCGTGCCTCTGACCGTGCGAGGGAGGTCGCCTTGCGACTTGCTCTGGGAGCGGGCGGCCTGCGCATTCTGCGACAGCTCTTCACGGAAGCTCTGCTGATTTCACTGATGGGAGGCGCTGCCGGGCTATGGGTCAGTGTATTGCTATTGAACGCGCTGAGCGTGTGGCAACCCATGTCGCGATATTCGATGATCCATGTGGAGGTGAATCCGGACGCGCACGTCTATCTGGCCGCGCTGCTCTTGAGTTTAGCCAGCGGATTCCTTTTTGGCGCCGTCCCGGTGAGACAGGTACTCCACACGAACCCGTATGAGGTCATCAAGGCGGGACCAGCCGCCAGGGCGGGGCGGCGGATTACCGCCCGAGATCTTTTGCTGGGCGTGCAAACTGCGATCTGCGCGGTGCTGATCATTTCATCGATGGTTGCTCTGCGTGGACTGGTACGCTCACTTCACGGCAATTTCGGTTTTGAGCCGCGGGACGCGATGTTAGTAGACAGTGATTTGAAAATGGCCGGCTACACCGGCGACCGGGTGCCCGCTATGCAAAAACGCATGATTGAGGCGGCGCAGACGATTCCGGGTGTCGAGTCGGTGGGATTGTCGGACGGCCTACCCTTAGCTGACAGCTCGAACGGTTCAAATGTCTTTACTGAGACGACAACGGATCTGAGGACATCCAACGCCGCTGCGGAACGCCATCCAGTACAGTATATCTCCCGGATACTTCCACGCGGCGGGCACAGCGTTATGGCAGGGCAGAGACTTCACCTGGCATGACGATAAGAAGGCGCCACGCGTCGCCGTGGTGAATCGAGAGTTTGCGCGCAGAGTCTTTGGCTCCAAAACGAACGCAGAAGACGGATATTTCAAGCTGCCAGACGGAACGCGCGTCCAGGTTGTGGGTATTGCGGAAGACGGAAAATACAACAGCCTTACCGAAGATCCACAGCCAGTGATGTTCTTCCCATTCGTGCAATCACCTTCCAGCCAGACCTATCTGGTGCTGCGTTCGCGTCGCGATCCGGCGCAACTTGCGGCAGCCCTAAGGAGAAAACTAAGGGAGTTGGATTCGGGGCTGCCTGTTGACATCCAGACGCGGTATAAGGCGATGGACGCAAACCTGTTCCCTGCGCGTGTAGCGGCGGTATCGCTGGGCGCCCTGGGTGTGATCGCCGCGATGCTGGCTCTTACCGGCATCTTCGGCATGGCAGCGTATTCAGTGAGCAAGAGGTTCAAGGAATTGGGAATTCGTGCCGCCCTGGGCGCGCAACGCAAGGAAATGTTGCAGGCGGCATTAGGTCGTCCGCTCCGGTTGCTAACCTTCGGATCACTCGCGGGACTGCTGCTGGGAATTGCGGCTAGCAAGTTACTTTCCGCCATCGTCTATCAGGCAACCCCCCGTGATCCGCTGGTCCTGGCTGGAACGGCTCTGGCTATGATGTTATTGGGTCTACTGGCCACGTGGATACCGGCACAACGCGCGCTGACCATTGATCCCGCTACACTGCTGCGCGAGGAGTGAGACAGCACATTATACCAGCAAGATTGCTCGTTTTCGGCTGGGATTAAGCCCTTGGCCACGTTGGATCGGTCCGAAGCCACCGCTACGATGCCAGTGGAGGCAGCCTATGATCCGTTTCGCGCTTCTGCTGTCGGTGCTGTTATTGCCGCAACTTTGCCTCCCCGCCATAGCAGGCGCCGGCCAGGAAGTCCCGTCCGCCGCTCAATCTGCGCAGGCCGCGGAAGCCACGTTCCGCAGCTCATCCAATCTGGTCTTGGTTGATGTGATTGCCCTGAGTGCCGGGAGCGGTCTTCCGGACCAGACCTTGATGCGAGATGATTTTCAGATTCTCGACAACGGTCGTCCGGTTTCGATAAAGACGTTTGACACCGGGCGACAAACCCGGCCGATCGTACTCTGGTTTGTTGTGCAATGCGGCATGTCGGGCCACGAGAAAGAAGGTTCGGGCCTGTTTGCCGGCCACGTCGGTCTACTCGAGCCCGCCTTGAAGCACTTGGACACACACGATTCGGTCGCAGTCGCCCATTGGTGTGACAATGGCGATTCAAAACTCGACCTCCTCCCGACGCACAGCGTCGAGGAGGTGTCCACGGCGCTCGAGCAGGTCCTTGCTCCATGCTCAGAGGCGCACCCCACCGACCGGCCAGGTGAGTTAGCGCTTCAGAGGACTTTGCAGCTCATCGTCAGTACCACCCACACGTCCCCACCAGAGCCACTGCCCGTCCTTTTATTTCTTTATGGGGACTGGAGTGCCATGCCCAGATCGGAGGCCGATCACTTCATTGACGAGCTTCTTGAAACCTCGGCCATAGCATTCGGCCTGAGGGACCGCCGCTCTCCTCACATATGGTGGTGGATTCCTGCCGAGCAGAAAGAAATCGCGCACTATATCACCACCCAGACAGGAGGCCAATACTTAGAAGTGACTCCCGAAACGTATGCAAAAGGTCTGGAGGAGATCTTGCGGCAGCTCCATTTTCGCTACGAGTTGGGCTTCGAGCCACAGACCCTGGACGGCAAGCGTCATAAGTTGGCTGTGGAGCTGACCAGGACCGCTCGAAACGACCACAAAGGAGTGCGCCTGAGATACCGCGAAGCTTACGTGCCAACCGCCCAGGGCAAAGGTAAAGGAGACTAGCCCGCATAATTCATGATTTTGGAGACAAGAAAAGCCTCCTGTGGTACAAACACGTTCAGATGACGATGTTTGAAGCACCAAAGGAGGCTTTTGCTTGGGTCACGATATCACAACAGAGTGTCTTTTGTTCCCCGATATTTTTCCGAAGCCCGTCGTCGCGCAATTTGACCAGCGGCAGGGCAGTTCCGATGGCGGCGCCCTCCTGCTGAAAGCTGCCGACCGGCGACTGGGACTGACCGAGGCGCTGGCCGACTGCCTGGTGGATCAGCGACAAGTTGGCAAAATTGACCACGAGTTGGAAGAGTTGCTGAGGCAGCGCATCTTCGGCATCGCGTGCGGTTATGCTGATGCTAATGACGCGGCTCGCTTGGCCGAAGACCCGGTGCACAAGATGCTGGCGGGGCGCGATCCGATTGAGGGCAACGATTTGGCCTCGCAGCCGACGCTGTCGCGCTTTGAGAATGCGGTGGACCGCAAGCAGCTTTATCGCCTCGGCGAGGCGTTGGCCGAGTGCGTGATCGAGCGCCATCGTCGCCGGCTGCATGGCCGCGCCCGGCTCATTACGATTGACCTGGACCCGACCGACGATCCCACCCACGGCGCGCAGCAGTTGACTTTCTTTAACAGTCACTATGACACGTGGTGCTATTTGCCGGTGGTCGGCTTCTTGAGCTTCAACGACGAGCCCGAGCAGTACCTGGCCACAGCGGTGCTGCGGCCGGGCAATGCGGTGGCGAGCGCGGGGGCCATCGGCATTCTGTGGCGTCTCCTGGTGCGGGTGTGGCGAGCGTTTCCCCAAGCGCGCGTGCGGGTGCGGCTGGACGGCGGGTTCGCCGATCCCCAGGTGCTGGACTTCCTGGAGGCAATGGGCGTGGAGTATGTCGTGGCCATGGCTCGCGAAATCCAGACAGCGCGTCGCGTAGCCTCTGCCGCGGCATTCCACCGCCGTCGCGACCGCCCCGACGAGGGCCAGCGCCAGCGGCTCCCGTTCAACAAGATCTGCTCCGCCGTCATCCCGACGTGCGAGACGATATCGCCGCCCTCGGTATCAACGATCAACCGTCCGACGTTTCCTTCGTTCAGCAGGTGCGGATACTCTTCACCGATGTCTCCATCGGAAGTCCTGCGTGGTACATGCGGTTCATAAATCGGACCAGCGAGGGAAGTTCCTCGGCGCGGAGCGGGCGTGGACCTTCCATTGATTAATCCTCTCCAGTGAACTCGGGAGTTCCGGTGAGCACGACTGGACACCTTCCTCCTTCGGTTTCTCCAGTATGTTGGCCAAGGCTGTTCGACTCAGTTTCTTGCGGACCGCGGCGTTTACCGGTGTAAGCATTGAAGGCATAAAAGCTGGAAACCCTGTTTTACGCTCCTCGTTGTGAACGGCATGGAGATCATCGAAAAATGCGTGGTATATTCACAGAGCATTGATTTTATTGGTGCGGAAGAGGAATCGAACCTCCGACCTACGCGTTGACCAGGAACGCACACG
>CAWIUZ010000338.1:0-6414 GCA_963838915.1 uncultured Acidobacteriota bacterium
TAGCCATCGCCTTGGGGCATGCCCTTCCAAAATGGACATGCCGAGGTAGTAGTCGAATGAATATCGGCCGCTAAGATTGACGAAGCCTCCGCGCTCGAGATCAGGGCCGGAGGGCAGGCTCAGCGGGCTGATGGAGAGTTGGACGCCCAGCGGCTTTAGGCTTAGACCTATCGTAGTGTTCCCAGTGCCGGGCTGGCCGGTTATCTGGTAATCCCACTGTGACAGGTCATCGGAAACGAACCATTCAATGCCCTCGATTCCGGGATTCGCAAGAACAATGTAGCGAGGAACATAGCGTGTTCCGAACTCCGCGTCGAAGGATCTGCCCGGCCTGGTCTCACCCCACCGAACCTTTTCTATCCCGAAAGGATCGACGTCGGAATTCTCAAAGATGTTTGGACGATGACCGCGCTGTGTCAGGGAAGGGTGAAATACCGTCGAAAGCACCGTCAGCCCGGCAGCGCGGATTCCTTCAGCCGGGAAAACGAAATCTTTGTGGATCTTGATGAACCCCCATCGGTACTCGTACGTGGTGCGAGTTCGAGCGCCCAGATCGTGTGCCTGCGGCGCGCGTAAGGCCGCCTCCACGGTCACCGTTTGTCTTTTGCCGGATTTTGTTACCGTAACCGAGGCCGAGGAATCGTTCAATTCGCTCAGGACGGTGAGCGGAGGTCCCTCCTCCTGTTTCGTGAGGTGCTGCGCGAGCTTGAGCGCGGCCAACTGAACGGACGCCCCAACCGGTTCCACGAGCAAGTTGGAAGCGGCACCATGCGTATAGCGGATCTCGACAATCGCGCCGCCGCGTTTGAGGTCATGCGTCACCGAATAATAGGGCGTGGACAGAACTAAGCGCCCGGCTGCGTCATCCCTGTAAACCGAATACTCCTGCGGCCAGTTACCTTTCGGCGCGTTTGGCGGTTCAGCCTGGAGATACGTCGCCGGCGTGCTCGCTTCCGCGCCTTCCGGTTTCGAGGCCAGACCAGCTCCGCCAAGCGCGGCAAGTCCACAAGCTTTCGCCGTGGCATCCAAGAACCCCCGGCGGGTGAGCTCAACATCCTTAGACATAGATTCTTCTCCTCCGCAAGATCTGTGGCACGTGCGGTGGCACCGGCATCCTGCCCGTGCAAAATGGCCGTGCCACATTGGGTCGCGGCCATTCGGCGCTGCCTTGCTCAACCTGAATTCCGAAGTTGACCTCGAGAACGGAATGGCTGTTCAGGTTCTTCGGAAGTTACCCCTCACCCGGCCCGCTCCGGCTGATGAACGCGCCGGCAGCAGGCCACCCTCTCCCCGCGGGAGAGGGCCGTCAACGACGAAGGTTTTCAGCCCTCTCCGTAGGGAGAGGGTGGCGAGAGTAGCGAGCCGGGTGAGGGGTTTCTTCTCACAGAGCCTCGCAACTTCGGAATTCGGGCTCAAGAGCCCTACTGCCCGGCCGCGCACACGTACCGTCGACCACCGGCGACAGGCTTGAATTCGTACCAGTCGGGCCTGGGTTCGGTGAGTTCGACCTTGCCCAGATTTTTACCTTCTGCGTCGTAAGCAACCACCGAGGTGGCGATCGAGGCTCGAAAGTCGATCCGTTCGTTGCCGTAAATATCAATCAGCTCCAGCAAGCCCGGGGCGGTGTGACGCAGGGCCACGCTGCCGCTCGCGCCCAGGTTTCCCGATTCAGTCCACTGGCCGCGCCCATCAAGAAACTCGAATTCAGGGGCTTGGACGTAGTCAAACCGATGTGCCGCGAGGGTGGCGGATACTTCAAGAAAGTGCCTCTGATTGTTGAATGCCAGCCAGCCCGAGGGCGGCAACTCGTGGAGCGTATCGCTTGCATCCCTGACGGACCACACCCCTGCCGTCGCGCGATTCACATAAACCTCTGTGCCATTCTCATAAACTACGTGCAGGCGGCCTTCCCGGTTGGCGCCGGAAGCCAGCGCCTGGCTGGGCGTCTGAAATTTGCCGGCGCGGTCGGCGTATTCGATGGCTTTGGGTTCAGCGAAGGCGTATTGCTGTTGCAGTTGCTGCATCATGTAGTACGAGCGCGCCATCGCTTCGACGTTGAATGTCCCGTTGGGATCAAAATCCGTGGCCAGCCAGCCCATGTTTCCGTAGGCAATCGCGGAGGCTAAGAGGAGGTCAAGATACTCGCGCTTCTTGGGCGACGTGGCCCAATCCTTATCGATCTCGCCGAGATAGTAACCCGTGTCGCCCAGGCCGTAGTCGCACTCCAAGGGATGAATCTTCCGCAGCATAAAAGAAACATCCAGCGGTTCAGTGAGCAGGTTCACCTTGGTGTAAACCCACCCATAGCTTCCCGAGGTCAACCCGGCGTAGAGCCATTGGTAGCTTCCCTCGGACTGGGTGGGCCCATAGACATGCTGATCGTTGCGGAGCAACTGCCCGTAAGCGTAAAAGGTCGCCGCGAAAGTCCCCGCGCCCGGCACCCGCGCGTCAAAATCACAATAGTTCCAGGGCGCCACTGCCGTATGCACATCGGTGTAAGACATCTTCACGCCGAACTTTTCCTCGATGCGCTGCGCGTAGTAATCATCGAATTCCACAGCCTTAGCCGGCTTCAAGGCATAATTGCGGGGCCAAGCGCGCCGCCACTCGCCCTCTGGCGTTCGCTGCACATGGTCGGGAGTCCAGTTTGTATTAACGGTGGCGAAGTCGCAGTAGTTGGTGTAAACGCCTTGCAGCCAGCCCATATTATTTTGGGCCTGAATATACCACTTCAGCATAGCGTCGCCCCCCTTCTGGGGCGCGGCGTGCAGCTTCATCGTGTTGCTATCCCCTTCATCGCGCCAGGTGACCTCGTGGCTGTGCTGCATCACTTTGTCGAGACCATAGGAACGGATCCGCGCGCAGCGCTCGTGGTCTTTGACGAACGACTCCGGCTCCTTCACCGTCCAAACAACCTGCTTGCCCTGCGCCTGCTGCACCGACGGCGGGTTGGCAATGGTGGGCAAGGTTTCTTCGTAATCAGGCGAGTTACTGATAAAGATTCTTTCGTAGAGATTGTTGCGGGAGCCATCTGTCTTGGGTAAGTAGCGCATCCCGCCGTTGATCTCAGCGGTGTCGCCAGTGACCTTGGGAGTTTTGGAATAATAGGGTTCGGAGGCGCTCGAGCGGTACCAGTCGAACCAGACCGAGCTAAAGACGGGGCTTGCCCCATCGCCGGAGATGAGCACGCGCGGATTGGTTTCTTGATAGGTGATGTAGGGCACCGCCACCATCCGGGGATGGCTTACGCCGGATACTTCGCCGAAGCTCAATTCCGTGGCCTCGCCACCTTCGCACCAAACGTCCAGCACCAGCGACTTCTGCCACAGTTGCAGCTCGTACTCGACCCGACGCGATCCCATGCGGAAGCTCGCGTGGACCACTCCATCCAGAAGATTGGCGGATGCTAATTCACCTTCCGCCACAGCGTTGGCCGGCGTATCGACGAATCGAACCCCGCCCCCCATGAGGGGCTTGAAAGCCGCCGCGCTACCCACGCGCACCGTAAGTTCCGCCAGGGTGCCCTTTTCGGGACGATAGTCATAAACCACCGTTGTATCCCGACCCTCATACCGAAACTCGAAATGCCGCGGAGAAACTTCCCGAGCTGTCACCTTGAAATTCTTCTCGAAATTCGCAGGCAAAATCGTTTCCTCGCGGGTTGGGAACGGCAGGGTGCCAGGGCCCGTGTTCGTCCCCACGATCTGGCCGCGATAAGGCCTAAGATTACGCTTCGGCTGGGGCTGGAACGTGAGGGGCTTCAGCTCTTCTTTGTAGAAGGCCAAGTTATCACAGAAAAAGCTCCGCGCCTGGGCGTTGGTGGCTTTGCTGATCTCGATTCCCGTGAGGCGCGCGGGCAAAACAATCTGGTTCAGAACCTCACGCGGAATGCGGCGATGGATCAGCCACCACTGCTTCCATTGAATATCGGTCAGTTGAATCCGGAATTCCTTATCCCGCGCGTCTTGGACCAAGAGGGCTACCTCGGCGGGAGGAGTGGTGGGGTCAGGCACCCAACTCCAGCGATTTCCGTAACCCCACAACTCCACGGAGTCAAATACGCCCGGAATGGGGATGGGCTGCGGCGGGCGCGCGATCACACGGCTTTGTTCACGCACTCCTGAGTAAGCGATTTTGGCGACATACTCCCCCCACAACTGCTGCTCGCGGCTGCGGCGCAACTCTCCCTGCGCTCCGTCGTAAAGCTCAAGGTTCCAGCCCTGCAGATCCTCAAAATCCACCAGAGTGTGTGGATCTTCTTCCCGTTGGGTCCAGGTGAATTCGTAGGGCTGTTGGCCGACTTCCTGCCAGAGTTCGATCTCGTTGATGGCGGGGATCACCTTCTCCGGTTTGGCGCTTTCTTGAGCAATCCCCGCAGCGCACACAAAAGACAGAAGGATTAAGACCGCTACAAATTTGCGCATATTGTCTCCAAACCTTTCGAGTGTCCTGTAACGCAAGTTCGTTCATTAAGTCAGCCCGGGAAGCGGGCGTGTTATAGGCCCGGAGGGCCGAGAGAGATTAGCCCACGGCGTGAGCCGTGGGATCGAGGAGCCCCTTATTATCGCAGCCCCGGAGGGGCGACAGAGGCCCCGCCCCGGAGCTGTCGCCCCTTCCGGGGCTGTGAATATTTACGACGCATCCGGTCCCACGGCTCGCGGCGTGGGCTACTTTCTGCCGCCGCTCCGCGGCTGGGTTAACGCCTTCCTTAGAATTGGCGACTTAGGCAGCGAACTTCAGTTACGCCACACTTGCCGCAACATCCAACTTGCTTCATTTTCCGGCTGCCACCTTAATCGATCCCAGTCGATAGCGCCGGCGCCCGTCATCATTGGGCAGCGGAAGGGCAATGACAGGTTCACCGGTAGCTGTACCGACCGAAATGTAAACATCATACGTGCCTGGCTTCAAAATGTGCGCCGGAGGCAGCGTGTAAGTGAGTAGGGGCTTATCGTTTTCCTCGATTTTTGCACCAAAATACTCCCGCGAGATGATCCTGGCGTGCTCCGGCGGACCCACGGGCAATTCGCGAACGTTGAAGTCTTCGTCCACAAACACCCCTGCGATGCCGCCCTTCAGGTCTTTGAAAGTGATCGTGGGATGGCCGCCCGGCAGGCAAGGGGCCACGCCGGCATTCCGCCAGCCGTAGCCGATTGTCATCGGACCGGCCGCCGTAACCTCCGCGGGCCACGAGGCATCGACGAGTTGCAGGCGGTACCCTAGACGCAGGTTTATCCGGTTTATCAGTTCCCGGTTGTCAGCGAGATAGGGTCGAGGGTACCAATGGACGGTCAGGTAGCTCGCGTGGTAATCTTCGACCGCCTGCAACAAGAGGTGTCCGTCTCCCCAGTGTCCGCTCTCTTTCGACATTCCATAGTGCTCCGACTCGAGAATCACCGGCAGGCGCGGCCAGAAGTTATACGACAGGTACGCGTGATAGTACGCATGCTCGCCTGGTTCGACTAGGATGCTGTCGTCCCTCAAGGTAAGTCCCTGATCGCGCGCGTAGCCCAGCGCTTCGATGCCTCGCCCCTGGATCATGAAGTCGTCGTTGGCCACAAGCAGCGTGTGCTTGAAATTCTTTTTGTAGAGATCGATGTGCTTTCGGATCGTAGCAACGGAATAAGGGATCCTCGTGCTGGCCACGGTGTGCCCTTCTCCCCAAACGCCGAACGAGCCGACATCGATGAACGCCACGTGCGGGTTGCCGTCGTAGCGCGCAGCGGCGGCGGCCAGGAAATGGTCCAACCGATCGAGGAAGACCGGGTCGTTGAAGTCAGGCTCCCACATAGCGCCGTCGGGGGCAATTTCTCCTTCGCCTTTGAGATGGTACCCTTTGGCCCCGGCCTTCTCCACCCAACGAGGGGTGGCGTAGGGCGCGGACTCCTCCGCCTCAGAAGTGCAAAACCGGAAGGCGATGGTCTTTCCCGCTTCGATCCACTTCTGCATGGGCGTGTCGACAATTGACCAATTGAATTTCCCTTCTTCGGGCTCGAGATGGGACCAATCCAGGCGCATATACACGGAACTGACGCCAGGGAATTCCGGCACAGTATCGGAAGGCTCCAAGTCCACCGTATAGGTTGTAAGGCTGTTGTCGTAGTGATGGACCATCCACCCCATGCCGGGATTGATGAGCGCCATGCCCGTATCTTGCGGCTGGACAATGGTTCGATCCGATTGCGCCCGGATGACGCCGACAGCGCCCATCAGGAGCAGGCAAGTACAAACGAAACTTGTGGCGTATCTCATTTCTCATTCTCCCAAAACTGCTAGTGATCTGCGGCTCCCCCAGCCGGAATCCCTCACCATGGTTTGAAGCTGCGGGAAGGGCGAGGCTTTAGGGTCGGTGTGATAACCTCACCCGACGTGTCATTCAGAGCCTTTCGCTGTCATCCTGAGCGCAGACTTCAT
>CAWIUZ010000339.1:0-8092 GCA_963838915.1 uncultured Acidobacteriota bacterium
CCACCCGGTACCACACATCCAAAGATGCTCCGATATCTCTGTGCTTCTCCGCCGCCTCGAGAAGTTTCCTCCGCGTAATGACGTGCAATAATGGTCCCCTCCTCACCATCATTAGATCCGCGATTGGCTCGTTCGTCAAGCGGAATTTCGCAGATTGCGAATTCGTGCTAGCGTCCCATTTTAAATTTCACACCCTTTAGTCAGCCAGCCTTGGAAGTGTTAGGATTGGCGAGTGCAGATTTTGAAGCAAATAACGGCACTCGTGTTTTGGTTCTTTCTGTGGAGCGCGATCCCGGCCGCATTGCTGTGGCCAATGGCGGTTTGTGTGCTGAAGCACACGCAAATTTCGGAGCACCTTGTGGTCAACAGCTACATTGCTGGGGTCATTGTCTTGTTTTTTCCAACGGGCATTCTTGTTGATTTCCTCTATCGCCGCTTTATCAGCAACCGCAGACGAAGATGCGTCTAAAGTCCAGAATTCAAACTGAGGCACTATCGAATTCGTTTGAGTGTTGACTCTGTGTCAGTGTGGGTGCAGAATCTGAGTTTGGGGTTGCGAAAGGTCCGAGCGCCTTCAGCGCCGACTAGGGGCACCAGTCCGGCAGAACTATGATAAACCGCAAGCTTAAATTTGGCATTGGTGTAGGTATCATTCTCGCCGTAGTCGGTTGGGAGGGTGTCTCCGGCTTCCAGGAAAGCAAGACTTACTACGTTACCGTCAACGAACTCATGCAGGGGCGGGCGGCACGGCAGCGCGTGCGCGTGGGTGGCACGGTCAAGCCCGGCTCGGTCGAGCGTAGGGCAGGGAAGGTCTCTTTCCGCCTCGCCCAGGACACGAACTCCATTCCTGTCATCTATGTCGGCACTGACACCTTGCCGGATACCTTCAAAGACGGCGCGCAGGCCATCATTGACGGGAATTATCTTTCCACAGGCGAGTTTCAGGCAGAGAAGATCCAGGCGAAATGCGCTTCAAAGTATCAGGCCGCGCCGGTTTCGCCGACGGGCAATGCCAAGGTTGCAGGTATGTAAAGTAGGGGCGGCTCGCGAGCCACCACTACTGTGCGACAGGGTGTTTATGAACCAACTCGGAACCGTCGGCCTCATTGCTGCCTTGGCGTTTGCCGCCTATGCGGTGGTCGCCGGAGCTATCGGCGGCAAGTTGCGGAGTTCGCGATTGACGACCAGCGCGGAGCGCGCGGCTCTGTCTTTCTTCGTCATGCTGACGCTTGCCGTGGCTGCGCTCGAGTACCTGATCCTCACGAACAATTTTCACAACGCCTACGTGGCCGAACACTCGAATCGCGACCTGCAGACTTTTTACAAAGTCGCGGCGCTCTGGGCCGGCCAGGAAGGCTCGCTGCTTTTCTGGACGTGGCTGCTTTCCATTTACAGCGCTTTGGCTATCCTGCTGAACCGGCACAAGAACCGCCAACTGATGCCTTACGTGGTTGCGGTGCTTATGGGGACGGGCGTTTTCTTTTCATCGCTCGTGCTGTTCATTGCCAACCCCTTTCAAGAGCTTTCACTCACGACCGCAGCCGGAACGCAGGCGTTCACGCCGCCCGACGGCAACGGTTTGAACCCCGTGCTGCAATATCACTCCATGGTGATTCATCCGCCCATGCTCTACCTGGGCTACGTGGGCATGGTGGTTCCCTTCGCATTCGCCATGGGCGCGCTCATCACGCGGCAACTGGGCGACAACTGGATTCGCACCACGCGCCGCTGGACGATGGTCCCTTGGGCCCTTCTGGGCCTCGGCATTCTTCTGGGCGGCAACTGGGCCTACGCCGTCCTTGGCTGGGGCGGCTACTGGGCGTGGGACCCGGTCGAGAACGCCTCACTTCTGCCCTGGCTTTCGGGAACCGCGTTTCTGCACTCGGTGATGATCCAGGAAAAGCGCGGAATGCTGAAAGTCTGGAACGTCGTGCTGGTTATCACCACGTTCTTCCTTAGTATTTTCGGCACCTTTCTCACCCGCAGCGGGATTGTCTCTTCGGTCCATGCCTTCGCGCAGTCCAGCATTGGCCCGTTCTTTTCGGTTTTCCTCTGCATTATCCTGTTCTTCTCGGTGACTCTGCTTTTCCTACGCCTCGACCATCTCAAGAGTGAGAACAAGCTTGATTCCCTGGTTTCCCGGGAAAGCGGATTCCTTTTCAACAACTGGATTCTCTTGGCGCTGGTTTTTGCGGTGCTTTGGGGAACGTTGTTCCCGCTGATCTCCAAAGCGGTGCAGGGTGTGACCGTCACCGTGAGCGCTCCCTTCTTCAACAAGACGGCCATTCCCATCGGCCTGCTGCTCCTATTCTTGACCGGCGCAGGGCCGCTGCTGGCCTGGCGGAAGACTTCTTTCCAAAGCCTCAAGCGGAACTTCATCGTGCCATTGATCGTCGCCGGAGTCTTCGGCGTGTTTCTGCTTGTCGAGGGCGTGCGGCATTTCTATGCCTTGATGACCTTGTGCCTCTCCGTCTTCGTGGCGGTTTGCGTGTTAGGCGAGTTCTGGAAAGGCGCCCGGACGCGCATGAAAACCGGGGGCGAGAATTTTGCGCAGGCGATCTATAACCTCACCATGCGCAACACGCGGCGCTACGGCGGATACGTCGTGCACTTAGGCATTGTGCTCCTCTTTATCGGGTTTGCCGGCTTAGCCTTCAAGGCCAAGGCCAAGGCTCTGATGCAAGAGGGAGATCTGCTGCGCGTGAACAATTACCTGTTGCGCTGCGACGGGCTGACTAACGGAGACACTCCCAATTACGCCTACTCGCGCGCGCTTATTACCGTTACCAAGGACGGCCGCGCTTTCGCTTCCATGCATCCCGAGAAGCGCTTCTACAAGGCCAGCCAGGAGACGACGAGCTATGTCTCCATTCACCCAACGCTCTCTGAGGACCTCTACGTGGTTCTTTCAGGGCTCGACGAGGACACCGGCAAGGCGGTGATCGAGGTTTTCGTCAATCCTCTGGTAGTGTGGGTTTGGATCGGCGGAGTGGTGGTTTTCCTCGGAACCCTCCTGGCGCTTTTCCCCAGCCGGGTCGAGCGCGAGATGGCGGAAATCCGCCGCACACAGGACATCGCAGTCTCGGCAAGCGATGCGGGTTAGGAGCGCATTGGAGTGACAGCCCTCTCACTGGGGAGAGGGTGTCCCGAGCCGGCGTTTTCATCAGCCGGACCGGGACGGGTGAGGGGTTACTTGCACGGAATTAAGCACGTGGCATGCGCATCGACGGTGGCGGTCCTGGTTATCGGCCTCAGTGTGGCCTCCCTGACCCGCGCAGACGCCCCCAGGAGGCCGACGCTTGAGTCAATCGGCGACCAGGTGATGTGCTTGTGCGGGTGCGTCGCGACCATAAACCACTGTCCGCATCGCGATTGCGCGACGGTCGCGGAAATGCGTCCCGTTATCGCGCAAGAGATCGCTGCGGGCAAAGACGAGACCACGATTCTCCAGGATCTGGCGATACGGTACGGCGTCCAGGTGCTGGCTGCTCCCCCTGCCCACGGATTCAGCTTGACGGCTTGGATTCTTCCCAGCATTGGTTTGCTTGCCGGGTTATCGTTTGTGGTCGCGGTAGCACGCCGTTGGCGCAAACCACGACCCGCGCTGGCCAGCGTCCCGGACAAGGCGCTGGACCCGAAACTGCTGGCTGCCGTGGAAGAAGAGATAAAGGCATCGAGGATGACGACGCGAGATTAGCTGGATGATCATTAATAGGCAGCGGACAACGCCTGAACGCCTGTCATTCTGAGCGAAGCGAGGAATCTCGCTCTGACTGTTCTCCGGAGCAGTGCGAGATCCTTCCTCGCCTGCGGCTCCTCAGGATGACACTGTAGAGGGATTTTCTGCAACCCGGCGAGAACCCATGTTTCCTTTCTTTGCAACCCTGATTGCTCTTGGCATGGCCGCCTTCGTGGCGATGCCCCTGCTCGCTCGGGAAAGCGCCGCAACGTCGAGCCTGCCGGTGGATGTCACGCCGCTCGCTGACTTGAAGCGCCGCCGGCTGGTGGTCTACGAAAATCTCAAGGACCTGGAGTTCGAGTACCAATCCGGAAAACTCGCCGCCCCGGATTACCAGAGCCTCAAGCAAAACTATCTGGGCGAAGCTGCTACCCTGATGGCCGCCTCCCAGGAGGCGGAACAGTTAAAGGAGATCGATGCCCTGCTCGAACGCGAAATCGCCGCGCGCCGTGCCTCGCGCAAGAATCGCCTTCCCCAGGATTATGTTTGCCCTAAGTGCGGTTTCGAGAATCCCGTGCCCGTCAAGTTTTGCGGCGAGTGCGGGGCGAAGATTGGGCCATTGAGCCATTGAGCCATTGCACCTGCTCGTACGGTCGACCTCATTTCCTTTGCGCTCGTTCCTCTGCTATTCAGAGTTCAGAAAAACATCGCACCAATCGCTTCACATTATCGCTATAATCATCTGGCACCGGACTACTTCTGAGCCGTTGCCGCTCGCATCGAATGGAGCCAATGACTCAATGCCCCGATGGCTCAATGAATCAATTCCGTAACCTCCGCTTGCTCATCTCCTACGATGGCACGGACTTTCACGGCTGGCAGCGACAGCCGGACGCGCCGACGGTGCAGGACCGCCTGGAGTCGGCGATCGAGCGGATCCTAGGCGAGAAGGTCCAAGTCTACGGGTCGGGCAGAACCGACGCCGGGGTGCACGCCCTGAATCAGGTGGCCAACTTCCAAACCGCTTGCAGAATCCCTTGTGAAAATCTCCTGAAAGCCTTGAATAATACTCTGCAACCAACTGTGCGCATTAAAGATGTCAGTGAGGTGCCGCTCCGCTTTCACGCACGAAAAGACGCTCGCTCGAAGACCTACCGTTACCGCATTCTCCAGGCGCCAGTCGCCTCTCCTTTTCTGAACCGGTTCATTTGGCATTATCCGTTTCCCTTGGACGTTCGCCGCATGGCCCAGGCCGCGAAGCTACTCAAAGGCGAGCACGATTTCACAAGCTTCGCAGCAGCGGACGCCCTTGTAGCACAGGTACTCTTGCCTGTGCAGCGGGAGAAAGCGGAGACGACCATGGTGCGAACAATCTTCGCCTCCCGCATTCTCCGCCGACCCCGGACGTGTATGTTGATCTACGAAGTCACCGGCAGCGGGTTTCTTCACCACATGGTGCGCAATGTCGTGGGTACGCTGGTCGAGATTGGTCGAGGGAAGCTGGGTCCGATCGACATCACACGAATTCTCGAGGCTCGCGACCGCACGCTGGCCGGCCCCACCGCGCCGGCGCAAGGGCTTTGCCTGGTCAAAGTTAACTATTAACAGTCAACAGTCGACAGTTGACAGTTCAAGCCTCAGCGCGATGGTTGACTGTCAACTGTTGACTCTCGACTGTCGACTCTGTAATGATCAAGCAGAATGGCGAACGACCAGCGAGGAGGTCATCGTGGCTTTCACCGTCAAAGAAAAGAAACCGGGCCAGCGGGCCTGTGATCAGAAAGACGCCAAGGGAGAATTCTGCGTCGGCCACCTCAAGCGTTGGTACTACGACGACCGCCGCCGTCTCGCTTCAACTGGAGACGAAGACGAAGCCCTCAAGGAATTCGGCCGAGGCGCTGAGATTTACCGCTGCGAGCGTTGCCATACACTCTACCGGCCGGTGGTGGCAGACCTTTCGACAGCCGGGCAGAAATTCGAGTCGCGCCCGGTAAATCTGCTGGGAGCCTTCGGGAAGTCGAGAGTCGAGAGTCGATAGTCGAAAGCCTAAGAACCGCGCCGCAATCTTCGAGTTCCACCCTTGAACATCCGGACAAAAGCTGAATTCTCCTTGGCGTCGATCACCGCCATCTGGGGGTTCACCTTTGTGATCGTCAAAGGTGCTCTGGCCGACGCTGCCCCACTGCCTTTTCTGGCCGTGCGTTTCATTCTGGCCGGGCTTCTCCTGCTGGTCGTTCTGGGGCGAGGCCGCGTGGGGCGGGAAAACAATCCTGCCCGGCGCAATCATGGGTTTGTTTCTTTTCGGAGGCTACTTGTTTCAAACCTGGGGCCTGGTTTATACCACGCCTTCGAAAAGCGCCTTCCTGACGGGCTTCAGCGTGATCCTGGTTCCTCTGATCATGATGGCGTTGGGTCAGAAGCTGGGGCCCGCCACTCTTCTAGGGGCGGTCTTGGGACTTGGGGGCATTTACCTGCTGGTTGCGCCTTCCGGCATGGGCGGCGTGAATCGGGGAGATATTTTCACGCTTGTAGGCGCAACCTCGTTTGCGGTTCATATTGTGCTGGTGGGGCGCTATACGAAGCGATTTTCCTTTCTGCATCTCGTCCCCGTGCAGATCCTGGTGGTCGGCTTGCTTGCGTCAGTCGCGTTGGTCATTGTTCCGGCGCAGAAGTTGCACTTCACCGCGCGCCTGGTGGTGGCCATCCTGGTGACTGCGTTGCTCGCCACTGGTGTCGCTTTCTCCGTTCAGAATTGGGCGCAACAATACACCCCTCCGGCGCACACGGCCCTGATTTTCGCCCTCGAGCCGGTGTTTGCCGCCATCTCGTCGTGGCTGGTTGTGGGAGAACACTTTCAGGGCAGGACGCTGGTAGGCGCCGGCCTGATCCTGGCGGGCATGGTGTTCTCGGAGATTTGGGGAGCGCGCGTGGCGAGCCCGGTGGAGGGATGACCTAACACCTGAAAAAGGAAACTGGAAAATAGAAAATGAAGTACGGCAAATAGAAACCGCGCGAATCATTTAGAATGAATTCCTCACCAATTAGATGAATAGCCCTCTCCCGTGGGGAGAGGGTGTCGGGCGGCGGTGCCTTCATCAACCGCCGCCGGACGGGTGAGGGGTTTCTTCATGGAACTTAGGCCCAAAGCCAGGTAGGTAGCGCAAACCTGCGCCTGAGCTCTGCGCCCCGTCCGCAGTTCTTTGCAAACACCCGCAGACCTTGAGGAGTCAGTCGACGGTGTATTTTCCGGTTCAGGACGAATCGCGGTACTAAGGAAGTGACCCCTCACCCGTCCCACTCCGGCTGATGAAAGCGCCGGCAGCGGGACACCCTCTCCCCAAGGGAGAGGGCGTTCTTCATTTCTATGTCTGTATTTCCCTCTCCCTATTTTCCAGTTTCTATTTTCCAATTTCCATTTTCCAGTCTCTATTTTCCATTTTCGATTTTCGAACTTCTGGCCAGGGCGCGTTCGAAACCGGGCAGGGCACGCTCGATGGTGCCGGGTGGGACGGTGAGCGATAAACGCATATATCCGGTGCGTCCGAATCCCGCGCCGGGCACGGCGAGAATGCCGTCGTCCATAAGGCTGCGCACGAACGCCAGGTCATCCGGTATCGGCGCCTTGGGAAACATGTAAAAGGCGCCCTGCGGCTTCGTGACCTCATAGCCCAATCGGGTCAAGCCAGTCCAAAGCAGGTCGCGTTTCTCCTGGTACGAGCCGGGATCGATCTTGAAATCGGACACTTCCATCATCACCTGTTGCCAGATGGCGGGCGCATTGATGAAGCCCAGCGTGCGGTTAGCAAATGTGCAGGCGTTGCGAAGCGCGTCCACTTCCGGCAGGCGGGGCGAGAGAGCGAGATACCCGATCCGCTCTCCCGGGATCGCCAGGGCTTTGGACCATGAGTAGGTGACTACGGTGCGCCGAACCACGGCGGGAACCTCGGGCAACGTCAGCCCGTCGAAGGTGAGTGATCTATACGTGTCGTCAGCGATCACGGTAACCGGATGGTCGAGGCTCGAAATCAGCGTTTCCAGCTCGCGCACGAATTCAGCGGAGTACACTACGCCTGTGGGATTATTCGGCGAGTTCAGAATGATCGCTTTGGTGCGCGCGGTAATGGCGGCCTGGATGCGTGCAAGGTCGGGGCGAAACTCGTTGTCCGTTTCCACCAGAACCATGCGGCCGGCGTGATTCTCAATGTAGAACTGGTACTCAGGGAAGAAGGGAACCAGGATGATGACCTCGTCGCCGGGGTCGAGCAGGGATTTAAGCACCACGTTGATGGCGCCGGATGAGCCGACCGTCATCAGGATGTGATCTGCCGTGTAAGGCAGTCCGGTGCGCTTCGCAAGCTGCTCCGCAATCACGCCCCGCACCGAGGGGTAACCTGCATTGGGCATGTAGGCATG
>CAWIUZ010000340.1:0-19284 GCA_963838915.1 uncultured Acidobacteriota bacterium
CTGCGGGCAGTCCCGAGCCTATGGGTGCGAGTAGTAGCGAGGTACCGTTTCACCCTCATCATTAGGGTTGCATCCGGGTTGTCAAGAACAACCACGCCCTTGAGCACTGAGAGTTCCGGAAGACCGTTCTCAACCGCGGCCCGCCGCGGGTGGCGCATAACGTCCCGACGCTCGTTGTCGGTATGGATGCGCCTCTTGAGCATCAGAGGACCGCTGACATGCCAACGAACGGCACGTTCGCGCCACCCGCCCAGAATGTGTCATCCTGAGCGCAGCGAAGGATCTCTGCAGTTGTCCGTGAGCCGCTGAACCACAGGGAACTACCGAGGTCCTTCGCTCCGCTCAGGATGACAGGCGGTCGGTCTTACTACTTGGTTGGCGCACAGCGAAGATGTGCGTATTGCTGAGCCTTGGTACGCCAAGACCGCAGAGCTTCGCTCTGCGCCAGCCCCGGCAACTTCGGAAAATGTTTCAGGGCGGGCGGTCTCATCCTGCATCAAAAAAAGAAAGGAGGAATGACATGGCAACAAGCAAAGAGAGAGACAAGGAGCAACCGAAAGGGCATCTCGCGATGAGTACACCCCCAATCGTGTGGCAGCAGGAGTGGGAGGCAGCGCGCCAGCAACTGCTCGTCAAAGAGAAGGAATTAACTCGTGCCCGTGACGCCATGGCTGCCCAGCGCCGCCGGATGCTTTGGACGGCCATCGAGAAGCAGTACAGTTTCGTCGGGCCTAAGGGCAAGGCGAGCCTCCTCGACTTGTTCGAGGGGCGCCGTCAGCTCATCGTCTACCGTGCCTTCTTCGAACCGGGCGTGTTCGGCTGGCCCGAGCATGCCTGCCGCGGCTGCTCTCTGGGTGCCGATCAGGTCGCCCACCTCGCCCACCTGAACGCACGCGACACGACCCTGGTGTGGGCCTCGCGGGCGCCGCAGGCCGACATCGCACGCCTCAAAGCGCGGATGGGCTGGGAATTCCCCTGGTACACCATCACCGACAGCTTCGACGCCGACTTCGGGGTGGATCAATGGCACGGCCACAACGTATTCATCCGCGATGGGGACAAGGTGTTCCGCACCTACTTCATCAACAGCCGCGGCGATGAGGCGCTGGGCAGCACCTGGAGCTACCTCGATATCACGCCGCTCGGCCGTCAGGAAACTTGGGAGGACTCGCCCGAGGGTTACCCGCAGGACCCGCCGTACAAGTGGTGGAACTGGCACGACAACTACGAGGCCGAGACGTCGCCCCACCCGCTGTGGCTCGATATACTTACCGATCCTCAAGGAGCCGCCCTTCGAAGGCGCGAGGCGGAGGAGAAAGCATGCAAATGCCCGTGAAGGTCATGGGTCTTCGACCCACCCAATGGAATGAAAATGACATATGTCGTCACCCCCGCGAAAGCGGGCGTCCATCGTTGTTCCGGAATAGAATGGATTCCCGCTTTCGCGGGAATGACGGATTTTCAGGAGAGCGCGGGATCTCCACCCAAAGCCTGTGCAGCAAAGGAGGGAACGATGTAAGGACATCAAGAGAGACGAACTCTGCCAGGGTATGAAAATCGCGCTAAAATGCGAACATGAAACTGGTGAAGTTGCCAGAAAACCAAATCACGATTCGTTTTAGCGCCAACTTATTTCGGCCTGAGGAAAGCGAAAAGATTGGACCGTGGGCACTTCTCACTCTGCCCAAGAACGCGAGTGCGAAACTCTCATCCCGAAGCACGATCATGGTTGAGGGAACTCTCAATAGCTTCCCTTTTCGAGCTGCTCTCGAACCCATCGGCAAAGGAGGTCACTGGCTCAAGTTGAACGAAGCCCTGTGCGATGCTGCAGGCGCGGATCCGGGAGACACGGTAGCGGTGGAGATTACGCGGGTTGGAGAAGAACCGGAGACCAGGATGCCCATGGAGCTGTCGAAAGCCCTGGGAGTTGCCCCACGGGCGCAGGCATCGTGGGCGGATATCACGCCAATGGCGCGCCAGAACTGGATTCTCTGGATAACCACAGCAAAGCAACCGGAAACGCGCACGCGCCGGATCGAGAACGCGTGTGATATGCTTGCCTCGGGAAAGCGGCGCGTATGTTGTTTTCCCGGACTAACGTGGCTCACGAGAGATTACGTAAAAGCAAGCGAGACATGGCTTCCGTTACGGAAGTCTACTGGCTAGAGCATTTCCATAAATAATGTAGCTTGCGGAGAGCGGACTTTTATGGCAGAGTGTGCTCATGCGAGCCATACCGATTCCGATCCGCAAGCGCATTCTGGAACTCTACGAACGAGGCCGGAGCACGCGGGAGATCGCGCAGTTTGCTGGCTTCTGCATCGCGGCGGTGCGTCGCGTGCGCCAGCAGTTTCGCGAACGCCGCACGCTGGAACCCCGGACCTATTTGTGTGGACGCAAGACGCTGCTCACCGAAGAGCGAAAACAACGTCTGCACCAACTTCTATCCCAACAGGCCGACGCCACGCTGGCCGAGTTGGGCGCGGGCCTGGATCGCCCTTTCCGCACCTCCACTGTCGATCTCTGGCTGCGGCGTCTGGATTGGAAGTTTAAAAAAAACTCTGGTCGCCGCCGAACAAGAGCGTCCCGACGTCGCCGAAAAAAGGGCGCGCTGGCATGAGGAGTTGGCGGCCGAGCTCACGGCCCATCTGGTGTTTGTGGACGAAAGCGGAGCCAACACCAAGATGACGCGCCTGCGGGGCCGAGCGCGGGGTGGGCAAAGACTCTTGGCGCGCATCCCGCACGGGCATTATCAGACCAGCACCTTGATCTCCGGCATTCGTCTGGAGGGTCCCTGCGCTCCTTGGCTTTTTGAAGGCCCCATGAACGGCGAAATGTTTTTGGCTTGGGTGACCCAGGGGCTCGCACCCGCCCTGCGCCCCGGCGAGGTGGTGATTCTGGACAATCTGGCCACGCACAAAATCCGGGGAGTCCGGGAAGCTCTTGCCGCCGCCGGCGCCCGGCTGCTGTATCTGCCGCCCTATTCGCCGGACTTCAATCCCATCGAGCCCATGTGGAGCAAGATCAAACAAATCCTGCGCGGCCACGCTCCCCGGACCGAAGAACAACTGCTGCGTGCAGCGAAAATGGCCTTCCAGTCCATTTCCGCTGCAGACTGTAAAGGCTTCTTTTTTAGCGCCCGATACGCTACATGATAAATGGAAATACTCTAGTCCGCCAGCGGAGCGGCAAATCGAGATCGCCGCATTATATTTTTGCGCCCGCTTCCGCGCGCACATGCTCGTTCTGCGCTCTGAGTTCCGGCGTCAGAATCTCCCCAAAGTCCTCCAGCATATTGACTGAAAAATCCTTTCTGGCTTTAATGCTTGGCGCCGGTTAAATCCCGGCGGCGGCGAACTAACTGGCAATAAGGAGACTCATGAAATCCCGGGTTCGGATTTTTTCAGTACTTTTTCTGATTTTGTCCGTTGGTCCCTCTTCCCATGCGCAATACGCGCGGCTGGTTGATCCCTTTCTGGGCACGACGGGAGACGGCAATGTGATTCCCGGCCCTGCGGCGCCCTTTGGAATGATCCGGCCCGGCCCCGACATGATGCCGTTAAGAACCGACGACGCCAATGCCGGATGGAGCGCGACGGGCGACATTCGCGGTTTCAGCCAGACGCACGTGAGCGGCACGGGCGGCGGACCGAAGTACGGCAACATTATGGTGATGCCGGCCACCGGTGAGCCCGCGCCCCTGCGATCGCAATCGCCGCGCCGGGAGGAGAAAGCCTCAGCGGGATACTACGCCGTCGGGCTGGCCAGGTACGGCATCAAGGTTGAGATCGCGACCGGCGTCCGCGCGGCTATTTACCGGTTCACCTACGCCGAGAGCCGGCAGGCAAATCTTCTCTTCGACGTTGCGCATTGTTTGCAGGGCGGCAAGGCGTATCATGAGTCGCAATTCGTGACCGGGTCGGAGGTCCATGTCATCTCCCCGACGGAGGTTGAGGGATCCTCGAGCGTGGCGGGCGGGTGGAACATGCAAGCAAAACCCTACACCGTGTTTTTCTATGCTCAAACGGACACGGCCTCGACGGCGTCAGGAACCTGGCTCAACAACCAACTCCAAGCGGGAAGTAAGCAGGCCATCGGCCAGCGAGACCAGCCCGCCGGCGCATGGCTGGCCTTCCCGACCCACGCCGGGCAGCAGGTGCTGATGAAAATCGGGATTTCGTTCATCAGCATCGCGCAGGCACGGCAGAACGTGGAGCGGGAGATTCCCCGCTTCGATTTTGAAGCCGTTCATAACGCGACCGTCGCCGCGTGGGACAAGGCCCTGGGGAAGGTCGAACTCCAGGGCGAAACGCCCCAGCAGGCGCAGATTTTCTACACCGCGCTCTATCACACCATGCTGATGCCGACCGACCGCACCGGCGAGAATCCGCTCTGGCAATCGGCCGAACCTTACTATGACGATTACTACGCCATCTGGGACATCTTCCGCACCTCCGGCCCGCTGCTGACGCTGATTGCTCCCGACCGTGAAGAAGGCATCGTGCGCTCTCTCGTGGATATCTACCGTCACGAGGGCTGGCTGCCCGACGCGCGCTCCGGCAACTCCACCGGGCGCACCCAGGGCGGAAGTAATGCGGAGTTCATGATTACCGACGCCTATGTTAAAGGCATGGCGAACGTTGACTGGGAAACCGCGTACAAAGCCGAAGTGACCGACGCGGAGGTTGTGCCCCCGGACCCGATTAAAGAAGGGCGTGGCGGCCTCGAAGATTGGCTTAAGCTTGGCTACGTGTCTGTCGAAGGCTTTGACCGCCCGGGCTCGGTGGACATGGAGTATGCCGCCGACGATTTTGAAGTCGCGCTGTTGGCCAGAGGCTTGGGAAAAACCGCCGACTATCACAAGTACCTGCAGCGCTCCGGCAATTGGAAAAAACTCTGGGACAGCAGCTTTCGAGAAGGAGGCTTTACGGGTTTCATCCGTCCCAGGCACCGCGACGGGAGCTGGCTTGCCCCTTTCACCGCCATGATGGAAGGCTCGTGGGGCGGCCCCACCTTCTACGAAGGCAATTCCTGGACTTATTCCACTTTCGTTCCCCAGGACGTCGCTTCGCTGATCAAGATGAGCGGGGGCCCGGAGACATTCGTGGCGAGGCTGGACGCATTCTTTCAGGTGCCGCGCCGCTATGACGTTGGAAACGAGCCGGGATTCCTCTCGCCCTACCTCTATAACTGGGCGGGCCGGCCGGACAAGACAGCGGAACACGTGCGCGGCATCATCGCCAAAAGCTATCACGCCGGGCGGAATGGCTTGCCGGGCAACGATGACTCCGGAGCGATGTCCTCCTGGTATGCCTTCGGACAGATGGGCATTTTCCCCAACGCCGGGCAGGATGTGTACCTGATTGGCAGCCCCGCTTACCCTCAAACCACGATCCACTTGGCGGGCGGGAAGAATTTCGTGATTGAGGCCAGGAACCTAGCGGCGGAAAACCTGTACGTCACCG
This sequence comes from uncultured Acidobacteriota bacterium, assembly GCA_963838915.1. GTDB lineage: Bacteria > Acidobacteriota > Terriglobia > UBA7540 > UBA7540 > CAVROP01. The sequence continues at coordinate 5,466 of CAWIUZ010000340.1, forward strand.
CGGCGAGCCTGAATGGGGAACCTCTTAACCGCTCCTGGTTGCGCCATAGCGAAATTATCTCCGGCGGCCGGCTGGTGTTGACCATGGGCAAGACCCCCAGCAACTGGGCAAGGACGAATCTCCCGCCGTCAACACCGCCTACCCAGTAGCTGATAGCGCGGACCACCCGGTCTTGTGGTCCGCGGCTTTTTCAAACGAAGAACCGCGGACCGCAAAAGCGGCGGTCCGCGCTACCCCGCTTGACGGTATAAAAGCCGGGAGATTAGAGTTTGATCTATGAATAAGCGCAGCATCTGTTTTTACGCTTTAGCTATGCTAATTATTTCCACGTTCGTTACGCCGCTCGGGTTAAGCCAGACACAGTATGACTTACTGCTCCAGGGCGGGCACGTGATCGACCCCAAGAACAATATCAGTGGTGTTCGCGATGTGGCGATCCTCAATGGCCGCATCGCGGCTGTGGCGGAGCACCTTGATGCCTCGACCGCTCTGAAGACAGTGGATGTTTCGGGCTTGTACGTCACGCCCGGCCTCGTGGATATTCACGTGCACGTTTACGCGAGCACGGGCGAGCGCAATTCCTACGCCGGAGACAACAGCGTCTTTCCTGACGGCTTCACCTTCAGAGTGGGTGTGACCACCGTGGCCGACGCGGGCTGCGCGGGCTGGCGGAATTTCGAGGACTTCAAGGAACACATCATCGGCCGCTCGCACACCCGCGTGCTGGCGTTCCTGAACATCGTGGGTGCGGGTATGCGCGGGCCCAAATTTGAAAACAACCTCGCTGATATGGAAGTTACGCCAACTGCGGACATGTGCCTGCGCTATAGGGATCTGATCGTCGGGATCAAAACCGCACATTACGCCGGCCCGGAGTGGACGCCGGTGGAGCGCGCTGTCGAAGTCGGCTCGAAAGTGGGGATTCCGGTAATGGTTGATTTCGGAGCGAACCGCCCGGAACGCCCGACGAGTATCCTCTGGACCGAGAAACTGCGGCCCGGCGACATCTATACCCACTGCTTCTCTGGCATCCGCAATGAGCTCGACGATTCCGGGCGCTTGAATCCCGCGATGTGGGCGGGACGGAAGCGCGCAGTGATTTTCGACGTGGGGCATGGCGGCGGCAGTTTTGCCTGGCCCGTCGCCACGGAGGCGATCAAGGAGGGTTTCTATCCCGATTCGATCTCGACAGATCTCCACATCGGCAGCATGAATGCCGGGATGAAAGATATGTTGAATGTCATGGATAAATTCCTGGCGATGGGCCTCTCGCTGGACGATGTGATCCTGCGGTCCACCTGGAATCCTGCCCGCGAGATCCAACACCAGGAATTGGGCAACCTCTCCGTAGGCGCGCCGGCAGACGTGGCAGTGCTGCGACTGGAAAATGGCGACTTCGGTTTCACGGATATGTACGGTGCGCGGTTGCGAGGTACGAAGAAACTGACCTGCGAACTTACCGTACGCGACGGCAAGGTAGTCTACGACCTTAATGGAATCACGCGTCCCGATTGGAACACTCTGCCGAAAGGATATAGGCTGACGGGCGACCCCCGCTGGGACGCGGTGACGCCGAGGCCGGTCACCCCGCCACCGAAGTAGCAGGTAGCGTTGAGTCGCCGTCTTTGCGACTCTGCGGCTTTTGATCTCGGATAATTGCCTTGTGATTAATGCAAATAACCAAAACGCGCCATCGAAGAACCGCAGAGTCCCAATACCAGGGACTCTGCGCTACCCGCTATCTGCTAATGCGAGGGGGAACGAAGCAGCCGCCGTACGACATGCCTTAGAACGACGCTTGCAGCTGCGATGGCCAGGACGAGCGTCACTCGGGACTCCCAAACACCACGACCGACTTCTATCGCCGATACCACGTATGCAGCGATGAATGCGATAACCGCAGCAAGTACAGCGTCTATGACAGCCGCCTTGAAACCCCAAGGCCGCCGCAACACGAAGCATGTAAGGCCGCCAGCACCGACCCCCAGAACGCTCGCGAAGAGTAAGTTGACGACGAACAAAACGGTAGCGCCACCTGTCCCGATCATTACCCACCCACCTTGCAGAACCCGCCGACCTTCCCTAGGAAGTCGTTCCACCGCGCGTCTTCGAAGCTACTTCCACCGAAATAAAATTGCGCTGGATTTGCGACAGTTCCTCCGAGATTGATATTGAAGTTAATGGAACCCGCGGGTGGCGCATACGTCGCGACGATTGTTGTCGCGATGTATGCGCTCATTGCCAGGTCCTCGAACTGCCACAGGGCTACAATCAAGACCCACAGCCTGCAAGGCGTGGCGTGGTATAGTCCGACGATCCCCGAAGGGCGCATACATGCCAACGACTACCGTCGGCACATATGCGCCACCCCCGGATACGACAGATCCGTGTAATTTCCAGGTTACGAATTGCGGCGTCCGAAGCTTCGGTACTGGTGGCGCTCGGCCTTCCATGTCGCCTCGCCGTACTCGCCGAGGTTTACCTTGCCCCCCATCGTGTCGCCTTCCACGGTTCCTGTGAACTCATAGGACAAGCGGGTGCCTTCAGCCTGATGCGAGCTCCTGAAACGGACCGTATTGGCGGCCACCGTTCCATTCAGATCGCCGCTGTAGAATTCACCCTGGTGTGTGCCGACCAGCTTCGAGCCGTCTTGCTCGAGGAATATCGTATGTTCCGCCGAACCTCGCTGGAACTCGAGTTGCATCGCCCATTGCCCTGCGACCATCGCAGGTGCGCCTTCGGGCTGCACGGGACTTTCGAATTTCGGCGGACTCGAGAGCGCGGCGTAGAGCCGCTCTGCCACCACTTTATCGTCTCCGGGCATCATCATGTAAGCAACGATGGAGGCCGAGCTGGGCATCGAATCCGGACGGCTGCCCCTGGCTCCCGCTAATATCACGCGAGGTTCGGTGGCTAGCAATAAGTTGCTCAGTTCCTCGCCGGTGATGCCCAGGCGCGCACCATCCCACTCGATGGAAAGGCTCGGGGAGCGATTTGACAAGTCCGCCGAGGGCTGCTTCACGCGTGTCGAGACGCCGTTGATTTGCGATACGCGTGCGGAAATGCTGTTGAGCCAACTCTCCCATTCCTTCCATTCAGCATCATGGTCGCGCTTCACCCACATTTCCACCGCCGCCAGCATGCCCATGATCTCCTCTTTGCCGACCTTGAGCGAGCGGCCGAAGGCGTGGTGGGGCGCACTGTTAGCCCAAGCTGCCTGGAGCAGGTTCTTTTCGCCCAGCAGGAGACCCGCCGCCTGGGGTCCGCGGATGCACTTGCCGCCGCTGTAAGCAACCGCCGTGGCGCCGCGTTCGAGGTGAACGTTCGGGATGGTCAGGATTTCCGCCGCCGCATCCACGATCACGGGCACATTGTGGCGCCTGGCGATTTCCGCGACGACCTTGGTTCCCAGCGGCCCGTCGTCGCCGGGACCTCCCAGAATGTAGACCATTGCTGTACGGTCGCTAAAGGCGGCTGCAAGCTGCGAAGGATCCTGAACGGTGACGATTTTAACTCCCAACATGCGGATGGCGTGGTCATAAACATTGCGCGAGTAGGCCGGGATCACCACTTCACTTTTCAGTCCTTCGAGGTTGGGAAGACGCTGCATGCGCTCGGGGTCCGAGCCCGCCAAACAAGCCGCCGTGGTGTGGGTAAGCGCCGCGCAGCAACCGGCTGTAACGATGCCCCACTCGGCGCCGGTTAGCTCGGCTAGGCGCTTGCCGACGCCATCCATTAACTCATCCATCTGGACATAGGCCCGCGAGGCATCGTCCATGGCTCGCTTCACTTCCGGCAACGTTTCCGAGCCGGTGATAATGGTGAAAGTACCCTTGGCATTGATCAGCGGTTGGACGCCGATCGAGCGATAGAGACTCGCGCCGTACTCAAGCGGGGCCGCCACGGCTTTCCGGACGCCTCTGCCCACCGCTGCCACCGCGGCGGCCAGCGCACCTCGCTGGAACAATTCCCGGCGGCTATGACCTCTGGAGGGCTTCGGACTTGAACTCGAAAATAGAGGCTGCATGTTTTCCACCTCTCAATCTGTGCGACGCGGGAAAACTGGCGCTCGATGAGACATAAGTGAGATAAGGCGAGATTATACGTCCGACAACTGAAAGCAGCAACGATGCGATAGTGAAAGCTCCTGGCTGAAGGCAATAATAAGCGACACCACCAAGTTGCAACGCGGGGAGAGATGCGGTTCGCGAACCGCCCCTACTCGCGCACTTGGCGCATCCATGGAGAGAAGGCGTGAAAGAGCTTAGGATGACAGGCGGTTGGTCTTGCTAGGTGGCTGGCGCAGGGCGAAGCACTGCGTTGCGTGGAGCCCGAACGACGAGAGACCGCAGAGCTGTACTCTGCGCCAGCCCCGAAAAAGGGGCTCGACCGGATTGAGCATGGCCAGTTCCAAGGCCGTCGCGGTCAGGCGCGGTAACCGGTCAGTTGCTACTTGAACTTGGAACGGGACCGCTATCGATGTCCTCGTAGACCTCCGGCCGGAACCGGGGGGTGCAAATGGCGAGGAAGATGAGCTTTCCTTCGCCGAGATTGGTTATCCTCTGGCGGCACGACGGGGGGATTAATATTACATCGCCCGCCGCCACGTTCTGCGGGGTAAGACTTCCGACTTCCACCCGGCCGCTGCCCTCCAGAATAACGTAACGCTCCGTTGTCGCGGCTAGCCGATGCCACCGCGTGGTGACGCCGGGTGGGACGCGCGACCAGGCGATCGATGCGTCCGGATCGTCTGGTGTGTTGGAAAGCTCGATGATGTAACATTTCTCGGGAGTCCAGAACTCCGCGCCGGGATTCATGCGCTTGATGGCTTCCTTCATTTCGCCCTCCTATCGACGCTTACGAATCGGATCGGGATTTCCAATATCGACCTTCGCTTGAGCGAGAGCATACACCTGACGATCTGCGAACGCAATGCTGGTGGCCAGCCAGCAGCTTCGGAAAGCTGGATGCAGCAACGTCGGCTGGCGCAGGGCGAAACATTGCGAACGGTGGAGTCGTACTGCCTAGAGACCGCAGAGCTTCGCTGTGCGCCAGCCACGATTGCCGCGAAACGACCCCTCACCCGTCCGGCGACAGACTTATGAAAGCGCCGTCGCCGGAGACCCTCTCCCCAAGGGAGAGGGCAGTCTGATCAGGGGGCTGTGCGGGCTACGGGTGGCCGTACACAAAAACCAATGCGTGCACCAGCCGGCGCATCCGCAACCCCAGCCAGCGAGGGGCGGTTGCGCGAACCGCCCCCTCCGCCTTGCGTTGCTGATGTTGCGGTGTAGCGTATCAGTCTGGGCTTTACAGCCTAGTCTGGATTCTGCTAGCCTGTGAGGCCTGCGGACGTGCGTCTCACCTTTTGTGGGGACGGTTCGCCTGCCGCCCCTTCCGCCGAACCTTCCTGATCATGGAGAATACTATGTCTTTACGCGGCTGGCGCAGGCGTGCCGTTCTTCGGCATGTCTCGGCCCCTCTCACGCTCAAGAGGCGCGTACATCCCGACAAAAACCGTCGGGACGTATGCGCCAGCCGTCGGGAGCGTCAACAATCCCTCCTGAGAATGCGTCGAATGACCGGGAGGTAGCGCCGACCTTTAGAGCCTGCCCTCGAGCGCAGCGAAGGATCTCTGCAGTTGTTCGTGAGCCTCTGAACCATAAGCAACTGCCGGGAACCTTCGCTCCGCTCAGGATGACAGCCGTTTGGTCTTGCTACGTGGCTGGCGCACAGCGAAGCTGTGCGTGTTGCCGGGCTTTGACACACAAGACGTATGCGCCACCCGCGGTATCAGCATAGAATGTCAGGTTTATGTTATTTTATGTCCATGATAAGCAACCCACTCCCCTCCGTTCGCTTCCGCTTCTGTGCGGGCACGCTGGCGATGCTCATGCTGAGTTTCGGCAACCCCGCGCCATGGGCCAAGAACCAAAACCCCCTCTCCCCCGTCTGCCGCCGAAGCCAAGGATAAAGACAAGGAAACTCCGCTTCCTGTCGATGCGCACGTGGCGCAGACCATTGAGTTCGAAGGTAAGCCGTTCCACTACACGGTGACGGTGGGCTCAATTCCGGTAAAGGACAACAACAAGAAGATAGGGGAGGTGGTCTTTACGGCCTACACCGTCGAGGGTCAGGACCGGCCCGTCACCTTTGCGCTCAATGGTGGTCCCGGCGCATCCTCCGTCTTCCTGAACTTCGGCGCCATAGGCCCCAAACACATCGAGTTCGGCGTGGAGGGTGCAGCCAGTCGGACCCGGCGAAGTTGCTCGACAATCCGGGCACGTGGCTGGATTTCACCGACCTGGTGTTTGTCGACCCGGTCGGCACCGGTTACAGCCGCTCATTGGTTGCGCCGGATGAGTCCGAAAAAGCAGTTCTACAGCACCGACGCCGATATTCACTACCTCTCGCGCATTATCTACGATTGGCTGGTGGCCAACGGGCGGATGAGTTCCCGCAAGTACCTGGCGGGGGAGAGCTACGGCGGCTATCGCGGCCCGCGCATCACCCACTACCTGCAAACGCAGCTTGGCGTGGCGATGAACGGCCTAATGCTGCTCTCACCTTACCTGAGTCCTTCGCTCGAAGACGGTGGCGACGTTTCGCCCCTTCCCTGGATGCTGACGCTGCCCTCGATCGCGGCGGCGTACCTCGAGCGTGAGCACAAGCTGACTCCGGAAGCGATGGCGCCGGTCATTGCCTACACGCGCGGCGAATATGCTTCCGATCTGCTGAAAGGCCGCTCCGATCCCGAGGCGACGCCGCGCATCGTCAAAAGGGTTACCGAGCTGACCGGCCTGGAAGAAGAGTTTGTACGCCGGTCTGGCGGCCGCCTGGAGACGGGAGCTTATCTGCGCGAGGTCTTCCGCGAGCAAGGCAAGGTCGGCAGTGTGTACGACTCAAATGTAACGGCATTTGACCCTTACCCATTCTCCCCGGAGCGGCGCGCGAACGAACCGATGCTGGAGAGCATCATCGCGCCCACCACCATGGCCATGGTGGATTTTGTGACGCGTGTCGTGGGGTGGAAAATCGACGCCGGCTACCACGCGCTGAGCTATGAGGTGGGCCACGATTGGGAACATGACGGGCCCGCTATGCGTATGGGCGCAGTGCCTGACCTGAGGGCGGCAGTGGCGGCCGACCCGAAACTGCGCGTCATTATTGCCCACGGCTGGAACGACCTCGCCTGCCCTTTTATGGGCTCCCTGCTGATCGTCGACCAGATGCCGTTGATGGGTGATCCCACGCGCGTCTCCGTGCGCGAGTATCCTGGCGGACACATGTTCTACAGCCGCCCCGGGAGCCAGGCGGCTCTGCGCAAAGACGTGCAGGAGATGGTTGCCAAACACTAAGCGCGCCGTAGCAAGTAGACGTTGAGATGGGCGGACGCCTAGGAACAGTGAGGGCGGGCTGGCGCAGACTCCTGTGTTTTGGAGTCTGCGATGTCCCGAAGGGACAGGTCGGTGCTGGCCGCTCAGTCGAGTCGATCGATGCGGAGCGCGTGCGCGTCACTCAAGTGGTAATACCGCCAGCTTGACCACGGCCAATCCCCAGGCGAACTCACGAGGCCGCGCCGGGCGGGGTTATGATGCAAGTAGCCGGTAGCTGTGCCGACGCTAGTTGTCGGCATGTATGCGCCCTCTTGGGATCGTTGAAGGGGACCCACGCGACGACTTTGGGCACTTATAGCCACTCTGCGGCACAGCGCGGACCCGACGAAGGGCGCATACATCGCGACCAAAGGCGTCGCAACGTATGCGCCACCCGCGATCCGCAGGAATAGGAAGAATCGATCCTGCGCTGGTATGCGTGGCGAGGGAAGTAACCCCTCACCCTTCGTCCTGCGGCGGCTAATAAAAGCGCCGCCGCAGTACACCCTCTCCCCGAGGGAGAGGGCTGTCCATCTATGAGGAGCGGGCGGAGCATCTGAGCAGCCTACCTACGGCTTAGGGTCCTTCACCACGTACTGCACGATTACCGAAATTCGCCGGTTGGAAGGGTCCAGAGGATCGCCCGGCTTGCGCAGTTTCTGATCGGCGTAGCCGCGGACCTGGGTCACCTGATCGTCGCGCAGGCCTGAGTCCTGCATCAGGCGCCGGGCTGCGTTGGCGCGGTCTGCCGAGAGCTCCCAATTTCCGTAATTGCTCTTGCCGGCAAAGGGTTTGGAATCTGTGTGACCTTCAATGGAAATCTTGTTCGGGAGCTTTCCCAGTTCCTGGGCGAGCTTGACCAGCAAATCCTTCCCGTTTTGGCTAGGTACTGAGCTGCCACTGTCGAAAAACGTGCCGACTCCGGTTTCCAGCAATTCGATTCGCAGCCCTTCGGATGTCACGGTCATCTCGATCTGATTCTTGAATTGATCGAATTTAGCCATTTGCCGGACGGAGTTTTCGAGCGCTTCCTTGAGATGCCCCATATTGTCTTTGGTCACGACGAGGTTCTCGCCTGAGCCGGACTGATTGCTTCCTACCATCTTCGAGTTCCCGGAGGGGTCCTTGAAGTAGCCTCCCACAGCGACCCGGATCTGTTTGCTGCGTTCAGCAACCAAAGCACGATGAAGAGCGCCATCATCGCCGTCACAAAGTCGGCATAGGCGACTTTCCACGCTCCTCCGTGGTGCCCGCCGTGTTGGCTTGGGCGCTTGATGATCAGGATGGGACGCTTATCGGCCATGGCCTCTCGTGTGGTGTCCCGCATGATTCTTGACAATCATCGTGTTTGTGCCGACCCCCTCACCCGGCTCGCCTCGCTCGCCACCCTCTCCCCCAAGGGGGCGAGGGGATAGTCAAGACCTACGCGGGACAGGACACTAGCTACTCGCCGGCGCCGCCGCTTCGGCCGGCACCGCTCCGGCTTGCGCCGCTTTCGCTGCTGCCGCGGCGCTGCGGCAGGCCGTCTCGACTTCCTGAAACGAAGGCCGCACGTGGTTCGGAACGGCCCGCCGCCCCATCTCGACGGCCAGGAGCGGCGAGGTTCCCTTGATGAAGGCGAACATCAGAACCCGCAGAGCGTAGTAATAAGACCGTTCGTCTTCGGCCGACTTGGACATGTTCGAGGCGATGGGTCCGACCAACCCGTAGCAGAGGAGGATTCCGAGGAACGTGCCGACGAGCGCCGCCGCCACCTTGTGGCCGATCTCTTCCGGCGGTCCTCCCAGGGCGCCCATGGTGATCACGACGCCCAAGACCGCAGCGACGATGCCCAGACCGGGAAGAGAGTCCGCCATGTTGGACAGTGCCGCCACCGGCCGGTTGGCTTCGTGATGATGAACGTCCATGTCGAGTTCCATCATCTGGTCAAAATCGAAAGGCTCAACTCCGCCTGTAATGGCCATGCGCATCGTGTCGCACACAAAATCACGGCAATGGTGATCGTTCAGGAAGTCACGGTACTTTGTGAAAATCGCACTCTCGGCCGGCTCCTCAACGTCCGTTTCGAGCGCCACCAGTCCATCGCGACGCGCGCGGTTGAACAACTCATACATCATCTTCAGAGAATCAACATAACGCTCACGGGTGAACGCTGTTTGCCGGAAGACCCCGACTATTCCGGCGGCGATCTGCTTGAGGATGTGAAGAGGATTGGCGATCAGGACAGTTCCGGCGGCGGCCGCTCCGATGATGACCAGTTCCGCGGGCTGGACAAGCACCAGAAGTTTGCCATGCTCCATCAAGTAACCTCCGAGCACCGCCCCGAACACAACCACAATTCCAATGATTGCAAACATAGCTATCGATTATCCCGTGCAGGCCGCGAAGCCGTGAAGGAATCGCCGCTCGTGTCATCCTGAGAGCAGATTCCATGATCCTTCGGCTGGCCACTTGTCATGAAAATGAACCCCCTCCTTGCTGAGGAGGTGTACAAATTCCCCTCCTTGGTAAGGAGGGGTCAGGGGTGGTTGCGGTTCGCTGACCGTCCCACCCACCACCCCCAGCCCCTCCTCCCGCGGAGGAGGGGAGTCACTTTCATGGCAGTCGCTCAACCCCGTCGGCTGACGGGCACCCGGGCCCATGAAATGTCGTTCCGAGCGGAGCGAGAAATCACGCTCCGCGCCGAGTGTTTCACTGAACAAGGGCCAGGGCGAGATTCCTCGCTCCGCTCGGAATGACAGGCAATTACAATGCAGGTCGTGAGCCGAAGGACCATGGATTCTGCGCTCAGGATGACAGGCTACCAATTTTCTTACGCCATGTACGCCTCTCTATTCGACACTCCAATCCTGCTGCCCCTACGGCGTCAGAGATTGTCCTAGTGATTCCTCCACCCGCGCGAGAAGGGATTCAGGAGTGTCCCCCGAGTCGGCTTCGGCGCTTCCCAGTGAAACCTTGATCGGCAGATAATCACCCCACCATTTGATCGCGACGCAGTTCACGATCTTTTTTAGCTGGGTGCCCAGTTTTTCCAGGTGACCGGAATCGCAATTGGCCACGATGGCCAGGAATTCGCCCTCGCTCCAGCGTCCAATGTCGTCGGTTGGAGGAATGATGCTCCGGAGCGTCTGCCCCACGGCTCGAACTATGACATTCACTACTTGTTGACCGCCGCGCTCATGCCAGTCCGTCAGTTGGTCCAGGCGAATCCGCAGGATGCCGAACGGGGCGTCGTGGCCGGTGAATTGAGTAAGACTCTCTCGGATCCGCGCCAACATCCAGTCCTGCCCCGGAAGGCCAGTGACCTGCTCGACGCACGCCTCGGCGCCGGGATTGATAAGGCCGCGATTCAGATCCGGAGCTATAGCCCTCTCCTCGAAGATTTCCGCAGCGCCGATGATCAGGCCCTCCTCATCCCTGATCGGGACCGCCCTCACCCACACGGGAACGCGAAATCCATCCTTGTGGCGGAGGTAGACCTCCACTTCGCGGGGTCTCCCGTCGTGCATGGTGTCGGCCAACGGGCAGGCGGTGCCGCAAAGCACAGAATTATCCGCGTCGCAGTGAACCAGAATGTTGTCGCGGCAGAATCGCCCGACCACTTCCTGGCGAAGGAAACCGGTTGTTCTCTCGGCGCCGTCATTCCAAAACACAATTCTCCGGTCCTCGTCGACTACGTAAACTCCAGTCGGGAGGCTTTCCAGAACGGCGCGGTAGATATTGGGATCTTCGAGTTTCGACATAGACTACTCACTAATGCTTTCCATCGTCCGAAAGGGCCGAAACCTTGAGATCTTTTCGCGGCGCCGCCCGGCAATTCCGTCGCTCTGCGCGGCAGAATGTAGCAGCGAGGCCCTACTGAGTTTGGCGGAGAAAACAACCCCTCACCCGGCTCGCTACTCTCGCCACACTCTCCCCAAGGAAGAGGGCCATGATTTTGAAAAGGCAGGGCCAGGGGTTGTGGCACGGGCGTCTCGCCCGTGTTGACGGGAGCGACCCGGAGGCGGAGGGTGGCGCCTACGTTGAGTTCAATGTATGGGCCACTCCTGCGTCGCTCAACCGCGTCCTGGAAAGCGGTCTTCGGACGCCTCACGAAGGCGCGCGGCAGCAGCTTCGGGTGTTATATCGCGTTGCGGCATGTCCAAGAGCTCGAAGCCCACCATGAACTTCCGAATCGTAGCCGAGCGCAGCAGCGGCGGATAAAAGTGACCATGGAAGTGCCATTCGGGATGGGGCAGCGGGTCGGCCGGCCGCTGATGAAATCCCATGGTGTAGGGGAACGGCGCAGCGAACAAGTTGTCGCAGCGAGTGGTCACGCGTTTCAATATGTCGGCAAGATCTTGTTGCTCCTGGCCGCCTAATTCGTCCAGAGCGCCGAGATGTGTTTTCGGCGCCACGAAGATTTCAAATGGCCAAACCGCCCAAAAAGGGACGAGCGCCACGAACGACCGGTTCTCGCAGACCAGCCGTTCTCGATCGGCCATCTCGATTTTCAGGTAGTCGCATAACAGGCACGAACCATGCGTATTCAGGTGCTCCGTTTGTGCGAGCTGTTCTTTCAACACCTCGTTGGGCAGCCGTTCGGTTGCCCAGATCTGGCAATGGGGGTGGGGATTACTGGCGCCCATCATGGCCCCACGGTTCTCAAAAATCTGCACCGAGCTGATGAACGACAACCCGCACAACTCTTCATATTGGGATACCCACGTCGAGACCACCGCTGTGAGATCGCTTAAAGCCATTTGTGAAATAGTCAGGCTATGGTCAGGCGAAAAGCAGACGACACGGCAAATGCCTCTTTCGGCCTCGGCAATAAGCAGCCCGCCTTGGTTCAGACTGGCTTCGGGGGTGCCGGGTTGAAGGGCGGGAAAGTCATTATCAAAAACGAAGGTAGATGTGTAGTTGGGATTTCGGACGCCGCCCGCGCGTGCATTACCTGGGCACAGGTAGCACTCAGGATCGTAAGCCGGGGGGACCACACGGGAGGAGCGTTCTATTTGGCCTTGCCAGGGGCGTTGGGTTCTTTGCGGCGAAACCAAGACCCATTCTCGAATAAGCGGATTCCAGCGTCGATGTGTGTTTTCATGCCAACTCATCGGTGCAATCGGACATGACGCGACGACAATCCGTTGATAACGTCCCGCCGTAGGGGGACGGCTTGCCGCCCCCGCATTTCTGGTCTTTCCAACGAGGGTAGGGCAAGCCCTACCCCTACACCGCCCGGGTCCTGCGGCGTGCGACGTAGAGCCGCCACACCGCATCGGCAGGATGCCGATGCCACGCGAATCCAACGGAGTTCAGTCATGGGGCCGCACGGCGCGAGGCGCGGAATGCCAGAAGGCCCATGAGCAGTCCGAAAACCAGCATCGCCCCGCCCCACCAGACATCGATGTTCACACCCGCGGAGTTCACGAAAATTGCAGGATCAACGACCAGGCCATAGATGATGAGAATGCCGCCGTAGACGGTGAAGATGATGCCGATTGGCAAGCGAATGTCTAAGCCCATAGTTTTTACCAGAAAATAATATTCAACACAGTGCAAAGAGCCAGGATGCCGACGGCAAGAATGCCGGGCCTCTCATACCAGGGCAGGTCCTGATTCCTGGGCTTGGGAGTGAGCGAGTAAACCAGCCCCACCAACTCCTCTTCCTTGCGCGGTTCGGTAAACATTGTCACCACCACTGTCACCACCACGCAGACGGAAAACGCCCAGATGGCCTGGTAGAAATTCGCCGCCATATCACTTGGATACATGATCACGTGATAGTGGTAGAGGGAATAGTGCGCGGCGGCGGCAATTATCCCGGAGAGCAGACCCCAGAAACCGGAGTGGGCGGTGGTGCGCTTCCAGAACATTCCCAGCAGGAAGGTTCCGAACAAGGGGGCGTTGAAGAAGGCGAAGAGAAGTTGGAGATAATCCATCAGGTTGTTGAACCTGAGGACGATGAAGGCGGTGCCGATGCCCACCGCCACGGCGAAGACGGTTGCCAGGCGGCCCATCTTCAGGTAGTGGCGATCCGGCTGGCCGGGGTTGACGTGCGTCTGGTAGATATCAAACGTCCAGACCGTGTTGAAGGCGGTAACGTTCCCTGCCATGCCGGACATGAAACTGGCCATCAGCGCCGTCAGCCCGATACCCAGGAGGCCCGAGGGATAGAACTTGCCCAGCATGGCGGGCAGCGCATTGTCGTACCGGCCGTTGAGGTATTTAGTCAGATGGGGATCAAGCGCGATGGCGACCAGGCCGGGAAGAACCACCATCAGCGGGAAGAACATCTTCGGAACGGCCGCTATGAGAGGCGTGCGCTGCGCGGAGGGCATGTCCCTGGCTGCCAGGCCGCGCTGAACAACCAGGAAGTCCGTACACCAATAGCCGAAGGAAAGCACAAAACCCAGCCCGAAGATTGTGCCAAACCAGTTAATCCCCATGGGATTCTGGGAGGC
>CAWIUZ010000341.1:0-6896 GCA_963838915.1 uncultured Acidobacteriota bacterium
GCAGGGCGGCTGCTTCGTCAATTCGCCGCCGAAGGGTTCGTATTGGTAGCGGGGGGCGCCGTCCTAGGTCTAATCTCCGCGGCATGGGCAATGCAACTCCTTATCAGGCTTATTCCTGCCGACATGATGGCTGAGATGCCGTACCTGGAGGGACTTGGCTTGAATTCCCGTGTATTGGCCTTCGCCGGGGCGATATCGCTGTTGGCAGCAACGCTGCTTGCCGTCACTCCCGCCTTGCGTTTGTCCTTGTCGGACTTGCGGGAAGGCTTGGCGGAAGGCAGCCGCACTTCGGCGGGAATCCTCTGGCGCCGCTTTGGCTCCAACCTCGTTATGTTGGAACTGGCGGTTGCTGTGGTGCTCCTGGTGGGCGCGGGACTGCTCGGCAAGAGCTTCTATCGCCTGCTCCACGTCGACCTGGGCTTCCAACCCGAACACCTTGCCACCCTGGGGGTCGCGGCGCCGCCAACCAACTACGGAAAAGATGACCAGGCCGTGGCGCTCGGGCGGCAGATCATGAGCCGCATCGCGAGCCTGCCAGGCGTGCAGTCCGTGGCCATTACCACCCGTCAACTCCCCGTGAGTTTCAACGGCAACACGGATTGGATCCGATTCGTGGGCCGGCCATACAACGGCAAGCACACTGAGGTGAACGAGAGAGACGTGAGCGCCGCTTATTTCACCACCCTGCATGCAAGGCTCTTGCGCGGCCGTTACTTCACCGACGCCGAGGACGAAACGCAGCCCCGCGTGGTGATCATCAATCAGGCGCTGGCAAGGAATTACTTCCCCGGCCAAGACCCTATTGGCCAAAGGATTGGTGACACTGAACTCTCGCCGAAGTCGATTCGGCAGATCGTCGGCGTTGTGAACGACGTTCGCGAGGGCGCGCTCGATTCCGACATCTGGCCTGCTGAATATCTCCCGTTTAACCAGAGCCCGGAAAGCTATATCGGTGTCATCGTCCGGACCTCCCAGGCCGAGCAGTCGCTGCTCCCGACGCTCGAAACTGCCATTCGACAAATCGATCCTGGTCTCGTTACGGTGGACGAATCGACGATGATCGAGAGAATCAACGACTCCCAGACCGCCTATTTTCACCGTTCCTCAGCTTGGTTGGTTGGCGGTTTTGCTGCCCTGGCGTTGCTGCTCGCCGTGCTCGGACTTTACGGGGTGATTGCCTACTCGGTGAGCCAGCGAACCCGCGAGATCGGAATCCGCATGGCGCTCGGAGCTCAGCGCCGTTCCGTCTACCGCCTTGTCCTCCGGGAAGCAGGGTGGCTGACCTGCGCCGGAATCGTTTTGGGGCTCGCAGGCTCCGTGGTTGCGGCAACGCTAATGCGCAAGCTGCTCTTTGGTACACAGGCGTGGGACGTGCCGACCTTGGCAGCGGTCGCCGCAGTGCTCGCCGTATCGGCAATGCTGGCGAGTTACGTTCCCGCCCGGAGAGCGACCAAGGTCGATCCCATGGTCGCGCTGAGGTACGAATAGGGCAGTGGCTAGTGGCTAGCGAGAAGCAGTGGTCAGCGGCTGGTGGCCCTCTCTTTGCGCCGCGTTTAGCCACCCGCCACTAGCCACTTGGCTCTCACGAGGAAACATGTTCGCCCAACTCATCCGGCGGTTTCACATGCTGTTTCGCGGCCGGCAGTTCGATGCTGACCTTCAGGAGGAGATGCGTCTGCACCGCGAGCTGCGCGCGCGGCAGGATGTCGAGTGCGGCCTGACGCCAACGGAAGCTCGCTACGCTGCGCAAAGGCGATTTGGCAACGACTTGGTTTTGAGAGAGGAGAGTCGCGACATGTGGGGATGGAATTGGCTCGAGACGTTGCTTCACGACGTTCGGTACGGTCTGCGCCAACTTCGACGCAATCCCGGCTTCGCAGCCGTCGCGGTTCTCACGCTCGCGCTGGGGATTGGCGCCAACACTGCCATCTTTAGCCTCATCAACGCCGTCCTGCTCAAGAGGTTGCCGGTGGCGCACCCTGAGCGCCTCGTCACGATCGGATGCTCGGCCGACGATGCATTTCCATACCCTGCATTCAAGCGGCTTCGCGACCACAATCAGGTCTTCTCAGGCGTGCTGGCGTTCCGCCTCTTTGAGGATTTCGATTTCGAGGTGGACGGCCACGCCGGGCTCGCCAAGGCTCAGGTGGTCTCCGGCAATTACTATTCGCTGCTAGGTGTCACCGCCATACTCGGCCGCACCATCGCGCCTGACGACGACCAAGTCGCGGGCGGCGCGCCTGTAGCGGTGATCAGCTTCGACTACTGGGTAAGGAGATTCAACCGCGATCCGTCGGTAGCGGGAAAAAAGATCACGCTCAACGGCTCGCCGTTTACGATTATCGGCGTAACGCCACCTGATTTCATTGGATTGGTTCCTGGAAGTCCGGTTGAGGTTACCGTCCCCATCAGCATGGTTGACCAAGTGAGGCAGGGATGGTCGGCCGTGGGCACGCCCTATTGGGTGTTGAGCGCGCCTTTCCGCAACTGGCTTTATCTCATGGGGCGTCTCAAGCCCGGTGTCACCGAGGAGCGGGCGCTGGCCAACGTGGACCCGATTTACCGCCAGTCCATGCGCGAGGCCGCCGACGGAATGAGCGGCTTGCAGTTTGATTCAGCGCGTGTGCGGGAGATGTATCGCCAGTTTCAATTGCGCCTCGAGCCGGGCGGGCGAGGCTTGTCAGGGCTGCGCCAGCGGTTCTCGAGGCCGCTACTCATCTTGATGGCGATCGTGGGCGTGCTTCTGCTTATCACTTGCGCCAACGTGGCCAACTTGATGCTCGCGCGGGCCAGCGCGCGACAGCGGGAGATCGCCGTGAGGATCGCGCTGGGCGCCGGACGCCGGCGTCTCGTCCGCCAGCTTATAACGGAATGCGCGCTGCTGGCGGTTGCGGGCGGCGCCGGCGGCTTGCTTCTGGCTTTCTGGGCTACCACCAGCCTTGTGGCCGTGATGTCCCGAGCCTCCAGTTCGATTTCGCTCAATGCTCATCCTGACCTCCGCGTTCTCGCCTTTACGGCGATCGTCTCACTGTTCAGCGCCATCCTCTTCGGGCTTACGCCGGCGCTGCGCGCGACATATCCCGGTGTTGCAGGGCTAAAAGAAAGCGGCCGAGTTTTGGGCAGTATGCGATCGCAGTCGCGACTTGGAAGGGCGCTGGTGGTTATGCAAGTTGCGCTCTCGTTGGTATTGCTGGTTGGCGCCGGCTTGCTGGTCCGCAGCCTGCAGAACCTGAGAAACTTCTATCCAGGTTTCAACGCCCAGCACGTTATGATGGTCTCTACCAACCCGGGTCTGGTGGGGTACAAAGACGAACAGGCTGTAGCACTTTACCGCAGGCTGGTTACTGAAATCAGGGCTTTTCCGGGCGTTCGGAGCGCCAGTTACTCGGATTTCAGTCCGCTGGGCGCACGCCTGAGCTTCACCCTGCCCACGGTTGACGGGTACACTCCGCGGCCGGGCGAAAACACCCCAGTTATGCTCAACATCATTGGTCCGGACTACTTCAAAACCCTTGAGACGCCCGTGCTGCTTGGCCGTGATTTCACCGACGCCGACGCGGCCGGCGCTCCCAAGGTCGGCATTATCAATCAGGCGATGGCCCGCCACTTCTTTGGCGATGAGAACCCGATCGGCCATCGCTTCAGCATCCCAGGATGGAGGGGCGACTCGAGCTGGATCGAGATCGTGGGTGTAATCCAGAATGCAAAATACCACAACCTGCGCGAGCAGGCTCCCCCGCAAGCCTACGTTCCGTTCCTTCAAGCGCCTGAATCCGGCACGACGACAATTGAGGTCCGCGCAGCAACAGAACCGGCCGGCCTCGAAGCTGGGGTACGGCGCCTGATACAGCAGGCCGACAGCCGGTTGCCTGTGTTCGACGCCAAGACGCTCACCGAGCAAGTGGACGAGTCGCTGCTGGAAGACCGCGTGATGGCCTCCTTTTCGACATTGTTTGGTTTGCTGGCTTTAGTTCTGGCCTCGGTCGGCCTCTACGGGGTCATGGCCCACGCGGTCAGCCGCAGGACAAACGAAATCGGAGTACGCATGGCATTAGGCGCAAAGCCTGGAAGTATCCTGGCAATGGTCATGCGCGAAACACTGCTGCTGGTTGTGGTCGGGGTTGCCGCTGGCGTGCCGGTTGCCCTCGGGACATCGCGCCTCGTTCGAAGCGAACTCTATGGGTTGAGCCCCGGCGATCCGATCACGATTTCGCTGACGGCCTTAGTCATGTTGGCCGTGGCCGGGTTGGCAGGCTACCTCCCTGCGCGCCGCGCGACCAAAGTGGATCCGATCGTGGCGCTGAAATACGAGTAGGGGCGCCCCTCGTGGGTGCCCGGTGGCGGCTACGAGGGCCGCCCCTACAACGCAAATATGCTAAGCGAATTCGGCAGACGGCTCCTGATGCTGTTTCGTCGCGGGTGCTTCGATGCTGAGATTGATGACGAGATGCGCCTGCACCGGGAGCTTCGCCAGCAAGAGCAGATTGAGCGTGGCATTCGATCGACGGAAGCTCGCTACGCTGCGCAAAGACGCTTCGGGAACGACTTGCTGCTTCGAGAGGAGAGTCGCGACATGTGGGGATGGAGCTGGCTGGACGACCTCGGGAAGGACATCCGCTACGGCTTGCGGGCGCTGAGAAAGAATCCTGGGTTCACGGCGGTTGCCGTCATCACCCTCGCGCTGGGCATCGGGGCAAACACTGCTATCTTCACATTGGTCGACGCTGTGATGCTCAGGGCGCTGCCTGTAAAAGATCCCGGCCAACTCTACCGCCTGGGCGACAACAACAATTGCTGTGAGATGACCGGAACGCAAAACGGCGGCAGCTTCGTTCTCTACTCGTATCCGCTTTATGAGGAACTTCGCGATCACACTTCTGAATTCAGCGAACTGGCCGCCTTCACGCCTTTCCTGACCGACCTGAGTGTCCGCCGCAGCCACGCGTCCAACCCGGCTGAACCCCACACCGGAGAGTTTGTTTCGGGAAACTACTTCCGCATGTTCGGGGTTGGGGCGATTGCCGGAAGGGCCCTTATGCCGAGTGATGACAAGCCTGGCGCCCCGCCCGCGGCGGTAATGAACTACCACACCTGGCAACGGCAGTTCGACAACGACCCTTCGGTCATCGGCGGCACCTTCACGATCGACACCGTGCCTTACACAGTAGTAGGCGTTGCGCCACCCGCTTTCTACGGTGACACGCTCCGCAGTGATCCCCCCGATTTCTGGCTTCCCCTGGCTACTGATCCGCTCCTTAACCGGCTACACAACCGATTGATCAACAACGATCTCGAGTGGCTTTATGTGATGGGAAGCCTGAAGCCCGGCACCAAGGTCTTGCAGGCTCAGGCTCACCTGACGGGCGAGCTTCAGCAGTGGCTTTGGTCCACAGGTTACGCTCAAGCCACGCCGGAGCAGCGCGCTAACAAGGCTTTGGTAGATCAGTATCGCCAGGAAATCGCGCAGCAGCACATTCATCTCACGCCCGCAGGCGGTGGTGTGAACAAGATGCAAGAGGACTACGCCGCCGGTCTGCGCCTGCTCGTGACGCTCTCCGGTTTGGTCTTGCTGATTGCTTGCGCCAACCTCGCCAACCTGTTGTTGGCGCGCGGGGAAGCCAATCGCTTGCAAGCTGCTGTCCGCCTTGCCCTGGGCGCAGCGCGGCACCGGCTGATCCGTCAAATGCTGACTGAATCCCTTTTGCTGGCCCTGGCCGGTGGGGCAGCGGGCCTCTACGTGGCTTACGCCGGAACGCATGCCATCCTGCTGCTCGCTTTTCATGGCGCGCACTACGTACCCATTAGCGCCCGGCCTTCCCTGCCCGTGCTCGGATTTGCGCTTGTTCTATCGCTCGCGACCGGTATCGTCTTTGGGGTAGCGCCCGCTATGATTACCTCACGTTCCAACCCTGCAGATACCCTTCGCGGCGCCGGCCGCGCCACGCGCGAGCGCTCTTCGTTAGCTCAGAAGCCCTTGGTGATTCTCCAGGTCGCGCTTTCGACCGTTCTGTTGATCGGAGCAGGTTTGCTTACCCAAAGCCTGCGCAATCTCGAGAATCAACACTTTGGCTTCGCCACCCAAGGCCGCTTGATCGTAAAGATCGATCCTGCGCTCGCCAGGTACAGGCCGGAGAAGTTGGACGGCCTGTACCAGCAGATTGAGCAAGCGCTATCGCGGTTGCCAGGCGTACTCAGCGCCAGCCTTTCCGGTTATAGTCCGTTGGGCGGCGACAATTGGAGTGAGTATGTCTACATCGAAGGTCATCCCCCGGACCTTCAGGGCGTAGCTCCCTCCTGGGACCGTGTAGGCCCCCACTATTTTGAAACCATCGGGTCGCATTTGGTCCGCGGGCGTGTCATCGATGAGCGAGACACGCCCACCGCCCCCCACGTCGCCGTCATCAATCAGGCTTTCGCCCGCCGGTTCTTTCCCAAGGAAGATCCCATAGGGCAGCACTTCGGAATGGCTTACGCCAGCCATAGCGGCGACTATGAAATCGTCGGCATTGTCGAGGATGCCAAATACCAGGACACGCGGGGCCCTGCCTACCCAACGTTTCTTCTTCCCTTGCTTCAAAGCCCGACCTGGTTTCCGGTCCCGGATGGCTCCACTTACATCCACAGCATCGAGCTGCGTACCGCGGGGAAACCGGAGAACCTGGAGGCCGCCGTCCGAAGAACACTCGCGGGAATTGACCCGAATCTCACCATTCTCGGTATGATGAGCTTTGCCGAGCAGGTCAGCTTGAATTTTAATCAAGACCGCTTGATTGCGCGGCTCACCGAACTCTTCGGCCTCCTGGCGGTCACCCTCGCCTGCGTTGGACTTTACGGGGTCACGGCTTTCTCCGTGGCGCGGCGCACGAATGAGATCGGCATCCGCATGGCGCTTGGCG
>CAWIUZ010000342.1:0-40546 GCA_963838915.1 uncultured Acidobacteriota bacterium
GCTTTTCTTCCGGCGTTGGCTCCAGGGTCACCGTCTCGGTTTCGAGCACGGGGGGCACGGGATGACGAAGTGGGCATGCTGCTGGGACCGGCGCTTGCGCTGTCCCCGTGGGGGTTTTTTCTTCCAGCACCTCCTGGCTGAGGGGCGGCGGTTGTTGCGCTTCCTCCCGAAGGTCGGAGGCCACCGCGTCCATCTGGGCTGGCTGCTCGGGCGATAATTTCTCCGCCTTGGGGCCAAAGAGTTGACGGCGTAGTTTGGCGATCTGGGCTTGGGCTTCAGCCAATTGGGCTTCCAGTTCGAGAAACTGTTCCACCATCGGGGAGCGCGGCTCGCAGGCGAGTTGTTCGAGCAAGACTTCACGTCGGCCCATGCGTCAAAACCTCCCGAAAGTTCCACGCCAGCGGATAGACGTAAAGGTCTTTCACTCCCACCTGCAAGGTGCGGTGGCGATCCTGCCGCGTCCGTCCTTGCGTCGAGCCCACGCGTTGCCAGTTGGCCGCCTGATAGACCGTGCCGCGAAACCGCGCCCGCTCCACAAATGTCTCGACCAGTACGACCGGGTGGCCGTATTTGGCCGCGAAGTCGGCCGAGAGTCGCCGCAACACCCGGCCCAGAATCCAACTCCCTAAGCGCGGCACTCGCACCCAGGGCAGCAGCAAGTATCTTTGATTATTGGTGATCAGGGCGAGATGGTGCGCCCGCGCCTCGGCGCTCCAGCCGATAAACTGGTCGCGGGCTCGGCACTTCCAGGCCGCCGAGCCGAACAGCACGGCCGCCAGTAGCCGGCCCCTCCCCTCCTTCACCACATATTGCAGGTTCTCGCCCACACTTGACGTGTAGCCCAAGTAGTGGAACTCGGCCAGCGCGGCGGCCAGGATCTCCCTCCCTTCTCGATCGCCGCTGACCTCGCGCACCTCGAGCGGGCCCAGTTCGGCCAAGCTAGCGACGAGCGGGGTGGTGTCCCAGAGGCGGCGAGCGATCACCCGCGCCCGCATGCGGTTCGAAGGAGCCTGACGACGGACCGGCAAGGTGATCCATCCCCGTTGTGCGAGCTTCACCAACAAGCTGCGCACGGCCATATCCTTCAGTTGGCCCAGCCCGTTACGCCAGTTCCACTCGCGAGCCAGCACTTGCGAGAGCCGCCGCCGACTCCAGTCCGGATGCGCCCCGAGCAGTTCCCGGATGCCGTCCAGATTGGCTTCTGTCACCGTGCGACCTTGCACCACAGTCGTCGCGGGGTGCTCCGCATGGGGGAAGTATGGCAAAAGGAGAAAGCGGAGTCCAGCAGAAAATGCAGGGCAGGAAAAGAAACTCAGGGCAACGGGCGGCGGAACCAGTGGTGCCGAGGCTTAGCTTCCAGCCCGTGCAACAACGCGCTCAATTCTTCCGGGCGCAGGCCACGCGCGGGCCCTTCTCCGCTCGGCCAGCCAAAAGTTCCACGTTCCAGCCGCTTGGCGCAAACCCAGAGTCCGGAACCATCAAAATACAG
Source organism: uncultured Acidobacteriota bacterium (assembly GCA_963838915.1). Taxonomy (GTDB): domain Bacteria; phylum Acidobacteriota; class Terriglobia; order UBA7540; family UBA7540; genus CAVROP01. The sequence continues at coordinate 1,490 of CAWIUZ010000342.1, forward strand.
AATTTTCACCCGATTCCGAAGCCGGTTGGTAAATACGAACAGGTGGCCGCTCAAAGGTGGTTGGTGGAGCCGTGTTTCGACGAGGGCATAAAGGCGATTAAATCCCGCCCGCATATCCACCGGCTCCAGCGCCACGAAGATGCGCGTCGCCGGCGAGAAGCTCAGCATGACGACCCACGCAACAATGCTCCCAGATCCTCCGTGGAGAGCGCTTCCCGGCAGCGGACGGTAAGACCCCCAGCACCCTCGATCTCCATCGCCCACCTAATCGCGGGAACCGAACCGACCCCCGCCAAACTTACCTCACGAAATTCCACCCGGGTAGCCCGAGACGTGGCACCCGCCTTAGTTAACCATCCTCCCAACGTGGAGACCCCCAGACCGTGGCGTCGCGCGAAAGCTATGCGCGTCAGGCCGCTGCTCTTGAAGCGCGCTATCAAACGAGCCCGCTGGACTGCAGACGTACGGCGCCTGCGTCGGCCATTGTCTTTAGGCGGCATGGGTGCAGCCTAACTCATCACGATCCCGTTGTGTAGATGCACCCGGCTTGACGCTTACCCTCTATTATTCTCAGGATTTGGATCTGTACCTTGCCGGGACGATCGATCAAACGGAATCCAAGATAAAACCGTTCATTCTAATGGGCAACGTGATAAGAGCGGTCCGGGAGGAGAGAGCGAGCTCGACCATCAGAAAGCGCTGACGCGCCGCTTCTGTTCATACGTGCCCAAGGAAATCCTCTACATGTTGCCTGACTGCGTCCATACGCGTCCAGTTCACAATGACCGCTAGTGAAACCGCACCAGCCGCGGCCACGCCTGCTCGAGACTCATGACCGGGTGTCGACAGAGCAGGATCTGCCCGTTCAGCCACGGCGGCGCGTACGGCACCTTGACTTCCGCTCCAACCTCCACTGACGCGAATCCCTCTTCCGCTTCCTGCTTCGGAATCCCGATCAGGATCATCGTCTCACCGGTGTAATTGCGCGGCCCCCAGAGCCCGTAGGTCTGGTGCCCGCTGATCGCCTTGGGCAGACCCAGCCCGGGCCCGTAGTAGTCGATCGCCGCGGCTTGAGCGTACGTGTTGCCGTAGATCGCCGTATTCCTCCGCTCAGACTCCGGGATGGAGAAGTAAAGCCCTGCCACCGCCTTGGCCAGTTCCTCGTGTCCCAGCATGTTGCCGAAGACCGTCGGAATCTCCTGCCCGACATCGCTTTTCTCCATCCGCGGCTCGTAGAAATCCATCAGCCTGTGGAAGCGCGCGAACTCGGGCAGCGGCAGAATGGGGAGGTAGAGTGGCATCCATGCCGCGCCTCCCAGGGCCAGTACCGCCGTCACCGCTGCTTTCTGCCATGTCCAGAGCCACCGCTCCGCCCAGATGCCGGCCATCACGGCGCCGCCCGCCAGCACCGCCGGATACGCTCCGTCCAGGTAGTACGCCTTCCCGTTCATCACGGCCAGCAGCACCGCCACCACGAGGAATGCGATCCCCAAGGTCCTGTACGGCCGGCCCCGCTTGTCGAAGAGGAAAAACCACAGCCCGGCGAGCCAGATCGGCACGGTGAAGGGATGGTTGATGATCACGTTGGTCATCCAGAACGCCGCTGCCGAGAACGGCTCGCGGTTGAATTGCCGCATCTGGTCGAGAGCGGTCAGCGTCACCCAGTGATGCTGCTGCTCCCAGACGGCATTCGGCAGAAAGATCAGCCCGGCGAGCGCGCCGCCGATCCACATCCATTTGCTCTTCAGCAGCGGCCGCGCCGTCAGCAGCAGGCCCACGGCCAGGCCGAATCCCCAGAACAGCATCGAATGTTTGTTCAGCAGGCCCAGCCCTGCCGCCGCCCCGAAGAGCAGCCACAGCTTCGGCGTGCGGCCGTTCAACATCAGCACCAGGATGAATGCGCACACCGTCCAGAACGGCTCGAAGCCCGTCGTCAGCACGTTGCCGCAAAACAGATACACCGGCGAGATCAGCACCGTCAGAGCCGCGATTCCTTGGGCCCACCGGCCGCCACCCATCTCGCGCGCCAGCCAGCCCGTGAGGAAGATCAGCCCTGCATGCGCCAGCGCCGGATACAGCCGCAGCGCAAAGAGCGATTCGCCCGGCAGCGCGCGCGACAGCCACGCGATGAACGGCACGAGAGGCGGGTGGTCCACGTAGCCCCACGCCAGGTGGTCGGCGCAGGCATAGAAGTACAGCTCGTCGCCGTGATAGCCGTACCGCCGGTTGAACAGGAAGTGAAGCACCAGCGCGACGCCGGCCAGCGCCGCCAAGAGTTGAATGTCTCCCTTACTCGTGCGTGCGTCGTCGCTCTGCGTCACCGCCGCTACGCTCATCTGATCCACTCCGCCCTCCCGAGCCGCGTTGGCATCTTACCTCTTTCGCTTGAATGAGAAAAATGATTCTCTTAGCCGGGCTGGTGGGAAGGAGGTTCCAACGGAGGCAACGTGCTGGGATCAGATGCTGCGGTGCGCTTCACCAACAAGATGGTGACATCATCGACAACGCATTCAGCGTTTACGTTTTCCATCCCCCGATTGTAATCCTGGCCGCTCGCATCCTACGCGGGTGTACGTGGCTACCCATTCTGGAGTTCATCATCCTCACCGGCATGGGGGTGGCTGTGACCTTCGCGTTGAGCGCCGCCGTATTCCGGCGAACCCCCATACTTCGGAACATCCTGTGAAGCTTGCGGTCCGAGGGTGATCGGTTCGGAACACCAGTTCGCACGCCTTACGTTTCTCTCGCTGCATCGATACCGATTAGGCCCGAGTGTTGAAGCCGTTCAGGAGCGCTTCATGGCTTGGAATTTGTACGGGCTGCAAAGACGCGGAATTCGGCTTGATTTTAGAGATGTCTGTTTGGGCGAGTCCGGGATGCATGCAGCACACGCAGATGCACAACCTGATCGCAATCTGAGGTAGGAACAGCGCCGTGTCGTTTTTGTTATGCGAGCGCATTGAAAGATCCTGCCCTTTGTGCGGTAGTTATTCGCCGGCTTTTGCTGCCAGCGTTTCCACCACAGCGATGTTTGGCATGAGTTCCTGCGGCACGCCATGCCGCTTCTGCAGGTACTGAGGAGTGTTGTAGGAAATCCAGACTTTGCTTTGGCTGTCTTCCCAGACCAGGATTTTGAGAGGAAGATCGATGGCAAGGCTGGGCGCCGCCACCATCAGAGGAGTCCCCGCGTTGGGGTTACCAAAGATCAGCACCTTCGTAGGCGGCATCTTCATTCCGACCTTTGCCGCCTCACCGCTGTGATCGATCAGCGCGAACACGGCTACGCCTTTCGTCCGAAGCATCGCTTGAAGCTTCTCAAGGGTCTGATCCACCGACTGGTGGCTGGGAACGTTCACGATTCCGTTGTCGCTATTGGGCGTCATCGACACCTCCTTCAGAGTTTGAGATTTGGAGCCGCTCGAACTTCGGAGTGATATCAGGTAGATCACCATGACAAGCCCGACCAACGCCAGAAAGAACGCAATCACTACAGCCACAGTAGACTCACCCTGATCCAGTTGCCTTACCAAACGGACGTGGTGCCATCCGGCAAAGACGTTCACGGCGACCCCTGCCGCGATCAGGGCAGTGCCGAACCAGAGCGACAGTCCGTACGACTGCGCTGCTGACGCATGTTGTATGGACTGGATTTGTTGCAGGAAGAGCCCGAAACGAGCTACTACAAATCCGAGACCCATCAGCGCCAAGCCGGTGCGAATCCAGGCCAGCAGGGTCCGCTCCGCCGCCAGGTAATCGGCCAGGCCCGCTTGTGACTTCGATTCCGTTGTAGGGACCATACTGCCGTTTCCTTACAGCTTACGCATAACTCGTCGGCAAATCCCTTAAGCGCTTCCGGAATTAAGGTCTTTTTCCGGCACATGAAGCGCTTCGCTGACGATGACCTCATTCGCCCGAAGGCGCGTCACCGTGAGATCCTGAATTTCGAGTGACTTAAATCTGGCCTTTTCCACGATGATTCGCCGAATGGCCAGCCGCCCAATGGCCAGTACAGCGATCGCGGAGGCGCCCACGGCAACTGCGCCGACCGCTGTTGCTATGATTGCCAGGCCGCGGAGGCCCAGGCGCGTTGATCTCGTGGGGTCGTTCATTTTTCCAACTCCCTGGCGCGACAACTTCCAGTTTGGATCTGCCGGCCGCCACAGACTCATGACCTTCAAGCTGACTGCCCGGTTCGGGCGCCGTTTCTTTTTGCCCGGGCTACCTGGGATCATTGTTGCGTGCGCCGCGCGGCACGAATCAGACCGACTCCAAGGCTTAGAACGGCGGCGGCGAGAAACAACGCGCCGAGGTAAGCCAGATCGATCAGGCCGTTGGGGGCCGTCGCTTTGGGAGAGACGACCGATAGGAAGAACGCAGCGGGGATCAGAATGGCCGCGATCGGCGCTCCGGTGCGGGCAATCCACTTCCAGAAAGGCGAAAGCGCCGCTTCGTCAACATATCTCACCATGACCAGCGAGAGGACAAGGTAGACGCCGGCATGCGCGTGCCCGGCACGCCAGAGATCGTGTCTCAGCGGATTATCGGCATATCCTGGTGACCTCATCGTGAGAAAACCAAGAAGCGACAAGCCCCCATACATCACGGACGGGAGGACAACCAGGAGGATTCCTGCGCTCGATCGCGTTTCTCGTGACATGAACCCCTCCAGCAAAACTCAGCTCGCCGACTTCAACTTTTCCGGATTCTTCGTTTCAGCCTTTTGCCGCCTCGTAGTACTTTCCGTTGCCTTCTACTCCCGTCACAGCGACGTCGCTCCTCGAGGTTTAAAGCGGATCCGTTTTGAACGAGAATCCGATTGAAGGCACGCGAATGGTGGCCTCAAGCTGGGCGTTCGCCTTGAAGCCGTCAAATCGGTACTGCCGCGTTGGGTCTTCATACTTCACGGGCTCGTCGGTTACCCTGAGGACGAGCACCCGCTCCGTCACGGAATCAAACAAAGAAAGTGTTTACCATCTCGACGTCCGACAGGTACGTATTGATTTCACAAATCTTTCCATCCCGCAGAGTGCAAACTGTGGCCAGATGCTCGTCGAGACTCTGGGTCCCCTTCCTCGCTGTGTTATGTAGTGACAGGGCGAGGCCATACTGACCAATCAGAATGTGGTTCAGATTAAATGTGAGCCCATAGCTCACGATGCGCTGGGCACGGCCGATCACCGCGTCCACGCCGCTTGCCTCCCCGGAGATCAGGCTGGTTCCCGGCAAAGTCCAGACAATGTCGTCTGTCATGATGGACCGAAGCAAACCCCAGTCCCGGCTTCGCAATGCTTCGAGAAACTGCTGAGCGATCGTTTTCTTTAGCTCATCGGTGGCCATGAGAGCTCCTGTACACAGTTTATTTAGCGAGCGTGGGACGCGGGCCGGCACCTGTGTCTATCAGGCGAATCTATCGGTCGGCGATCCAGCTGCCATGGAAGCCCAGCGGTACCCGCGCCGGCAGGTGCACGCGCGCAACCGGCTCGCCAGTGAAGTCCTGATCCTCCGGAATTACCGTGCCGAACTCGGCCAGCACCGCTCGCGGTTCCTTGACCGCCCGCGCTCGATAGGGCTTCATTTTGTACCAGTCCGGCGGTACATTTTTGAGTCCCCCTTTCTTTTCTGATTATGACGATCCTTCCGTTCGTTATTTGATCGATTGTGAATGCCGGCAGCGATCACTGGCTATCACACGCCCTGGTACACGAGTGCAATGAACGCTCTTGGTGTCATGAACAGGTTGCCCCATTCCGCGTCATAGCGCGCGCTAGGCTTGGCTGCGACAACCTCGGCCAGGGGCTTACCCTGTTTTTTAAGCGCCGCTACCTTGTCACGGACTTCAACCAACACGTCTCGGAATAAAATCAGGTCAGCCTTGCCACCCACCGCTCCGTGCCCCGGAATGACGATCGTCTTCTGCGTAACATTTGCGATGTTCGCCTCGGCCGCGCGTATCCGCCCGTCGATGCTCCCCCCCGTCGTGTAGTCGATAAAGGGATAATCGCGATTCCAAAATGTGTCCCCTGTATGGAAGATGTCGGCCTCGGAGAAGTGCACGGAAATGTCGGAGTCCGTGTGAGCGGGCAAGTAGTGCTTAAGTGTCAGAGTGGTGCCGTTCGCGTGCAGAGTGTGGTCATCTTTGAAGACGGTTGAAGGAAGGGCCCCCGCCGGCGCCGCTGGGAAAGTGTGGTTCCAGCCATCGACGCGCGTGGCCCTCGAAAGATGCTTGCGCGTGCTCTCTTGCGCCAGGATGCTGGCTCCGGCATCGTGCAGCCACTCGTTGCCGCCGGCATGATCGAAGTGCCAGTGAGTGTTGATCAATTGCTTGATGGGGTCTGCATTGATGCTCGCCAGGGCGGCAGCTACGTTCGGACGCGCGGTGATGATTTCTGCATCCACAAGCAGCTTTCCGTCGGGGCCGGTAAGAACCGCGATGTTTCCACCCGGTCTCAAAAGAACGCTGACATTGCGGCGCAGGGTTTGAACTGTGACCTTTGCTGTCGCCGCTTCCTTTAGAGCCCCGGGGACGAGCACGTCGTCGGGCTGAGCGAACAAAGCCGCAGGAGAGAGCCATGCGGTCGCAACCGCGAGACCTCCGGCGGCGAGGAACTGACGGCGTGAGATTTCGGCTGACGGGATGGTCACCATGTGTAGCTCCTTGTTCGCTTTCGCTTCGGCTTCCCTGGCCTAATCAAACGAGTACCCGGGCAGCCCGGTCGTTTCCGCGAAGGACGAAAGGCCCAGGCCAAGCGACTGCTACGCCGCTGCTTTCGCCGTGCCTTTGATGAACGCGAGCAGGTCGGCGTTGATTCGGTCGGCATGGGTCGTGGGCATGCCGTGCGGAAAGCCGGGATAGACTTTCAGCGTCGCGTTCTTCAGAATCTTCGCGGACATCAAACCCGCAGCCCCGATCGGCACAATCTGGTCGTCGTCACCGTGCATCACCAGCACGGGGATGTCGATCTTCTTCAGGTCTTCGGTAAAATCGGTTTCCGAGAATGCCTTGATGCAGTCGTAGTGAGCTTTGACGCCTCCTAGCATGCCTTGCAACCACCAGCGCTCCCGGATGCCCTCCGAAGTCTTTGCGCCCGGCCGGTTGTATCCGTAAAAGGGGAGAGTGATGTCCTTGTAGAATTGTGCCCGATTGGCCGCAAGTTGTGCCCGCAGGTCGTCGAAGACCGAGAGGGGCAGGCCGCCAGGGTTCTTCTCTGTCTTCAGCATGAGCGGCGGTACAGCGCTGATGAGCGCCGCCTTGGCGACACGCTTGGCCCCGTGGCGGCCGAGATAGCGGGCGACCTCACCACCGCCGGTGGAATGCCCGACCATCATGGCGTTCTTGAGGTCGAGCTTTTCAAATAATTCGGATAGATCATCGGCATAGGTGTCCATCTCATTGCCGTCCCACGTCTGGCTGGAGCGCCCATGCCCCCGCCGGTCGTGTGCGATGACGCGAAAGCCTTGCTGCCCAAAGAACATCATCTGGGCCTCCCAGTCATCCGCGCTCAGCGGCCAACCGTGCGAGAAAACGATCGGTTGCCCTGCGCCCCAGTCCTTGTAGTAAATCTGGGTCCCGTCCTTCGTCGTAATCGTCGCCATGGCATGTTCTCCTTTTTCTAAGTTGGTACCTTCAACCGTTTGCTACAGGTCTTCGACATTCGGGATTGCATCTGACGCTCTGTGCGGAGTCTCCCCAGCCATGCGCTGCTGCTCGCTCGAAATCCACTCGCGGAGGAAAGCCGGACAATTCCTCAGTTCCACGCCTTTGCGTTCTGTAATGGCGAGCACGGTTACTGCATTCCGATCGATAAGCGTTACTTCTGTAAGGTCAAGGGCGACCTCGCCGCGCTCACGCTCAATCAACTCTTTGATGACGTTCACATGCTGCGCGCGAATCCGCCCGCACACACGCAACACCGCCGTGCCCCCGCCGCTGGCGAGCCTTTCGATCAAGCAGGACATCACTGTGGCTTTCTCGACGACTGGTTCTTGCGACTCTTAATGTCGTTTCCCCTGTGACATCGTCACTATGTGCAAGACGGAAGCCAATCGTAAACGCTTGAAAAGGGATGGGAGGAACGTTGGGGTGCTGTTGTGGATTTTGTGAAACTCGTGAGAATTGTGATTTTCACGAATTTGCGGCAGAGGTTCTGCCGAGCTTGAAGTGGCGCTTGCGGATATTCAATTTCTTAATCCTGAAATCAAGGGTCGAAGGGGGTATTCCCAGCTTGGCGGCCGCACCCAGGGGGCCAGAAACTCGCCCTCGGCTTTCGGCAAGTGCCCCCTCGATAATCTGCCGTTCACGACTTGATTCTGCCTCGAAAAACGCCGGCGTAGGTTGTCGCGGAGGCACGGGGCCGGCATCCGTGGAGAGCCAGGATTCATCAATGCAGAATACGTCGCCCGAACTTACGATCACCGACCTTTCCACAACATTTTGCAGCTCGCGGATATTGCCCGGCCAATCGTAAGATCGAAATAGTTCCAAGGTCCGCTTGTCAATCCCTCCAAACTTCTTGCCGACTTTTTTGGCAAAGCGATCGACGAAATATTCCAGCAACATCAATACGTCTTCCTTGCGCTCCCGGAGTGGGGGCACCGCGATCGGGAACACATTGAGCCGGTAAAATAAGTCTGCCCGAAAGGTGCCCTGTGCGGTCGCGGCGTCCAGTTTACGGTTGGTGGCCGCAATCACCCGAACATCAACGTGGATGGATTGCTTGCCCCCAACCCGTTCGAATTCCCGTTCTTGCAGGACTCGCAGGAGTGCGACCTGAGTGTCGGCCGGGAGCTCGCCTACCTCGTCCAGGAAAATCGTGCCCCCATCCGCTAACTCAAAACGGCCGAGCCGGCGCTGCATGGCGCCGGTAAACGCTCCCTTTTCGTGGCCGAAGAGCTCCGAAGCGATGAGTGAAGGCGCCAGGGCCGCGCAGTTGACGCTGACAAAGGCCCGTGGTGACCGCGGCGAGCGCTTGTGGATGGCGCGCGCGATCAACTCCTTTCCCGTACCCGTCTCACCGGTGATGAGAACGGTGGAGTCGGTGGGAGCAACTTTAGCCAACCGGGAAAGCACGGCTTGCAACTCGCGGGAGTTGCCAACAATCTCCTCAAACATCGACGCTCGGTCCACTTCGTCCCGTAAGGCGAGGTTTTCCTTATAGAGCTGGTCCTTCAGCACTTTGATCTCAGCAATAGCCTTCTCCAGCGCGGCTCTGGCCTGGACCTGTTCGGTGGTATCCATCGCCGTTCCGACAAATTCGATGAGCTCGCCCGACTTGTTTAAGATCGGATGCCCAACCGAATGTTGGTGCCGAATGGTTCCGTCGTGAAGAAGCAGGCGATAATCCGCCTGATAATCGGTCTTCTCGATTTCGCATTTTGCAAAGAGTTCCTGAGTGCGCTTCCGGTCGTCGGGATGAATCCGGCTAAACCAGAATGCTGGGTCCACCGTATCCTCATCAGGGTTCGTGCCGAAGATTTTATGGATCTCCGGTGAAACTTCAACTCTCCCTGATGAAAGAACATGCTTCCAGCTTCCCGTGTGGGTCAACCGCTGCGCTTCCAGCAAATCTACTTCACGCCGCCTCAGTTCCTCTTCTGCTCGTTTGCGTTCGTCAATGTCGGTAATTAAGCTGTACCAGTGGGTAATTTCGTTGTTCTTGTCCCGTACAGGCAGAGAGGTCAAATGGAACCACCGGAAAACGCCATCACTGCGGCGGAGGCGAGATTCCGCGTAAAGTGGTTCGCCCGTCTTGAGCGAGTTCCGCCACTGACTCATAACACGCTCGCGATCGTCCGGGTGCAGAATACCGCGGTCGCTCTTCAACTGTTCGAGGGTGCGGCCGGTATAATCTTGAAACGGCCGATTGGCAAATTCGAGGTCGCCTGACGCGGAGAAAGTTGTCACCAGCCCGGAAATACTGTCGAGCGTCAGCCGAATACCTTCTTCGCTCGTGCGTAGAGCATTCTCGGCACGCTTCCTCTCGGTGACGTCCGTAACCGCTCCCACGAACTCAAAGCCGCCCCACGGGTCCTTTGAGGGGCGGCCCACGATCCGTAAGTGTTTGACGGATCCGTCAGGCATCAGCAACCGATGTTCAAAATCGAATTCCGTCCTCTCGCGTGAAACGCGGCCAATAAATTGCTGCACCGCCAATCTGTCTTCGGGGTGAGCTCGTTGCAGTACCAGTTCAATCGGAACCTTGGCCGTCGGCTCGTATTCGAATATCCGGAACGTTTCTCGGGACCAGTAAATCTCCCCGTTGGAAACATCCCAGCCAAAACTGCCCGTGTGACTCAATCTCTGGGCCTCGCCCAGGTAAGCTTCACTCCGCCGCAACCTTTCCTCTGTGTGCTTGCGCTCGACGCCCTGGGCAATGCCATCCGCGACGAAAGCAAGAGTCTCCAGTGTGGATGGCGTGAGTGGATGTCGGGAGAACATACCCATAACACCCACAATTCGATCCTCGACTACCAGAGGGTAACCGGCAAAGGAAGTCATTTTTACAGCCCTTGCCCAATCGCGGTCACTTATCCGTGAATCGTTTTGGACATCGTTGGTCAGGTGCGGTTGTCTATTCTGGGCAATCAGGCCGATTTTAAATTCTCCAAACGGAATTCGACTGTAACCACCCTCCAGGCGAGTGTACATTCCCGCGCTTGCCTGCAACTCTAATCCCGCGCCATCGTTGTTGAGTGTCCAGATGCGAGCAAAGGCGGCATCAAGATGCTGAACCATTGCCTCGGCGCATGCGCGCAGGATTTCTCTCAAACTACCTCCGCGCGCCAGAGCCATGCCGATATCTGCACGCACTGCTGACAGGCGTGTTCGCTCAGATATCGCCGCCCGGAGGCCTTCCTGTGCCTGCTTTCTGTCCTCAATATCGGTACTCGTCCCATACCACCTGACAACCTTGCCCTGCTCGTCGCGTACCGGCGCCAAGCGAAACAGGAACCACCTGTATTCCCCATCGAAGCGTCGGAGGCGTGCTTCCACTTCGCCAGGCTCCCTCGAATCAAGGGGTTTTAGCCAGAAGTTCATTAATCTCTCTAGATCTTCAGGCTGAATCGATTCTTTCCACCCCCAGCCGAGAGACTCCCGCAAGGAGCGCCCAGTGTAGTCAAGCCATCGTCGGTTGAGGAATTCAGCGGCGCCATCCGGCCGGGAGGTCCACGCCAGAGCCGGAATCGTGTCGATCATCACACGTAGTTCTTCCTCCGATTGGTTTATCTCTTCAAATGCCCGCGATTCCATCATCTCGTCCGGCCGTCCGGCCGCGGTGGCGACCGCGGCCTCCGAATCGGTAGGAAACCCCTCGTCAGGCGAGCCCCTGAGGGCACGTCGCCTAAGTTCATGCTGGAGCACAGCGATACTCTTCTCTTCTTGCCTCACCTCTGGTTAGTGGCCGCCGGCGACGCACTTCCCCTAAGCGGTCGCAGTCTTGGCCTGTTGTTCGTCGGCGGCCCGGCGGCGGCGCCCGCTGAGCAAGTACACATCGGCGCGGGGCTGGAACAGGGGATCGGAAGAGGCTTCGATTCCGTCGACGCGAGGGATGGGATCGAAGATATAGCGGCGCCTTTCGGTATCGCTCTGCGGCACGAGCGCGGTCAGACTAATCTCACCAAACCTGACCTGGGGGCGGCTGTCCGGCCAGCGAACCGTGGCGTCGTCAACGGTGTCGCCGTCCTCAGCCAACTGGACGATGATGTTGAATTTGACAGGGTTGCTGGCAACACGCTGTTTGATTTCTTCAAGAAGGAAGTCGGCTCCTTTGGCCGCAGCGCCGGCCTCATCCAGATACTCGTTGCCCAGTTCCGGAAGGATGCGATAACGCCCAAACCGGCTGGCGCCATTGGCAGTAGTGAATTTGAAGGCGGAGACAGCGTAAAACGACTCCCGCGCAAAACTGGTGGGAATCGGTTTCGGCGCCTGAACGAAACGAAGCGTATGGGGATGCGTGCCAAGAAACTGTTCAATAGCATTGGGGTGAGGCTTCGAGGGGTCACTGGCCGCTATCGCGTGAAGGAAGCTCTCCAACTCCTCGGCGGTACGGGCGGGGAAGCCGTCATGAGAGTGGGCGATGATGTCGGTGTGAACGTGTGGACCGAGATGAAACCGGATCGCGCAGCCGCGGGGGCTGGCGAACTCAGAATTGTCCGCGACCGTGGGAATTCCGGCAAAGTCGGAGAAGCGCACGGTAAGGCGGGTTTCACCGTGGGCGTGAGGAGCGCGTGTGAGGGTAGCCGCTTCGGGAGACGCGTTGAAGACTCCTGTAAGCATGACTCCCTTGGCGTGGGCCGGCCGGAAACCGGGATGCACACCGCCGTTAACACCATCGAAGGCTTCTAACACATCGCGACTGAGCGCTAACTCTTTGTTATCGGTGGATAGAGGCATACGGAACTCCTTTTATATAAGTGGATGCCGGCTTGGTTTCACTGCGGGGCATAACTCCGCGCCTGCACGTCAAATGATCGGTAAACGAAACTTCCTCTTTCGGGGCCCTGAACCACACCATTATACACCCAAGAAAGCGTCAGAAAGTCCGCATTATTGGGCCTGAGGGTGCAAGCCTCCCGCAAGTCGAAATCGCCAAAGGCTCTTGGCCACCCTCCTCACCGAGCCAAAACACCGTTCCGGGCAGAACTCTACGCCCGCGTTTCTACCCAGGATCAGCAGACCATCCCGATGCAGACCCGTGCCCTGCGGGAATACGCCACTCGCCGGGGTTGGACGCTCGCCCTGCAGGTTAAAGAAATCGGCTCAGGCGCTTCTCAGCGGGAGCGGCGAGAGCAACTGCTGGAAGCGGCACGTCGCCGTGAGATCGACATCGTGCTAGTCCGGCGGCTCGACCGCCGGCGCCGATCAGTCACGGACCTGCTGGCCACTCTCCAGGCGCCTGCCCCTGCAGGATTCGGAAAGAATAGGAGTATCGGCAGGGCTTGCGCTTGGGTAGAACAATCGCTAGTCCGTTTTGGTCTCGCGTCCACTCTAGCTTGGCATCGGATCCGAGCAGTACCACGCTTGTGATCTCGCCTTGAGAATACAGCGAGTGGCGGGCCAAGGATTTTATGAGAAGTGTGCCGTTATCGGGCCAACTTAGGGCGACGGCGTAAAGGACATCGGCGTTGCTCGTGAATCGGATGTCTTCCGGGGTGTATTGAACGTCGCGATAAGGGAAATCGACTTGCGGAGACCGTGTGGGGCCTTCGCCGAAGATTTTCCAAGGCCGCGTGTCGAAGATCGCTTCTCCGTTCACTTTCATCCAATCGGCAATTTCCTGCAGAACCGCGATTTCGCGGTCGTCAATGGTGCCGTCGGGGCGGATCGGGATGTTCATGAGCAGGTTTCCGTTCTTGCTTACGGTGTCTACTAAGTAGGGCACTACATCCTCGGCGGCCTTATAAGTGATGTCGCGCTTGTAGTGCCAGTCGCCGATGCAGATGTCCATTAGCCACGGGGAGGGGCCGATTTCATCATTGGGAAGACGCTCCCAGACCAGGGTTTGCCGAAGGTCGGGCGGCACATCCTTGTTAATGATGACGGCTTCGATTTTGCCGTGGTTCCAGAGGGCACTCGAATTGTAGAAATGCGCTGCGAGACGCACGCCGGTGTCGCCGAGGGGTAGGCCGCTATCGCAGAAGAATACGAGGTCGGGCCGATGCTGATCGATCAGATCCTTAGTGCGATGGAAGAAGTTCAGGACGTAATCGGTAGGAGGCGGTTCGTCATTGGCATGAGGGCGATCGTATAAATCTTGCGGGTCGTAGCCTTGCCACCACTGTCCCGCCCCGTCCGTCTTAGTCAGGTTGCCATCGTACGGCACACCTCGTAGCGGTCCCGTTTTATCGCTATCGTGACTGACGTTGAACCATTTCCAGTTTTGCGCGGAAAAGGCGGCGACGCCGAACGGAAGGCCGTGCTGGCGCGCAACGCGGGCCCAAGTGCCAATCATATCCATCTTGGGGCCCATGTTCACGGAGTTCCAGGGTTGACGGGCGGAATTCCAGCAATCGAAGCCGTCGTGGTGGTTTGCCAACGCTACGAAGTACTTGGCGCCGGCCTTCTTGTAAAGCTGAATCAAGCCCTCCGGATCCCAGTTTTCCGCTTTCCAAAGACGACAAATGTCTTTGTAGCCAAACTTGGAGGGATGCCCATAGTGCGCGACGTGATAATCGTATTGGGCGCTGCCTTGGATATACATGTTTCGGGCATACCAGTCACCCTGCTCCGGGACGCATTGCGGGCTCCAGTGCGCCCAGATGCCGAACTTCGCGTTCCTGAACCACTGGGGGGCCTGGTACTGTTTGAGCGAGTCGAGGGCCGGTTCGAAGGGGCCGGCGGCGATCGGCTCCTGCGGTCCTTCAGCCGCTGGGGCGGCGCCCCGCAAACGGGTTGCGGCTAGGAAGAGCAGACCGCGGCGGACGAACTGTCTTCGGTGGATTTGCTGCATCTGACCTCCGGACTCCTAATTTGCCGCTAGCAGCGTCACGCCCAGGATCCCAAAGATGGTTTCTGAAGCGACACATCGGAATTCAAGATGAGAGACCGATTTCTCGGGGTCGAGCAGAAGATCCGAAACCGCAAGGTTGACTGATTCCGGTTTGGGCATCACCGGCGAGCCGACGAGCTTCCCGAAGGGGATTGCGTAACTTTTCGGAGAAAAATGCTGGGCCATGCAGCTCATGCTGTAAGGTGGAATCAACTGGATTACCTGCTTCTCTCCCCTTGTGAAATGTACGATGACTTCGCCCCCCGGATAGTAGCATTTCAGCGTTTTGGTTAAGTTCGCCGTAAGCAAATAAACTTTCTCCAGGCGTACGGGCCGCTCGAGCCGCAAAATAGCGGCGCTCGGCAGCAGGCCGCGGGGCTCGGTATTGTTGAGGGCGAGCACGCGCGTTTTCTCGTCGGTCAAAAAAGGCACGCCAACCGGAGTTTCGAAGTCTCGGTGAAGGTCTGGAATTTCCCAGTGAGGTGTCTGGCCGCTGCCCGGTCCCGCCGTCAGGCGGTTCTCCGGCAGGCAGGTCCAGGTAAGCTGGCTGAGCGGCGGCCGCATCAGAACGTATCCCAGCCGGTCTTTTTCCGGCATCGGATCTCGCCAATCCACTCCGACCCCGCAGCCGGTATAATCGAGTCGCCACTGGAAACTGGAATCGCCGAAGAGGGTCGTGAGATCGATGTTATAAAACTGCCTCAAGTCGACTCGGTGCAGCCTCTCGCCGAGTACGATTGTCTTGTCCTTTCCGAGTTCCCAATTCACCGCCTCACAGGCCTCTGCGCGCCCGGCAATCTCGACGCGCGCCGAAATGCTGCCGGGCGATAGCCGACTCCAAATATCGGCAATCGATAATTTGAGTAGCCCCGTGCCGCCCGGAGGTATGTGCAGGGGTTCGCGGAAGATCTTGCCGGCAACCGTGATCGTGGCAGGGCCGGACAGTTCTTTTTCGGTGTGATTCTCGAGCTCGATCAAAATTGTTTTGGTCTTCCAGTCTATGCCGGGAGAAGATACGGCGGGGCCATCCGGGCAAAAAGCCGGAAGGTACTTTCGAACGATGCTCCAGGGCTCGAACACTTCAAGGTCAAGAGCATGAAGGTAGCTGCTGCGGCCTGACTCGAGTTCGAGAAACAAGGTGCAACGGCCTTCCTGCGTAGGGACGAAAGATGCTTCGAATGAATCCTCGGCACGACTATGGATCGCAATATCACGCACCTTCCCCTGCGGATCCAGCACCCGCCGCAGGGTGGCGCCGTGGACGATGAAGCGCGCCGTATCGGCTCGAAGGATCTTAGCCTTGCCCTCAACTCTCGCACTTTCTCCCACAGTGATCCTGAATCGATGCGTCTTGCCGAAATCGGATTCCACCACGATTCGGGCGCCATTAACTCCACTTTCGATGGAATATTGAGCATCTTTCTCATTTACGGCGAGCCGTTTTACGCCGCCGCCAACCGGGAATTCCAGCCGAAGTTTGCGCTCCACCGGAGTCTGGCACGTAACGGAGATGGTGTCGCCCTCCCTCCGGTAGGCGTAGGAGAGGTCCGGGGTAGCTACGGAGGCGTGTTCCCAATGGCTGGGGAAGTTGGGGCGCAGAGTCAGCAGGTCGTCTCCGAAATCAGGCTCCAATCCGAACAGGCCCTCTGCCACTGCCTGAATGAAAGGGGCCTGAAGTTCAGCAATATCCTTCATGCCAACCCCCACGCCATCATTACGCTGGCTGTGACGCAGGGTGGCGCTTTGGCTCAGATAAGCGCTTTCGCTGATGGTCTTCAGTGCAGGCCAGTAGTTGTCCACGTCCCCGGCTTTGAGGCCGGCCAGAACGCTAAGCGCCGTGTCTCCGTTGGCGACGTATTGGTGGCTCCAGGCGATCGGCCACCAATCGTTCATCAACTCGAGGGTGACGCCGGGTTGTGGCCTAAGGAATAGGTTATCTCTAACGTAACGTACCCCCATGTACTTTTCCATCGGACCACCGGCATCACGCATGATGGGCAGGAACTGCTCCTGCGCTTCGGGATGGGGACGTAAATTGCCGTTCCACTCCGCCGAACAGTACGCCCCTACTTCCGCGCTCCAGAGGTGATGCTGCAACTGAGCATAGACTTGCTCCGTGAGGGTTTCGTACCGGGCCGCCGAGGGCTGGGCGCCCACTCGTTTTGCGATTTCTGTGGCACTGCGTAGCGCTGCCCAGGCCATCGCAGTTTGGACCGCGCACTTGCCGCCTCGGGAATGCGTGTCATTGTTCCAAAACTCATAGAAGCCGGTCATGATCCCGTCACCATCGGGGTCACTCGCGGCCAGCGCATGCTCGAGCGAACGGCGCACCGAGGGCCACATTATTTTCAGGAAGTCCAGACGGCCAGTCCAGCGATAGTGGCGCCAAACCTGTTCGACGTAATAAAAATCCACTTCTTCAGCCCAGTGCAGGGTCGCGAATGCGGGGGTAAAATAACACTGCCTGCCCTTGGCATCCTGAGCACCCGAGATGAACTTCAGGGAGTTCTCAACTTCCTCGTGGTAGCCGGCGGCTTCCGGGCCGTAATATCCACAATTGATCTTTCCGTACTTCGCCCATCCGATCAGTCCGTGGATAAAGGCAGGGTATTCGAACTGATGCCGCAGGTTCGCGGCTTCGTTGTTGACCACATTATCGAACCTTGCGTCGGGAGTGGTTATGCGGATGCGCTTGCCGGACTCCCAGAATCTCACGGACTCTTGCGCCGCATCGTCGGCCTGACCGCGAATTTCCAAGAACTTCTTCTCCGCCTCGAGGCCCCTGCCGATCCAGTGGTGAAACCATTTCTTCTTCATCTCCTCGGCCCATACGGTGTCCGCGAACGGCTTGCCTTCCAGGCGCGCGTAGGCGTCGGAAACGCCTTGCCGGTTATAGTCCCTGTACCCCCAGACGCAAAGCAACCGGGTGGTTACAGTCTTGGTAGGATCGCTCGGAAGCACCACGTTATAGAGCGCGCAAGGCTCGGCGGTGTGAGGGGTGGGGGCAGGCGGATCGTCTGACTCGAAGAGAATTCGCACCGGACCTAACCCCACCTGGCATTCGCCTTCCACCGGTCCCGCAAACACTTCGGTATGGGGAAGGGCTGAATTACTCAGGCGCGCGTAATTTGGCTTCGGCTCCACCGCATTGCCCTTGTCTTGAATTCCACCCAGCGCCCAGGTGACGCCCATGTGGTCCGCCGAATCTGACCGAGCTTTGAGAGTGGCAATGAAACCATTCCAGGAAATCAAGACGCGCACGCTGAGTTCGATATTCGCGCCAACGGTCGCGTCACTGCAATGCCAGGTGGCGACAGCGGGTGCAAAGTGAGTGTCGATGGAGTCGAACTGATCAAGCCATTTGAGCTTGCCGCGCGCCGTAATGGCCAGACGCAACCGGCCATCGACACCCACATCTGGAAGGATTCCGGGCTGGGCATAGCTGCCTTCCCCGGTTCGGTGAAACAACCTAAATCGAGGTTTGTCCCCCACCAGCAGGTACCAAACACCCTCGCCCATCAAAATATGGTTATAGGTGTCCGGACCATTATGGATCGTATACCCGCCATCATCGGCAGGCTCGTAGCGCTTGCCCGGGCGGGGCGGGTCTTCATCGTAAGAGTAGAAACTCCTCCCAATATTCAGGCCAGCTTGCAACGGAATTTGTGAGGGTGACTGAGGCTGGTTGCTGAACTCGAGTTTAAGCGCGCGCTCTTGTGGTTCATCGCACCACGCCACGCCGCGCGTCGAGCCCGCAAGCATCAATGCCAGGCGGCGAAAAAGTTCACGACGGAGAATCTTGTCGTACATTTGTCCCTCACACTGAAACGGGTCGTGATGGAAAGATCGTGGGTGTTTGCTGCTACCCGGCGCGCACGACACCAAGTTCTGCCACAGACGCAAACTCGTCGACGTCCGACAGCGTCACAAAACGAATGTACCGGCCGCTGACGGATCCCGCCCATCGGGCTGATTGCGGCGCATTGCAGTGGAGGAATTCACCCCGGCATTGTGGTTTGCCCCACTGCTTGCCGTCGCTGCTAACGTAGAATTCGAACTTCAAGCCGACTTGATCCGGAGCGACACTTTTCGGAGGCAGGTAGAGAAAGCCGCTCATGCTAACTTCCTCTCCGAGGTCAATTTGAATTTCGTGCGGGTGTCCAGGCCATGCCGACCGCCAATAAGTGGTGGGGTTATCGTCGATGACGTGAATGGCTTCGTGACCTGCTTCCTCACTACTCACGTAAGACACTTTCCAGTTTTTCTTGGGGAGCGACTGTGCGGTAGCGAGTTCCGCGAGTTGAGGATATCGTTCCGATATCATGTTGCGGCCGGCTTCAGGGATGTTCGCAAGAAGAACCGGCGTGTCTTGGGGCCGTGTCATCTTCATGTTGATCTCTCCCAGCAGACTCCACCGGCGCGTTTTATCGGTGTCGTTAGGCTCGCTGACGTGCCCGTCATATCGGGTGAAATCGATCACCAAGGGGAAGCCAGGTGCCCTCCAGTTGCGCAGCAGCGCC
The DNA here is from genome assembly GCA_963838915.1 of uncultured Acidobacteriota bacterium. Taxonomy (GTDB): domain Bacteria; phylum Acidobacteriota; class Terriglobia; order UBA7540; family UBA7540; genus CAVROP01. The sequence continues at coordinate 20,496 of CAWIUZ010000342.1, forward strand.
AGCCGGAATGACTTATTCATGAACCATTGGATTTCTAACTCTTCTTTCGAAGCGCCGACGCCGCTACCCCGTTCTTCGAAACGGTAGTTGATGTCGTCGTTCCTCTTGTAGTGATTGCGCCAAAGGTTGCCAAATTCTCCTTGGGTTATAAACCTCGTCGCTGGCCATAGGATGCGAATGTCAGTAAGCCAGCGAGTAAGACATTTCTCAATCTCGTACCCTTCCGCGCGGATAATATCGCCCTCCCAGTTATTGCAAACCCAGGCAAACCCATTGAGTTCAAATCCACGGTCAAAGTGGGCGTGGGTAGTAGACATGATCTCTTTGTATCCGGTGTCTCGATGCCCCAATGGCCTGAGGGTCTCCACAGGCCCCACCCCGGTTCGGCTGTTGCCGCCGTCAAATCCGTCCAGGCGGGCGAACAAGAAATCCACGGTCCAGCCATCAAGGTTCACGCAATCGATGAAATCCTCTTTGCCCTGTGCCGGCTTGCAAAAATGCTCTTTGGATGGGAAGTAGGGATAGCTGATCGACCCCTCTCCATCCTGGCTGTCGATCGAGTACTGGCTCCAAATATTCCCCTGGCACACGTGGATGCCTTCTTCTTCGGCCAGGTAGCGTTGATTCTCGGCTGCCAAAAACCCTGCGACTAAGCTATCGGGGCGGTAACCATGGCCGATTATTTCTGTGACCCTCGCCAGCGCGTCATGGATGTCCTTGTTAACTTGTTCGCGAGAATTCATGGTGTTGGCGAAGTATGTGCCCGGGATAAAAGTAACTTCGTCGCCAAACTTTTCATGAAACGTCTTCATGAGCTTGCGGTCAGCGACGAAGTTAGGCCGTTCGTCGAAAAGTGCGCCCCAGCTCAGTGACCAGGTGATGCGCCCGCCAGGCCAGCCCTTGGCGATCGCGTCGCGAAACCTGATCAAGTATTCCGGACGGAAATGTTCATTCGTATCCCAGTACGCCCATTCGCCAGGCTTGCCCAGGTAACCGTATCGGGTGTATTCGATCAGCTTGGTGCGGATCACTGAGTTCAGCGTCAGGAAGCGGTTACCCATCAATCCGCCCGGGTGCGCCTCCCGGTTCTCACTCGGACGAGCGAATGTCTGACCGGGCAGTAACACCGCCGCTTCACTTCCCACAAGCCCTGTGGCCGATTTAATGAAATCGCGCCGGGTGATCGCCAGCCCATTTTCCAGCTTGCCGCCAGCTTCTTCATCGTTCGTGGTGATCAATTGCCTTCTGCCTCTTTTCTAAGCACAAATCCTGCGTCCACCCAATCGGCGAAGTTGAGCACACTTCGAATGCCGTCATCGGTCGCTGTAAGGTCAATCACCCGGCTGCCTTTGGGGATCTTCACGTCAAAGCGCCACGGTTCCTGCGAAAACCGTATGATGGGGCTTTGTGCAGCAAGTTGGCCGTCTACAAAAATGCGAAATTGAACAACCGGTTGCTGAGCATACATTTCGCCATACGAAGGTCCGCCCGGCGCGCTGGGTATTTCCGCGGGGAATAGTCCGTAACTGTCGCTCTTCATGTTTCTCGTGTTCCCGTCAATGCCTGCACGGGCTACAAAGCGGTCGTACTCCGGCTTCAACTCATAGCGGAGGTTGGCGGGCGCACGCATGCCGACTCCCTTTTCGTACTTCTGCCCGCGCATCAGGAGTCCCTTGTCCTCAAAGTTCGCATTGATTACCGGATTCCAACGGCTGAACCACCAAGGATAATGTTCCTGCATGGGCTTGATCTGGTCCAAATAGAGGTCCGGCTTGGGTGGCATAGGGCCTAGATGTACAAAATAGCCAGTGCTTTCCAGCGAGACTTCCCGGTCGCTGCGATACGCGGCGGCGCGCAGAGTCGTGGTCTGGGTAATAGGAAAAGGCTTGCTATAAAGATTCGAAGTTGCCGTGGGAGCGCTGCCATCGACGGTGTAACGAAGTTGCACGTCTTTGAGCCAAGGGCACGTCAGAGCCAGAGTGACGGAATCCTCGAAGAAATAGGGCCGCTTCTCTACCCCCCAGGGCGCGAGCCGGACCGGATCGACGATCCACCCGTCTTTCCATACCCCCGCCTTCTTCATTTCCTCCACAAAATTGAGGGTTCCTATCCCTACCCCTTCAAGATCGCGGTCGATTTGCGCCGTGCCATCATCAAGTGTGTAACCCGTTTGGGGGTTGTAATTAGTGAACGCGTCGTTGATGTCGCGTGCCAACATGCAATCCAGGCCCGTTGCATACATCGAGCTGAGCCCTTCAGTCCTGTTGTATACGCACATGTTGGTGTGCAGGCCCATGTAGATGAGGTGTGTGATGCCCCTGTGCTTACAGATCGAGTAGACCTCCTGCCTGCCGCTGACGATGACGTCGTCTTTAGCAATGTTGAAGGTGGGACAGATGCCATCCGCGCCATAGTTCACTTCGCACACAAGGCCCGGACCGCACATGCACTCGCCCACGTGGGCGGTAAAATCGCAGGATGGAAGTTTTCGAACTTCAGGGACGTCAACGCACGCGACGGCCGCCGCGCGTTCGCGTTGCGGCGTGCCGGCGTACATGCTCGCCACCTCGGTGGGTGACCACATCACATAGATCCCCAGTTGTCGCGCACACTCCAGCGCGCGGTTCAGACGCGGCCCCATCGCCACCACGCGCTGCGTCGCCGTGATGCACCAGTGAAAATTCCAAGGGTCAATAATAACGATACCGGTCTTCGATGGGTCCAGCTTTTTCTTGGTAAGGATGGGCGCACCGGTTTTCGGATCGCGTGTCTGAACGTCGACCTCCAGCACACGTTCCGCCGCCCAGAGCGGCAATACGAAAGCCAACAAAAACGACACCACCGCGGAAGCTACTACCCGCTTGCGATCGATCATGTGTTTCCTCCCTGAAAGTCGTTGCACGTAGCGCAGACGCCCACGACACTGTTGCCCAACAGCATCCCTTCAAAAAGTCCTTTGCCTTTTCTCAGGCCCCCTCCTTCAGCAGGGGGAAAAATCAGGAGTTGGTCACCTTCCCCTCCTTAAAAAGGAGGGGAGGTTTCATGGTAAATCCTTTGCCGGGCAGGGCTGAACACCTGAGGGGGTTGGCCGGGCCGGTTGCCGACTCGAATGGACGAGCTGACCAATGAGCGCCTCAGTATTTGTGCTCTCTTTCGGTTGCTCATGACGGAGCTGCTCGTAAGCCTGAAGCTGAAGCTTCGCAAGGTTCTGCTCTCCCACCTGCATATAGCTCTGAGCCAGCCGGTACCGAGCTTCAGTCAGAGTCGGGTCCAGCTTGAGAGCTGTTTCATACTCAGGTATGGCCTCGCGGTGTTTTCTGGCTTGAGCATAAAACGCGCCGAGCTGAAGATGCGCGGGCGCGAACGCGGGATCGATCGCCACCGCACTCTCAAGTTGAGACTTGACTTCACTTAGGTCAACCGTTGAAGTGCTTGTTTTCTTTCCCTTCCAGAGGCTGAGGGCATAGTAATAATGCGCCTCCGCGCTTCCCGGGTTGAGTTCTACGAAGCGCCGCAAACGTTCCAGGATCTCGTCGCCGTTTCTCTCCGCAAGACTGCTAACCTCCGCCAGAAAGAGATAGGGTTTGGGGTCGGTGGGCGATATATCTGCGGCTTTCAAAAACGCGCTGACAGCGTCGTCATAATGGCCCTGCGAATAAAGAGCCACTCCTAGCCCAATCCACAGAGCCGCCGATTGGGGGTACCGATCAGCCCCGGACCGGAAAGCTTCCGCGGCTTGTGCTGGGGCGTGTCGTAACAGCAGGGAGCCGCCCCAGTCAAAAATATTCTCCACGCTTGGATCCGCGTCCACAGCAAGCCGGTATTGGTCCGTAGCCTCCGCAAGGTTGCCCGATTTCACCTCGACTTCCGCCAGCAACTTGTGAAGCTCCGCCTTATCTTGTCGTCTTAACAGCGAACGGATCAACTCCCGGGCCGGAGCATCGTTTTGCGTCTCCACATAAGCCACGGCAAGGTCATACGAGTTGGCGTAATCCACGTCGTTTAGTCGATGAGCTTTTTCCAAATAGGGAATCGAGTTATCCCATTCTCCGACTCGTATGTAGAGCTCGCCGAGCTGATGGTTGGCTTCAAAACTCTCGGAACGTGCTTGCACAGCCTTTTTCAAGCCCTCTTCAGCCTCACAGGAGGGACGGGTGCGATCTTCCGGAGTTTTACTCGCGCTGGGGCTCAGTTTCGCCAGACCCTCCAGCAGTCCTCGACTGGTGGTGGCATCGAGCGACGACGAATATCCCCCCGGATCAATCCCTCCCCTGATTCCAGCGGCCTGAAGCTTTGGAGGGGCCTGGCGGGCCTGACCATTGCGGTCCTGTGTTCCCACTCCTGCCGGCGACGGAACGAGCGTCAAGTTAACCTCAACACTTTGGACCACTGACAGGTCAATATTGGATCGGGTGGCGGACTCGAAACCGGGAAGGGCTGCTGAGATCGAATACGTTGCCCTTTCCAGTGATTTGAAAGTGTAGCTGCCGTCCGCTGATGTAGCGGCGGTCTCTGACCGCCGGTCCTCGATGCTCAAGCTCTGGCCGTCAGAAGCCGTCGCTGCAACTGGACGCTGTAGCGCCAGCACGACTTTTACGTTGGCAAGTGGTTTCCCTGAAGGGTCCCGAACACTGCCGGAGATCATCCCACCTTCGCTTGGTGTAGCTGCCCATACGCTGGCTGCAAGCACAATCGCCAACAAAAGACCGTAAAAGGCGCCTGCAGGTGGGATTGGATCTTTACGCCTCATGTTCGGATCCTCTCCAGGAACTTCTCGCAAGTATTCAGCCCCGGAGGAGCGAGAGAATTTAGCCCGGGGCGTAAGAACCTGTGAAAAAATCGCCAGGACCTGTCATTCCGAGCGAAGCGAGGAAGCTGCATTTGTTTGTTTTCAAAGAGATAAAATGCAGATGCTTCGCTTCGCTCAGCATGACAGACGATTTTTTCACACCTTCTAAGCCCTGGGACCAACTCTGCGCCAGCCAATGGCTCGAGCATCGCGACAATTCCAGCTCACCGCTTGAGCTGTTCCAGTGCCTGCCGAACCTGCGTATCTTGCGGGTGATCGGCGAGAAATCGGCCCAGAATCTCGATGGCTTTCTGTTGCTGGCCGCTTTGCTCATACATCTTTGCAAGGTTCAAGTAGGGCTGGTCAAAACCGGCAGCTATGCGCATACACTGGACGAACTTTGCCGCCGCCTCTTCACTTTGTCCCGAGCGCAACAGGAGCAAACCAAGATCGTTGAGCACCTCGGGGTAATTGGGCCGGAGCTGCAGAGCAGTTTCGAGCTGCTGGCGTGCAGGCTCGAGACGGTTTTGTTCTGTAAGAAGCGTCGCCAAACCATACCGGATCTGAGGGTCGTTGGGCTCCAGTTCTACCGCCTGCGCCAAGGCTTCGCGAGCTTCGTCCAGGCGCCCCTGCCAGCGATAGAGCCTGACGAGATTCTGGAGCGCCAGGATATGGCCGGGTTCGAGCCGCAGCGCTTCCCGAAAGCAGCGGATGGCCTCGTCGTACTTCTCTTGTTCAGCGGAGAGCAGACCGAGGTTGTTCCAGGCATCAGGATCTTTCGGATTCAGCCGGACGGCCCTTTCGAGATTCGTCCGGGCTTCGGCATACATTTCCTTGTTGAGATACAGTGTGCCCAAATTGTAATAGGCGTCAGCATAGTTTTGGTCCACCGCAATAACCCGCTCGAAGCAGGCCATCGCCTGGTCCAGGTAACCGTGCTCGAAGAAGGTGACTCCATACGTGAAGTAGTTTCGATGAATTTCACCGCCGTAAAATGTTCCCGAGAATGGCAGCGCCCGCTTGATGCGCTCGGCCCTGCTCTGCGGTGCGGAGTTCCAGTCAAGGACAACCCGTTTAAGTTCAATCGAGCCTTGGTACACTTTGATAATTGACCCTTGCTCATCCAAAAGAAAGGATGTTGGAACACTCAAATCGCGGCGACGATCAAACAGATACCGATAAAGGAGGCTATAGGTCCCAAGGACTTGTTCGTCTGCAAGCAGGATAGGGTGCTTAATCCCTTTGGCTCGCACTAAGGCTTCGACGGCGGAAGCCTGAGGGGGGCTATCCACATTGATCGAGACCAGGTGCAACCCTTGGGTTTCCCACTCTGACCGGCTCTGCTCAAATCGTGCCAACTGCTCCACGCTCGCCGGGCATCCCGTGGCCCAGAAATGCAGCAATAGGGGATGCCCGCCAAAGCTTCGGATTGTATGAACGTTACCCTCCGCGTCCGGCAGCGCAAACTCCGGCGCGGGCAGCGGCTCAACCAACCAGGTCTCCACGTCGGAAGGCAGGGGGAGGGCACTCTGTGGACTGCCGGAGCGCACGAGAGATGAAACAGAGGATTTGTAGGGCTTCGCTTGAAACTCCTCTACACCCTCTTCGATCTCGATACGATGATTGATGGGTAGCTTTTCGAATCGCTGAACATTCCCGTTCGGCCAATGTACCGTGGCTGGGACAGAGCCTTCCAGATTACCCAACCCGAAAAACAACTCCTTCGTGTTCTGGGAAAGAAAGCCGGAGCCTGCTTCGAGGAATTTCGTAATGCGCCGTCCCCCTCCCTCCACTGTGACCGACGCTCCGATGGCATCCCGGTTGCTCTTCCGTCCCTTGAGACGAAAGACGATCGAACTTCCGAGCGGCGTCATATCATTGTGGAGGATTCGAAGTTGGGGTCCACTGCGATTCTTGAGAATGACCTCCAGTCGCCCGTCGTGGTCCAGGTCAGCGAGGGCAAACGCCCGGCTATCGTCGATAAAATCCATCCCCACCGCACCGGACACTTCGGAAAACGTCCCGTCGCGGTTATTAACGTAAAAAACATTCCGCTGATAGCCGCTCCAGGTTCCATCGGACCGAATCAGTTCGTTCATGGCGTTCCAAGCGAGCTTATACTCCAGCGAGTTGCTGGCCGGGGGCAACGAATGACCTACGACTTCCTGCCAGAAAAAGCTCGAGAAGTCGTGAGAATTCGGACCGGAAATAAAACCGTCAGCGATGTACAAGTCGGGGTAGCCGTCGTGATCAAAGTCCCAGGTATCCGTCGCCCAATTCCACTGGCCCATCTTTACCCCGGCTACCGAGCTTGTATTCTCGAACTGCCCATTACCGCGATTGCGAAATAGGGCATTACCGTCAGCGTGCATCCGGTAAAGGGCGCGAATTTTTTCCGGCGTGCCATAGAGGAATGCATCCTGGGTCATCACACGCTGACCTTCAGGAACCCACATGTTGGCCACGTAGAGGTCCTGTTGCCCATCGTTATCGTAGTCAAACCAGCAGGCGCTCATGCCCGCACCGTGGTCCTCGACGCCCGCCTCACCGGCCACGTCGTTGAACGTGCCGTCACCGTTATTGCGATAAAGGTTCTTGCGGCCAAAATCGTTCACCACGTAAAGGTCGGGCCAGCCGTCATGATTGTAATCGCACCAATCGCAGTCGTAGCTATACCGATTGTTGTTCTGATCCATGCCGCTGGAAACAGTAACATCCTCAAAGGTTGCGTCCCCCCGGTTTTTGAACATGAAATTCGGCGGACCATTCTGAGCGTCGTAATAAGGAGTCGGAAAGTTGTACTGACTTAGTCCGCGGTAGAAGTTATATAAACAAAAGTAAACATCGAGTGAGCCATCGCGGTCGTAGTCGGCAGCCGAGGCGCCTGTAAAGGTGCCCTGCGGAGGCCGCTTGAAATGGAAGGCGTCCTGCTTCAGCTCAAATTTACCGCCACGGTTGAGAAACAGTAGTGGACCAGCCGTCGTCACCACCAGCAGATCTTGATGGCCATCGTTGTCGAAATCGGCAAAAAGCGCTGACGAGGTTCCATCAAGCACCGCCACACCGTAACGCTCCGTGACATCCTCAAACGTACCGTCCCCGCGATTTCGGTACAGCCGGTTGGGAAGACCAGAGGGTTGGCACACGTAGAAATCGTCGAGCCCATCGCCATCGACATCCCCGACCGCAACGCCGTTGTTGCCATAGATATCAATGCCGCTCGCCACGTCCAAAACCGTTCGCCAATGATCCGCTCCAACCAGCATCTGTTGCGAGTATGAGGGAACACCGGCGAGGCATCGCGCAGTAATGTCAGTGAAAATTCGGCCACTGGCTTGGCTTCTGAGTTCGTCGACAACTTGCCAGGTTCTTGCCTGCCACCCGGCATTGGGATTTTGCTGCCATTCGAGCACCCAATGGCCCACTCGCTCTTCGCGCGAATCGTTCTGGCCTTCTCCCACAAGGTTGTAGCGCACCAGCGTTTCAATTGCCAGCGGCGAGGGGCTCACTATCCGGATACCCGAAACCTGGAACTCCGCCACTGAAATTGTTCTGAAAGAGGACAGATAAGAAACCCATTTTTCAAGAAAGGGTTCTCGGTCCAGCACAGGGCGAGTGGGAAAATGCCTTTTTTCGATATTAAGCGGAGCTCCGGCGCGTAAGATGCTTTTCTCAGATGCACTCCAGTCAGTTCCTTTGAACGAAGGCACTAAGGATTTCCGGAGAGCCTCCACATCCCGCACTGAGCGGCGGAGACCAGCACTCCATTCAGAAAGAATGGTCTCGATCCCTCCGGCATAGTTTTCAGTCACGAAGGAATTGACGCCTGCCTGAGCCTTCTCCCGAAGCTCGTCGACAGGCGACTGCGAAGGATAACGAAAGTTTACACGGCAACGTGGAGAAGCCCCATTGGCGCCCGCGACGGCGGGAATAGCGAAGGAGGCACTGCCAGTCCAGTTTCGTATTAGCGCGGCGGACAAACCCGCCTTTCGCAAAAACTGGCGGCGTGAAAAAGAAAATTCCTCACTCATCGTGCGGGTCCGAGCCAGGTGAAAGACTTCGCCCGATTGGAATTATCAACGATGCATCAAGATAGATCAAGCTGCCGGTAACACGGTCGCCGCCCTCCAGGCGTGGGCCAGAAATTCACCGCGTGCCTCTACAAGGCCGGCGCCATTCCGATTTGGATGGGCCTGTAAGAGAAGCGAGGGGCATTGGGACAATGCCCCTCGCGCGGGCAGAAACTCAGTCAGCCTGATCGGGGTTGCCGAGCCAACACGCTCGCTGGCTAAGGCAGCCCCGTTAGAAATAGAACTTCAAGGCAAACTGAATGTCCCGCGGCTCGCCAGCACTGAATATCTGGCCGAAAGTTGGATCAGACATGGTCGAGTCAGGTTGACCCCAGTTGACGTTATTGAACGAATTGAACGCCTCTGCCCGGAACTGCAAGTAACGAGTCTCCGTCAGGTGAATATCACGAAAGACCGAGAAGTCAAAGGTGAAAGTGGCAGGTCCCCGCATGGTATTCCTTCCCAGGTCACCGAAAGTGTATTGGGCCGGAATCGCGAAAGCTGCGGTGTTAAACCAATTCAATCTGCTGATGGTGCCTTCGTTAGGGTTGCCAACGAGGTTCGGCCGCAGGGACCCTCCTCCGACGTTGGCGTTGTCATAGCCGACAAAAAGAGTGTACGGAGCGCCCGCGTCCGCGGTGGTGATGCCATTAATGCGCCAGTCACCGAAGATGCGCGATGCCCATCCCCCGTTGTTTAACCAGGGTCTTCCCCGTCCCACCGGAAGGTCCCACCCGTAACTGAAGACAAATACTTGAGGAACATCGTAGTGCGAGAGGGACTTTTCCGCACCGAGATTGTAGGCATTTTGAGGTTCACAGCCTGAGTCTCCTACGTATCCGTCACACTCGCTAATAGTCTTCGACCACGTATAGGACGCGAGGAAGGTCAAACCGTGAGCCGCCCTCTTATTCACTTGTATCTGAAGGGCATCGTACGAGCTCGACCCATTATTGGAATCGAGGCTAAACGTGTCCATGAAGGGGAACGGCGCGCGTTGCTGGTAGGGACCGGGCCCAGGAGTGAGCGCCGTATTGTAGGTGTATTGAGTCGATAAGCTACTCGCATGGGAACCGACGTAAGCAGCGGTCACTCCGAGGGTCGGTGTAATCGCTCGGTCAAGCGCGAAGTTCCACTGGTAGTTGACCGCAGGCTGATAACTCGTATCTAACGACCACCCGCCGGAGGGGAAAGGCGTCGCCGGAATGGTATTCCCTATCAGCCCGAAGGGGTTTTGCGCGGTGACTTCCGGATAGAGTACATTCAATCCGGAAGGCGACTGCACAGCGCCTGAAGGCCAACCACCGCGTGGTGATTGCGTGACCTGAAACCAGCCGGCCAGGCTATCGCGGCCCACTCCGCCGGCCACACGTACCACAGTCTTGCTGTCTAGCTGGTAAGCAATCCCTAAGCGTGGCGAGAATTGGTCGTAGTCATTAGGGAACGCCACATTGCCGGGCAGGTACTTTACACGCGCGGGAAGCGTGCTGGGAGCATCTCTGTCATTCTTGGCAAGTACCCAATACCCACTGTGAATGTCGAAGAAGCTGATGCGATTATATTTTTCTTTCAACTGCGGGTTGAAATCCCAACGCATGCCAAAATTCAGCGTGAGTTTGGGCGTTACCTTGAACATGTCTTGTGCGTACAGCCCATAGAAAGGAGCCTCAAGGTTCACATCGGGCGCGCCCAAGTAACGGAACCCATTAGAGGGAAGGCTCAGGAGGAAGCTGGCCAATGAAGAACCTGTCCCAGTCGGACTCTCCGGATTCTGTGTGGGAACCTGCGAGAAGTCATTTTCACCATCCGCCCAAGTTTGCGGACCAGCCATATGGAGGTAAGACATGCCCATCTTCAGCGTATGCGCGCCCTTAACCTTCGTATAGTCCGCATTGGCTTGCCACACGTTGTACGGACCCTCGGGTCCATATCCACGAAAAGTGCTAAACCAACCGGAGGTATTCATTATCGGCATTTCGATATACGGCGTGTCGGCAAAGTGGGGTGGGTACCCCGCAGCAAAACCTCCCTGGTCTACCACCGTAGCTTCGATGGGGAGAGGTGGGACCGTCTGGTCGTATGTAAACCGGTCGAAGCCCATTGACAAGTGGAGGATGGACGAAGGACTCAGAGTGTGCGTCCAGTGGCCAATCATATTCCAGCCTGGCCAGGATAGCACGAACGGGTCATTGGCGAAGTCGTCAGGGGAAAGCTTCTTAGTATACGTGTGGCTAAACCTTCCGAAAATCGTGTTCGAGCTGTTTAGAACGTAGTCGATCCGGCCGCTTTCTTGGTCTTGATTTGTGGTAATCGGCTGATCATTTACATAGTTTGGAAATGTGCCAGGATAATTGGGAAGCGGGATCTCATCATTCAAAAAGAGTTGGACTCCAGGATCCAGCATCTTTTGCGGGATCACGTTGCCGGGAAAAAGCTGTCGATTAGACTGGCCGGGATTGGCGGGGTCGGCTGCGGTCGTGTAAGGATTGTAGATCGGAGTCGACAAGCTCGACAGATCGCCTCCTCTTTCCGCCGCGGTGGGAACTGAGGAAAAGATCGTGTTACCTAAAATAGAACGGTATCCTTCATAGTTGCCGAAGAAAAACAGCTTGTCGCGAACGATGCGCCCCCCTGCCGTCGCTCCGAACTGGTTCTGATGATACGGCAGAATTGAGCTTTGAAAGAAATTGCGAGCATCCACGTTATCGTTGCGCAGGAACTCCCAGAGGCTACCATGCAGCGCGTTTGATCCGGACTTGGTGACGACGTTGACCACGGCGCCCTGAGCGAGACCATACTCGCTCTGATCGCTGTGCGAAAGTTCCTTGAATTCTTGAATGGCGTCGACCGACGGGCTGTAGGTGAATCCTGAGAAGAACGGGTCGCTGTCATACGCGCCATCAATAAAGAACACGTTGCTGCGGCTTGTTTGGCCGTTAAAGGAAGGGAAAAAGCCTCCCGAGATGGGCGCATCGGAGGTGACCTGGCCTAATTTGGTAGGCGACGCGCCTGGTGTCAAAGCCAATAACTGGGTGAACTGTCTTCCATTGAGAGGTAAATCAACAACCGGCTTACTCTCAATGACCGTGCCAAGTGTGCTTGTTCCAGTCTCGACCACCGGGGGTGCCCCGGTAACCTCGACAACCTGCTTAGTGCTGCCCACATTAAGCACGACATTTAACTTCGTTGTTTGGTTCACCAGAATCTGAACGTTGTTAGTCATGCCGGTGGAAAAGCCGGTCTTGGTAACCCTAACTGCATAAACTCCCGGCGGCAGATTGGGCACTGTAAAACCGCCGCGGTCGTCGGCGGTAGCATGCCACTCCGCTGCAGTAGCTGAACTGGTGACTACGATATCAGCCGTAGGAACCACCGCCCCGGACGGATCACTCACGACCCCGATTAGAGTTCCAACATCGATTTGAGCGTTAACCACCGAAACCAAGAGAAGAAACGAGAAAATGGCCCCTGTCACGACAGAAGCCATAGCGGCCAACTTTCTGGCGAGTAGGCGTGCCATCGGACCTCCTTTTGCTGATGCAATCGCTGTACTGATATATCAGACCCTGAACAGCACAATTTCTATCATGCCCTTGGGATGCTGTCAAGATGATAAACTCCGTCGTGATAAACTCCGTCGCCGCCTGGCTGAAACTCGAAGAAATCCTGTTGTTTCCCGACCTGGCCTAAATGGCTCAACCTGTGGTTAGCAGTTAAATAATCGACGACTCAATTCGATCTGTAGACTCCAGTGGAGACGGAAGTGTACACTGATCGTAAATTGCTGACTGTCTCTAGCTGAGCAGGGTAGGGGACGGCCTCGACATGAGATGCTTGCAAAGGTTCCTCGGCCGATTAGTTCTTACCTTTACGGTAGGGCTTGGAACAGCATTTGCCTTCACCGGGTTCCCGCAGAGTGGCGGAGAGCAAGTTGCGCAGGAACAGCGAAGGGCTGAGTTCGATCTAAAGCAACAAAACTTCGCCTCAGCCGCACGTGAGTTCCGAGCTGTTTTGAATGCAGAGCCAACCTCAGCGATCTCCCATTTAGGGTTAGGCATCGCTTTACGGATGAGTGGCGACGATGTTGGTGCTGCTCGGGAATTCCAGGAAACCTTGCGACTGAACCCGCGAGCTTACGAAGCCAATTTTAATCTGGCCAAGATATTCATGAATGAGGGCAACCTGGAAGAAGCCCGACGCGAGCTATTGCAAACACTCCAGCTAAGACCAGATTATGCACCAGCACATTACGAACTAGGCTTGCTGCTCGCTAAGGGTCCCCAAAAGACTGATATTTTAGAGGCACGTGTGCAATTCGACCAAGCCCTCAGATTCAACCCTGATTTTGCGGAGGCACACAAAGCACTCGGAGACGTCTTAGCGAGTACGCTCGATTTTCCAAGAGCCATTGATCAATTTCAGGCAGCCATTCGGCTCCGACCGAATTATCCCGAGGCTTATTACGCCATGGGAATGCTGCTACAGCAGTCGGGCGAGGCTTCTGAGGCGATCACAGCAATGCAGAATGCCGTGAAACTTAAATCCGACTATGCCGAAGCAAGGCTTGAGCTGGGTACCTTCTATTTAAAGCAGAAAAAGCTGGACTCGGCTATTGAGGAGCTTAACCGCGCGGTCGAATTGACGCCCGCCTCTGCGCGCGCACATTACCTTTTGGGTCGGGCCTTAGCGCTCAAAGGCGACACGCACAACGCGGACGCCGAGTTCCAGGAGTCACAAAAGCTACAGCATCAGACTGAAGTAGATTCTCAAGCAAGAAACCTCAATAACGACGCAGTGGATTTGCTCCGGAAGCACGAACTGGTTTCAGCTGGGGAGAAGCTGCGGAAGGCTATCCTGCTGAAACCAGGTTACACAATCGCCTATTATAATCTGGGGCTGGTATTGGCTGCCGAGGGGAATTACCAGGAGGCGATTAACGAGTTTCGCACCGCGTTGAAGTCGCAGCCTGACAATCCGGAGTTTCACCTCAACCTCGGCCGTGCCATGCAATTCAGTGGTGACGTCCGGGGAGCCACCAGTGAATTCCAGAAAGCTATCGCACTTAAACCAGATTATGCAGAGGCGAGCAACGCTCTGAAAGAGGTGGGCACAGGACAAAATACCCCGCATCTTTCGCCAGGTGAGAAATAGAACTCCTTAAATCGTCGCACCCATGCGGTTGGCAGACCTTGGTGCCAGTCGGCGATTTAGATTCAGCAGGAGAGCCACGCGCCGCCGCGCGTGGGCAGCTTCGTCGGCATGGACACACAGGCAGCACAATCCTTGCTCTCTTGGATGGAGGGGAACAACTATGAATAGTCGCACGCGCATTCCGGCCAGGGTGGCGGTGTTCTTCCTCGTGGTCCTTGGCGTGAAGTTGCGGGCTGCCGAGCGCGTTCTTGTGCTCGAGCAGCAGACGCGCGACCCGCGGACAGGCGCGCCCACGCTCGCGAAGAAGACAATCGACCCATCAAAGACGGCTGTCATCATTATTGACCCCTGGAACTTTCACTGGTGCATGACAGCCTGCCAAAGGGTCGCATCCATGGCGCCTCGGTGGAACCGGGCATTGGAGTGTGCTCGCAAGCTCGGCATGCAGGTGATGTGGGCGCCGACGGAGGTGGCGAGCATGTATGCGGGGACGCCCCAGCGCGAATGGGCGGCGGCTGTCCCTCTCATAGAGGTACCCGAACTGCGAAAGCTCGTGGCCAATTTCACGGCGCCGGGCGGAGGCAGCACGTGCATGTGCGGGCCGGGCATCTCCTGCGAAATCAATTACGGCGCGGATGGAATTGCCCCTGGCCTTGTCATTGACTCGAAAGACCTGATCGTCAGCGGTCGGCAGGAAACTTACTCCATCCTTAAGCACAAGGGTTTGGACTACATCATCTACATGGGTCTTCATACCAACGTATGCTTGTTCGGCAGGCCTGAGGCCCTCAAGTCCATGTACGAGGCGGGTCTGGACTGCGTCCTGGCGCGTGATCTCAATGACGCCATCACCCTCTATGACCCGCGGCGCCCGTACACGCCTGACGACGGCACGGCCCAAACCGATAGTGACCTGGAAAAAGCGGGTATTCCAACCATCAACTTTGTTGACGAAATGAGGAAGATCGGACTTTGGAAAAGCGACTGGGTGGTCGATTCCGTTCGTCTAGTGCCCTGGGGCACTGTGGAGCGCCCTTATTTCTTCGAAGAAACCACCTTGGTGACGTTGACGTGTCCCTTGCTGAAAGACGCTGAGATCCGTTACACGCTTGACGGCAGCGCCCCGAGTGCCACATCGAAGATCTATGAGAAGCCGTTTCACCTCAGGGAAACAACCACCTTGCGGACGGCTGCGTTTCGCCACGGGCAGAAAGTGTCTCTTGAAGGTCGCGGCTTCTACGCGCGCCTGGGTCCCGTGCCTCCTCAGCCCGACGTCTATCTGGATCAGATTGAATCGATGAAGGAGAACTACCCGTATTGGTACAGCTCCTGGCACCCGGTATTAAACCGATCCTTCGAGGGCAAGAAACTCTTGATGCGCGGACGCACCTACCAGAAGGGTGTAGGTATGCGGGCGCCCGGCAACATCCGCTATGGGTTGAAGCCGGAGTACGACCGTTTTGTGGCGCGAGTCGGTGTTGATGGAAACTTGCGGCAAGCGCCGCCAGCCGACTATGGCCTGTTTGTTGATACGGTCCCCAGCAAGCCCCGCGAGGGAGGCATGGGCGAACTGTTTGCGCAGCAGCCGAGCATCCAATTTCGCCTCTTCATTGACGGCGAGATGGTCGCCGAAAGTCCCTTGATGCGGTTTTCGCAAGAGCCGTGGCGTTTTGACGTGAAGATTCCTCCCGGCAGCCGGGTGCTCAACCTGACGGTCACCGATGCAGGCAGCCGGAGTGTGCTCAATTTGGCCGACTGGGCGGACGCGGGCTTCGTCTTAAGAAACGCGGCAAATCCCAAGT
This sequence comes from uncultured Acidobacteriota bacterium, assembly GCA_963838915.1. Classification (GTDB taxonomy): domain Bacteria; phylum Acidobacteriota; class Terriglobia; order UBA7540; family UBA7540; genus CAVROP01. The sequence continues at coordinate 36,308 of CAWIUZ010000342.1, forward strand.
AGTAACCGCCGAGAACTTTGGCGTGATCTCGTGACGGTCCTTGCCTGGCGAGGTGAACGGTATTATGAACGTGTGAAAAAATCACCAAGTCCCTGTCATTCTGAGCGAAGCGAAGAATCTGCAGTTGTTTGTTTTCAAAAAGATAAAAGCAGATTCTTCGCTTCGCTCAGAATGACAGACGATTTTTTCACTGCTTCTATGTCCGAATTGGCTTTGATGCTTTGAGATCCCGCGCCCCGCGCCCTCTACAACTACCTGTGATAGCATTGAATATTCACGCTACATACATCGAATGAACTGACCCACCCGCGGAGGAGGACCATGTTCCAGCCCTTGCCCCGACCTTAACCTTAAACCCGAAATGCCACGCCGCAGGGATCACGGTATTGGCATCGTCGGTGCCGGAGGAGTCGTCAATTTTGCTCATTTGCCCGCCTACAACAAAGCAGGGTTCAAGGTCGTAGGCATCATGGATATGGACCGGGTTCGAGCCGAACAGACAGCGGCCACGCACAAGGTTTCAAAGGTTTACAGCACTCTCGAAGAATTGCTCCGTGATTCCGATATTGAAGTTGTCGACATCGCCGTTTACCCTTGGGAAGTCCCCCCCATCGCCGAGCAAGTCATGGGAGCCGGCAGGCATTTTCTTTGCCAGAAGCCGCTTTCAATCGATTATGGAACGGCGGCTCGCCTCGTGCAATTGGCCAAAGAAGCGAAAGTTAAAATGGCCGTCAACCAGCAGATGCGGTGGGATGCCGGCATCCGCGGAACTCATGAACTGATCCGCCAGGGATGGCTGGGGCTCGCGACCTACGCGACCATTCAAGTTCATTGCCTTACGAACTGGGCGGCATGGCACTCGATGTATGCCGGGAAGCATCTCGAGGTGCTGTATCACAGCATCCACTACGTCGACTCGCTGCGTTTTCTCTTGGGGGTGCCGGACCGAGTATTCTCTAGTGGAAGCCGCATGCCGGAAGAAGCGACGGAGGCGGAAACCCGGACGCTTAGCGTATGGGAATATGATTCCGGCTTGCGTGTGCTCATCGATGTAAATCACGGAGTCTGGCAGGACGACCGTTACGCGATTTTCCGGTTCGAAGGCACAGAAGGAGTTATTAAGGGGACCATCGGGCTCATGTACAATTACCCGACGGGCCGTCCGGACACCCTCGAATTCATGTCCAAGAAGAACCCAGGTTACTGGCACTCGACGCGCCATGACTACCTGTGGATTCCAGACGCGTTCGTAGGGCCGATGGCATCACTTCAACGAGCTATCGAGGATGACTCCGAACCTCTGACCAGTGGGGAGGATAACCTAAAGACTCTTCAGATTGTATTCGCGCAATACCGTTCCATGGATGAGGGTCGAGTCGTCAGCCCGAAAGACGTGACGGGCTGATGTGAATCGTCACTGCGCGCCCTCTCCCTTGAGCTGGGCGGGACAGAGGGAGTCACAACTGATTTGCGTAACCTACAACACCAATCGCCACGATCAGAATGGCCACGCCCGCCACGCCCAAGCTGTAGGCCTTGCGGCTCGCGCCCTTCCACTCCCCCGTTATGAAGCCCAGGATGTTTGCGGTAATGACCATGGTGGACATCATAATGGCCCAACCCACCGAGATTCCCAAAGCGCCCAGATGCCGGATGCCGGGCGCGTATAGAGAAAAGCCGCCCAGCCACAGAAACCCCATTAATGCCGCCAGAGCCCAGTAGTGGCGCGTGCCCTGCAAGAGGAGTAACCCTCCAGTCTTATTTTTTCTTATAAGCCATACGCAGTAAGCAGCATTGCAAATAAAGATCGGCACGGTGAGTGGCGCCAGGAGGGAGTTACCCGCCATGGACTCTGCCGCGCCCTGCTCGATAGCCCTGCGTATGGATTCTGCGCCGAAAGCGAAGGCCAGGTTCCCGCAGGCAGAGAGAAGCCCGGCAGCGACGCAGATTGCCAGGCCGACAGCGAAAGAACTCTGCGCGGGGTCGCTCTTGGAACTCTGCTCGGGTTCCCGGAGTTTGCCGCCCCAGGAACTCAGGCCAAGCCCGATCAGAACGAGCGACAGGGAGGCGAGCATCAGTAAGCCTTGAGGCTGGGCCAACTTCTCAGGGGTCAACACGACCATGGGGATGAGTGCTCCGGCAGTTGCGGCAAGCCCGACGATTATAGTAAGTGCCAAGGCCATACCCAGTCTACTTACACCCAATCCAAAGGTGATGGCTCCAATCCCCCATCCAAGCCCAAACAGCTCCACCAAAGCCAAAGAGCGCACGGAAGTGTTGGCCAGAACCGTGAAGGGGTGAGGAATGGTCAAGAGCGCGAGCAGCCAGGGCCAAATCAGATAACCTGCGGTGGAAAAGACAAGCCAGGTGTTTTCCCAAGCCCACTTCTTAGTGGACTTCATCGGCAGCACGAAAGCGCCTTGCAGAATGCCGGCGGCAATTACAAGCAGATAACCCATCGTCGGATCCTTTTGGGCTCGCCTTGCGCCATCAAATTGGCGCACCAACTGAAATAAGCGGAGACTGCCGAGAAGATGTGATTCTACAAGCTGTTTCAAAACCGCCAGGCAGGGGGTAGATTACTGAATGCCGCCCAGCATCCCCGCGACTGCTCGAGGACTCAGCCCCGCAGGGGCTGAATGTGAGTAGCCGGGGGCAACGCCCCCGGAAACGTCGCCCCCTCATCCCCTTTCCCCTCTCCCCGCCTGCGGGGAGAGGGGTGCCGAAGGCGGAGTGTGGGGCCTTGGTCCGGGGGTTTCACCCCCGGCTACTCATTTTGCTCCCCTGCGGGGAGCACGCTTTCACGCGCAGGCGGCCGTCCCTGTTGCAATCGGGTAGAGGAGGTTTTGAAACAGCTTCTAGTATTACTATGTTATGTAGCTCTTGCAATTCTCCTTCGTATGACTTAGCATGGGCGCATGAAACCCATCGTCTGGAACGCCAAGCTTTGGAAAGAAAGCGTGACGCAATTCCTGGAGTTTCTGAATCCGCTGATTGCCGGACTCGGCCGAAGTGAACGGCGCGTGGCGGCCACCCGTTACGTGGAGGGCCTGCTGATGCCCGGTCAACGCAAATCGATCATCCCCATGGCGGAGCGGCTGGGCGTGGACTCGCAAAGTCTGCAACAGTTTGTTACCGACAGCCCCTGGAAGGAGGAAGAGTTGTGGCGGGCGATCCGGCAGGAAATCATTCCGCACTTGGAGCCGCTGGAGGCTTGGGTGGTGGATGAAACCGGTTGGGTCAAGCAGGGTTCGCACTCGGCGGGAGTTGGGCATCAATATTGTGGGGCGGCTGGCAAGCAGGCCAACTGTCAAGTGAGCGTGGAAGTGGTGGTGAGCGACGGGTGGATCGCCGCGCCGGTGGGCGGGCGGCTGTATCTGCCCGAGCGTTGGACCGCCGACCGGGAACGCTGCCAGGCCGCCGGCGTCCCGGAGGAAGTGACGTTTGCCACCAAGCCGGAGCTGGCGCTGGAGATCCTGCGCCAAGCGCGGCGCGACGGAGTTCCCCGGCCCCCGTCTTGGGGGATAGCGCCTACGGCAACAACGCGGAATTTCGCGCCGGGGTGCGCGACCTGGAGCTGGAGTTTTTTCTGCAAGTCGACGGGCAGGCGCTCAAGGGATGGGACCGCGAGGTACGGACCGAGGTCAAGCGGGTTCGCCGTTATGTCTGTGAGGGGGAGCCTCCCGCCGCGACCCTGGCGGAGTTGACCGACCGGATCCCGGAGAACGAATGGAAGAAGTGCTCTTGGGTGACGGCGGGCGGACAAACCCGGCGCACGCGTCTGGCTTGGCGCGAGGTTTTTCTGCAACACGACTTGCGCCACGCGGGGGGCGAACTGGAAAAAGTCTGGCTGGTGGTGGACTGGCCGACGGGGGATCCTGAACCCTATCACTATTATTTGGCCCATCTCCACCGTCCCCCCGCCAAAGCCCGCTGCTTGAAACTGAGCCGTTCCCGCTGGCACATCGAACAATACTTTCAGCGCTCCAAGGATGACTTGGGGTTGGACCATTTCGAAGGCCGCTCTTGGAGAGGCTTTCATCATCATCTGGTACTTTCCGCCGTGGCTTATCTCTTTATCCTGACCGTCTACTTACGGCGTAAAAAAAACTTTTGGTGCGACGTGGGAACAGATTTCTCCACACGATCCAGCCTTGGCTGGTGAGATGGAGCGGACTCTGTCCCTTCTGCGGAACGAAGTTCAATCGAGTCTTTGAGGACACTACTTAACATAGTAAT
>CAWIUZ010000343.1:0-3712 GCA_963838915.1 uncultured Acidobacteriota bacterium
GCTGTTCGCCCACGTCCAAATGCGCGTCTCTCAAAACGCCAACAAGCGGCAGATCGCGCGCGTTCCGCACGTCATGCCCCTGCGCCCGTCATTCGAAGTCCCCCACCACATTCACACCGTTTGACAACCCCCGCCATTCCATTTCCTCCCCCCACCTCAGCCTAAGCTTCTAAACCCCCATTCCCATCAAAATTGCACTTGACAACCGCGGACGCCTCCGTGATGCTTGGCCGCTTGCCCAACCACATTCCGCGGAATGGGAGGAAACATGCGCTCGACACTCTTGGCAGTCGCCGCTATTTTGGTGAGCTCGTTGAACCTCAGGGCTCAAACTCGGCCCATCGATCTGAAGCCGATGCTGGAGCAGGAGATCCAGCCGGTTCCAGTTGTGGCCTACCAGTTGAGTCAATACCTGGCGGCGCGAATTCCCAAGCTGCCTTCTCCTGCGTCGGCAGCGCAGTGGACTTCCGAGGAAAAGCGCTGGCGCGAGCATATTCTGAAGGACGTCGCCTACCACGGCTGGCCGCGCGAGTGGGTGGATGCCGCACCGAAGTTCGAGGACCTGGGAGTCTTTGAAACCGGTCATGGCTATCGCTGGCACAAGCTCCGGTTCGAAATCGTGCCGGGGTTCGACTCGACGGCGATTCTCTACGAACCCGAACCCCTGGCGGGACATGTGCCGGCGATTGTGAACGTGAACGGACACGACCCGCTGGGGAATGCCGCCGAGTACAAGCAGAAACGCGCCATCAATTTCGCCAAGCGCGGCATCGTGGCCCTCAACCTGGAGTGGATGGGTTGCGGCGAACTCCACCAGCCCGAGAACGCGCACGACTTCGGCGCGCACTTGGACCTCGTGGGCGCTAACGAATTGGGCTTGTTCTTCCTGGCCATGCGTCGAGGCGTGGATTACCTAGCCTCGCTTCCGCAGGTGGACCCAACTCGGCTGGGCGTCACGGGCCTTTCCGGGGGTGGTTGGCAGACGATCGTGCTGGGAGGGCTCGACCCGAGAATCAAGGTCGCGGTCGAGGTGGCCGGCTTCGGCTCTCTCGAAACGAACATTACGCACCCGGTGGACACGGACGAAGTCGAAGAAGATCCCACCGACTTTGACGCGGGATTCGACTACACCTTCCTCACCGCCCTGCGCGCCCCGCGTCCGACCCTCCTCATTCACAACGCGGAGGACACCTGCTGTTTCCGCGCCGACCTGGTGAAACCCTACATCTATACCGATATCCAGCCCTTCTTCAAGCTCTACGGAGCGGAGACGGCCTTCGCATTCCATGAGAATCGTGACCCCGGGACCCACAACTATCAGCTCGACAACCGCGAGGCCGCCTACAAGTTCTTCACCACTCACTTCAATCTGCCTGTGGCTACGGCGGAGATCCCCAGCGACGCCGAAATCAAGAGTCGCGAAGAGCTGGTGGTGGGACTGGCCAAAGACAACCTCACGATTCTTGGCTTAGCGCGGAAAATGGCGGCGGCAATCGAGCGGGATCCTGTCCCTACGGATTCCGCCGCACGAGCCGCCTGGGCGGCGAGGGAGCGCTCCAGGCTCGAGTCCGACGTGCGGTATAAACCAGTCAAGATCGCAACCGCCTGGAGGATGTGGAACACCAAGAACAAAGGACTCGAGACCATGTCTTATCGCTTTGACTTCGACAACCGGCTCACGGCCACGGGCGTTTGGCTGAAGGCCCTCGCGGTGCCCGTCGACGCGCCCGCCACCCTGGTGCTGAACGACAAGGGGAGAAGGGAAGCCGGCATGGTGGTCTCCGACCGCGTCAATCGCGGGGAACAGGTGCTCGCGCTGGACCCGCTCTTTATTGGCGAGACGATCCCCCAGAAACCTGACCCGACGGATTGGGAGTTGCTGGTCGCGACCACCGGCGACCGCCCACTCGGAATCGAGGCAAGCCAGGTGATTGCGGCAGCGAAATGGCTCCGGCAGATCTCGGGGCAGCCTTCCGTGCGCCTCGAAACCAGCGGAATTCGGAGCGAGGTCGTGGGCCTTGTCGCTGCGGCGCTCGAACCCGCCCTCTTTTCCGAGCAGGTGAGCCGCCAGGCAATGTCCAGCCTCGGCTTCCTGCTGGAGACGCCTGTCATCTTTCGGGCCGCGCCGGAGCTCTTCTGCCTGGACCTGTTCAAGGACTTCGATATCGATCAGTTGGTCGCCCTGGCCGCGCCAACCGCAGTGGCGTTGCGCGACTACGCCCCAGCGTCGGCGTTCAAAATGCCGCCACCCGAGCCCGAGGATTGATCAGGGTAAGTCGTGTATGTTCAATAGTTTAGGGACTACGCGGGTAAGTTTACGGGCGACCCCCGTGGGTGCCCGTCTTTGGGACAGAGCCCAGAGCTAGTTCCCACGATTCAGGTTTCGTTCTTCCGTTTTTTTCCCAACCGACAGAATAGTGTTTCCCGGCCCGGGGCTCTGTCCGTCCCCATCCCTACTTACATAGGCTAGATTAGGAAGCCTACCAACTCGGAGGACTGGCATGCGTTGGGGTCTACTGATTTGCGGGCGAATGGAATCGACTATTGTTCTTATCCTGGATATATTTGGCGTTAGCCTTGTAAAGCTCCTCGAAGAACGCTTGCGTTTTAAGCATCATCTCTTCGGCCGCATCCACAATATCTTGCGGTGTAGCCAATTTCATTTGTTTCACCTCGTTTTCCCACGCGGCGACTTTGCTTTTCCAATTCGCGTCGTCGACCAAGGCGTCGTACTCTGGCGTAGCCACGACGATACCCCTGATCTTGCCATCTTTTCCTACGACTTCATCACCCACCACGCCTGTCACACGCACGTTGATTGTCCCGTTGGATAGCCCGTATATCTCGCGAGAGAGCACACTACAGAACGGGTCCGATCCATCGGCCGGATGGGTCCCGGTATTGCAGGCGACAACCTTAATCGAGCCGACATCAGGACGTAGCTTGGCTGCGATTAATTTCTTTGCGAGCTTCCGAGCCGTATAGAACTGTGCTCCCGTCGACACATACATCGGGTCGCCGTGTACCAGGAGGTAAAGCTTCTCTCCCGGCTGCATCGCCTTGGAGAAGTCCACCCAGTCCAAAGCACACACATTCCCAGCACCGGGTACGTTCTTGCCGCCGCCCTTTCGGTTATTTGTGAGGTTGTAAACCTCGATGATATTTTTCAGGTCGCTGGGAAGAAATACAAGGCAAATCACTGGACCTCCTTACATGAGTCGAGTAAATTGCGGGCACCAGAAATTTCATCACAGGCTCGACGAGTCAAAGCAGCATGAGGGCCACTGCGCGCCTCGAAAGAATTCCCATACCCTCTCTGCTTCGTCGCCGGACGACGCCAGTTCCTGCGCCCGGTCGTTCTTCTCCGGCCGGGACGACGACGATACACGCGTGTGGAGCCGCGCCGCGTGGGGTGTATCGGATATCGGCAATGTGATCGGTGTCGATGTACCGCGTTTCGTTAAGGCGTAAGAGGGGCATTGTTAACGTCGCCTTACGAACGTGGGCAATCCACCCTGAACGAAATTAATCGGGACTTTCCGTTTTGGATTCTGAGCCCCACTACATTTATACCGCTGACCTCCTCCGAGTGCAATGGCCAGTCGGGTTTTCGATGTTCAGCGCCCCGCTGACCACCGGAAGCACACGCCCTCCCTCTCTCAGAATCCTAGTAGCTTGATATTGTCTATTCTCCAACTGTGGTCGCGGACAC
>CAWIUZ010000344.1:0-16981 GCA_963838915.1 uncultured Acidobacteriota bacterium
GGCCCCGATCATCTCTTGCATCCTGGAGCCAGTGCGCGGGCGGCCAGACACCGCCTCGGCTGGTTTCTTGTTTGGCATCAGATTCGTCAGTGAAGGCCGAAGCCTACGGAAAGTCAGGAAAACAATTCCACCATACCACGAATTGGTCATCGGAGGCAGGATGTCAGTTGTGAAACCGGCCTCCGGGCTAACCTGGATTGGGTGCCACATCGAGCGCAGCACCGGCGCTGCCCTTGACAGGCTCCTACCCGAGGCCTATACAATTCTACCTGTTGGCTTAGCGGGTCTCCGGTCAAGCGTGCGCCTGACCTTCGAGGGCCAGAAACTGACATACTGCGATGTGGACGTGGCCTCGTCTCAACTCGATGTCCGACAGGGAAGTTAGTCCTGGAGAAGACTCAGCCGCGCCTCCTTGTCACCCGTTGGCTGGTTTCTTTCCGAGAATGGGAGAGCGGAGTGTTGCCCACCAACCATCGTTCCCTCTCCGGACGCTCCTCGTGCTGTGCACGGTTTGGGCATTACCCGGTTGGGCCTCGAGTGCAACGACTCCCCCAGCCCGGCAAGTGCCCATCGCACCCTCGTTCTGCGATCAGGGCTGCGCCATTGCGGACCTTGATGGCGATGGCCGCCCCGACCTTGCTGTCGCCAAGCTGGAGGGCTGGGCGCCGAGCGGCTTTCGGTACCGGATTGATCTTGATCTTAGTTCTCGTGCGGGCCGAAGCTCATTCAGCGTCTTCGCCGAGCGAGGCGGATTGCGTATCATTCCCCGCGACGTAAACGGCGACTGGGAGCCAGACCTCATCGTCACCAGCGCCTGGTGGTTCACCCCAATCGGAGTGTGGATCAACGACGGCCACGGTGGGTTTGTTCGAAGCGATCCGGCTTTCGACTTCCAACCGGTATGGGGCAAGGGTCCGAGGCTCCTGTCTGATCCCGCTGGCGAAGTATTTCAGGCGGTTGTCCCGGAATTCTCCAGGAACTGGCCTGATTACTCGCAGGGGCCATCTTTTCACAAAGAAACTCTAAACGAACATCTGACTCTTCAGCTCTGCGATCTCCGCCTTCCAAGCGGTTCCCCGCACCGCTCGCGTACTCGTGGTCCCCCTCTTCGGTTCTGGCAACCTACTGCGACGGCGAATACTCAAACTGCATAAGGCGCTCTAGCGTGCGGTAGCTTGGCACCGATTCCTCTGCGACTAGCGGCTGGCCGCGCATTGGCCGCACTTGCCTGGAGGCAGGAGTCCATCGTGACGATTCAAGGGCCGGCGCTACGGAGCGAATCGCGAGGCGGCTCGCGCGAGAAAGCCGCCGGCGGGACCGCCGCTCCTGACGAGGCCTGAAGCGTTTGATTCGATTCTTAAGTGACCGTTTGGGGTTGTGAGTTTCCGCTCGACAAGGTGGATGATGAATTGGCGTAATTCCACAATGATTAGTTTGGCGCTGATCGCCGGACTCGCTTGTTGTCTGCTTTCAGGCTGCAAGGGACGGCAAGCTGACGCTGCCGCCGAGGCTCCTCCGCCGGCCGAAGTGGAGCACGAGCAGGATGGCGGCGCATTCAAAGTAGACCATCCGGAACAATTTGGACTCGCCACAGCCGGTGAGCGGGAGGCTGCGCCTGAACTGAATGTGACCGGCGCGGTCGGGCCGGACGTATCACGTAATATTCCGGTGATTTCTATCGCTTCGGGGCGTGTGGTGGAGATCAACGCCCGTCTGGGCGACACCGTCAGCAAAGGGCAAGTCCTGATGCGCATTCAGAGCGCGGACATCGCTCAAGCTTTTTCGGACTACCGGCAGGCCGTTGCCGATGAGAATTTGGCGCGCACTCAGCTTGAACGCTCGAAGCTGCTCTACGACCACGGCGCCGTATCGCTGAACGACTATCAGGTAGCTGAGGACACGGAAGCGAAAGCCAAGGTCACCGTCGAAACCGCTATCGAACATCTGCGGGTATTGGGGGCCGACATCAACCATCCCGCTGCTATTATCGAAATCCGGGCGCCCGCTTCCGGAGTTATCACCGATCAGCAAGTGACGAATGCGGCGGGCGTGCAGGGCCTGACGGGACCAAACCCGTTCACTATCTCCGACCTCTCGCGCGTCTGGGTGCTTTGCGACGTGTATGAGAATGACCTTCCCTTTGTCCGCCTCGGCGAGTACGCGGACATTCATTTGACTGCTTACCCGGATCGGTTGCTGAAAGGCAGGATCAGCAATATTGGGCCGATCCTCGATCCCAACCTGCGCACGGCGAAGGTGCGGCTGGAGGTTCAGAATCCGGGCATCCTGCGGCTCGGCATGTTCGTCACTGCGACGTTCTACGGAATGAAGAAGGAAGTCCGTGCTGCCGTTCCGGCAAGCGCCATCGTGCACATGCACGACCGCGATTGGGTCTATGTCCCTGTTGAAGGGGGCCGTTTCCGGCGCCTCGAGGTGGTGGTGGGAAAAATGCTCGTCGGGACGTCCCGTGCGGGCTCACCCGGATCGGCACAAAGCACGCCCGCGCGAGGTAATAATGAGACGCAGGAAGTCATCTCGGGGCTGCGTCCCGGCCAACAGGTTGTGGCCAACGCCCTGACGCTCCAGGCCACGGTTGAGCAGTGAGTGAGGCCGAAAATCGAAAATGGAAACTGGAAAATGGAAACTGGAAAATCGAAAAGCGTTGTACCTACATCGAACTTCGCATCGCCAGACGATCTTCGAACTTTCAGTTTCTATTTTCCAGTTTCAAGTTTCCAGGTTTGCTTGACTGACGACTGAGAACTGACAACTACCATGATCCGTGCTGCGGTTGATTTCGCTTTGAACAAACGCCTGCTGATGCTGGCGGCGGCGCTGGTGCTGTTTGGCTGGGGCGTCATTTCGTTCCACCGACTCCCCGTCGAAGCCTACCCTGACGTGGCGGATAATTACGTTGAAATCATCACCCAGTGGCCGGGCATTTCCGCGGAACAGATCGAACAGCAGGTGACGATTCCGCTTGAAAATGTGATGAATGGAATTCCGGAAATCGTCCACTTGCGATCGTTTTCCCTCTTCGGGCTCTCCGATCTGAAGCTGATCTTCAGCGATGACTCGGTGAATGCCTGGAACCGGGAAAGGGTGCTCGAGCGACTCGCACAGGTTACTTTGCCGCCGGGCGTCGTGCCCCAGATGGGCACGGACTGGAGTCCCGTTGGTCAAATCTACTTCTTCACGCTTTACAGCAGCAATCCTCAGTACGACGTGATGGATTTGAAGTCGCTGGAAGACTGGGTCGTGGAGAAAAACCTCAAAGCGGCTCCCGATATCGTAGACGTGGCAAGCTTTGGCGGGCCCACGCGCGAATACCAGGTTCGCGTCGATCCTAACAAGCTCGTCGCTTACGGGCTCAGCATCGGCCAGGTGGAGCAACAACTCGCGAGCAACAACGTCAATGCGGGCGGCAGCTTCATCGAAGCCGGCTTGCAACAGATCAACGTGCGCGAAGTAGGCTTGGTGAAGAGCGTGCACGATATCGAAAATACCGTCATCACGACCAAGAGCGGCACGCCGCTACGCATGAAAGATATCGCAGTGGTGGAGCAAGGCCCGAGGATTCGCCTGGGCCAGTTCGGCCGCGCCATTCGCCGCGAAGACGGGAAAATCATCGACAACGACGACGTGGTCTCCGCCTGGGTGCCCATGCGGAAAGGAGCTGAGCCCGAGGACGCGCTGGAAGGCCTGCACAAGAAGGTCGAGGAGCTGAACACTCGTCTCTTGCCGGCGGGGGTCAAGATTGTTCCCTTCATCGACCGCAGCGATCTGGTTCACTTCACCACGCACACCGTCCTGCACAATCTCACGGAAGGGTTCATTCTGGTTACCATTATTCTGCTCCTCTTCCTCGGCAACGTTCGGGGCGCCCTTATCGTGGCGACCACGATTCCGTTCGCGCTGCTCTTCGCCTCCATTTGTCTCGACCTGCGAAAAATCCCCGCCAATCTACTTTCCCTGGGAGCGCTTGATTTCGGAATGGTAGTGGATGGCGCGGTGGTAATGATTGAGAATATTGTGCGGCACCTCGACCTGAGGGAGGAGGTGTACAAGACAACCCAGGAGCGAATTCGCGCCGCGGCTCACGAAGTGCAAAGGCCGGTATTTTACGCCATCATCATCATCATCACCGCTTATTTGCCAATCTTCACGTTGCAGCGGGTGGAGGGCCGGCTGTTCCGCCCCATGGCCTGGACTGTGGCGTTTGCCCTGCTCGGCGCGGTTATTTTCTCCATGACCATCGCACCCGTATTGGCGAGTTTTCTCTTTCGCAGAGAGTTCCGGGAATGGGACAACCCTGTTATTGCCTGGCTTACGGTTCAATATCAACGTGCGTTGCGCCGAACCGTTCATCACCGCTGGGTGATGTTGGGCATTACCCTCCTGGCGTTCGCAGGGGCCGGTTACCTCGTGCTAAGCGGAGCTATCGGATCGGAGTTCCTACCGCACTTGGACGAAGGCTCGCTCTGGGTGCGCGGCACCCTGGCGCCCAGCACCGGGCCGACGGAGAGCATCCGGCTGGCAAACCAAGTCCGGGTGTTGCTGGCCTCCTTTCCGGAAGTATACGAGACCACCAGCCAAGCGGGCCGCCCCGACGACGGAACGGATAGCACGGGGTTCTTCAACACGGAATACTTCGTCGGCTTGAAGCCCGAAAAACAGTGGCGCCCTGTCTTTCACCAGAACAAAGAAGAATTGATCGCAGCCATGGATCGCGAATTGGAAAAGATACCGGGCGCGATCTGGAACTTCTCTCAACCGATCGAGGACAACATGGAGGAGGCGGTCAGCGGTGTGAAGGGGGAATTGGCAACAAAGGTCTATGGCGACGATCTGAAGACCTTGGAAGGCCTCGCGGATCAGATCGTGGGGGTGATGCGCGGCGTGAAAGGGATCGAGGACTTGGGAGTTTTTCGCGTTCTGGGCCAGCCGAATTTAAACGTAACGGTGGACCGCCGCCAGGCGGCACGCTATCAGATTAACGTCGCCGACGTGCAAGATGCCATCCAGACGGCGGTGGGCGGCAACGCCCTCACGCAGGTGCTGGACGGAGAGGCACGCTACGATCTGGTGTTGCGCTATCTGCCGCAATATCGTGACACGCGGGAAGCGATTGAAGACATTCGATTGCTCGCGCCCACGGGCGAACGGGTTTCGCTCGCTCAGCTCTGCAATATCGAAGAGCGCGACGGCGCTTCCGAGATTTACCGCGAGGGGAACCAACGCTACATCGCCATCAAGTACAGCGTGCGTGGCCGCGATTTGGGCAGCGCAGTCGAGGAGTCTATCCAAAAGGTCAACGCGCAGGCTCAATTACCGCGGGGTTATCACATCGATTGGGAAGGCGAATACGAAAGCCAGAAGCGGGCGGAGGCTCGCCTCCTCTTCATTGTGCCCCTCACCGCATTCTTAATCTTCCTGATTATCTACGGCGCGTTTGGCTCCGCCAAGTGGGCTTGTCTGAATCTGGTGAACATGCTGGTGGCGCCGGTGGGAGGTTTGCTGGCACTCTGGGTGACCGGGACGCACCTGAGCGTGTCCTCGGGAGTGGGCTTTCTTGCTTTGTTCGGAGTTGCGGTTCAGATCGGCGTGATCATGGTGGAGTATATCAACCAACTGCGGGCGCGCGGCCGCACGATCGAAGACGCAGCGGTTGAGGGAGCAGTCCGCCGCCTCCGCCCCATCATGATTACTATGTTGGTTGCGACCCTTGGTCTGTTGCCGGCGGCAATGTCCCACGCCATCGGGTCCGATTCGCAACGCCCCTTTGCCATCGTTATTGTGGGCGGATTGATCGCCGACCTGCTGATGAGCATCTTCCTGCTGCCCACCTTTTACGTCTGGTGGGCTCGACCAACCGACCACCTGCCGAGCCCGGAGGAAGCGAAGAGCGTGTACGAGTGAGCAAGCGGTCCAACGATGTCTACTCGGCTCCGCCGGCTTGATACGCGGGTAAGCCGCGAACGGAGTTCACGAGGAGGGTTACGGCGCTCTGGCGCCAGCCGCCCCAGCCTCGCGCTCCCTCGCCTCTGGCTAAAGGCAGCGCGTACCCTGGCGCTATTTCCGCGTTCATCACGTCGTCGAGCACGCCTTCTCGAAATTCATCGGAATTGGTCGGCGTGGATTGGGCAGCGGACTGTTTGATTGCCGTGTTCACAGCTCGGAGCCTGGCCAGGAGCGCCGTTGCGCCACCACGTGCCTCCTCGAACTCTCCATAAAGGGTGTGGACTTTTAACGTCTGAAGGAAGAGAATCGCCAAAAAAATTCGCGTGGCGTGCCCAAACGTCGCCGTGAACTGTTGCAGGAGCAGCGCGATGGCCTCCAATGCCTTGTTCTTGTCTCTCGTCGAAAGAGCGCCACTCAAGCTTTCCAGCGTGTAGATTAAGCTCTCGATTGATTCCACTTTGAGCCCCCTTAGACTTTGTCCTTAATAGACCTTTGCTGGCCCGCCCGGCGAGCGACGGCTGACTTCCCGGAGGTCTGACTCGCCAGTCTCTTTTGCCTTCTGCTGACGCACATCACGTCCCTCCTGACTACGGCGTCTTTCGCGGCGCTCCATATGTCGTCCCACTTGCCCTATCGGCCATTGAGCCTCCGCATTAAATCCTCTCTCCGGGTGGCACAACGGATTTGACGGGCAACGAGCCTTACATCGCACCAAAACGGACTGTTAGGCCCAACATCGGTGGGTGGCGCAGACGTTCCGGCGGTTTTTGTCGGGATGTATGCGCCTTCTGAGCGTCAGAGAGGCGGAGACATGCCAAAGAACGGCACGTCTGCGCCATCTCGCGTAAGGCGTAGGGGCGGTGACCGAACCGCCCCTGGACCCGCACTTGGCGCATCGATGGAGATAAGGCGTGAAAGAGCCCAGAATGTGTCATCCGCAAGGAAGATGGCCTCACCCTTCTCCTCTCGCAGCCTGCACCGGCTTGGTGTAAAGTAGGTATAAAGGGGTGAATTATGCAAACTGCAAACGCTGCCCTGGAAATGGGCGAACAGGCAGGAGTGCGTCGAAAAATCCAGTCATTGAATCCTGCGACCGGCGATTTGCTGGCGGAGTACGAAGCGGCCACCGACGCGGAGGTTCACAAGGCGGTGGGTAGTGCTTCGCAGGCGCTGGCCGCCTGGCGCCGCCTGAGCGTCGCGGAGCGAGCTTCGTATCTCTTTCGCTTGAAGGAACTGCTCTATGCCCGGCGTGACGAGATTGCCGCCCTGATCACCCGAGAGGCTGGCAAGCCTGTAGTTGAGGCGATGCTCACCGAGGTCTCAGTAGTGCTTGACGCACTCGAGTACTTCGGGCGGCGGGCTCGGAAGTTTCTGTCGTCGCAACCGGTGCCACATCACAATCTGGCGATGAAGCTGAAGCGAGGACGCCTCGAGTTTGAGCCTTACGGCGTCCTCGGAATCATCTCGCCCGCCAACTACCCCTTTTCCATTCCCTTCAATGAGATTATCCCAGCCCTGGTAGCAGGAAACACAGTGGTCCTCAAGCCGTCGGAGCTTACGCCGCAGGTTGGCCTGGCCATCCGCGGCCTTCTGGAGGCTGCGAAGCTTCCGCCGGGTGTTGCGCAGGTGATCCTGGGCGATGGACCGACGGGCCAAGCTCTCGCTGCGGCGGCCATTCATAAGTTGATCTTCACCGGCAGCGTGGCGACGGGCAAGCGCATTCAGGCTAAGGCGGCCGAACGGCTCCTGCCCACGGTGCTCGAACTGGGGGGCAAAGACGCGATGATTGTTTGCGCGGATGCGAACGTCGAAACTGCTTCGAGCGGCGCCGTCTGGGGTGCGTTCACCAACGCCGGTCAAACCTGTGTTTCGGTCGAGCGAGTATACGTGGTCCGCGACGTGGCCGAGAGATTCATCGCCCTTTGCGTTTCCAAGGCCAAACGCCTGCGCCTCGGGCGCGGCGGCGATCCTTCCACCGAGGTTGGCCCGCTGATCCGGGATCGTCAGGTTGGTATCGTAGAACAGCAGGTTTGCGAGGCAGTGACACAAGGCGCAGAGGTGTTGTGCGGGGGGCACCGTCCCAATCTTCCCGGCCTCAAGGGGTTCTTCTTCGAGCCCACGGTGATAACCCGCGTGAATCAGCAAATGCGCTTGATGCGAGAGGAGACGTTCGGGCCGGTGCTGCCCATCATGGTGGTGGAAAATGAAGCTGCGGCTGTGGCGTTGGCCAATGATTCCGACTTTGGGCTCTCGGCCAGTGTCTGGACTCGCGACCGAAAGCGTGGCGAACGACTGGCGCGTCAGATTGAAGCGGGAGCGGTGATGGTGAATGACTGCATCAGCTACTTCGGGATCTCCGAGGCCCCGCACGGCGGCGTCAAGGCGAGCGGCATCGGCCGCACCCATTCGCGTCTCGGCCTGATGGAAATGGTGCAAGTGAAATACATCGATACGGATTTGGCGCCGGGCATACCGAAGGTCTGGTGGTATGGTTACAGCGCCAAGGCACGACGCTTCGCGCAAGGCTTCGAGGAATTCCTTTTCGGGCTGGGGCCGGCGCGGCGCGTGCGAGGACTGGCCACCATGCTGGCGAGCCTGGAAAAGAAGTTGTGAGTCTCTTGCTTTTACTCAGGGTTGAAGGATTGGAAGAATCCGACGGGTTGTCATCCTGAGCGAAGCGAAGGATGACCCATTTCGCCATTCCTCACACGCGTTCTTACGGAATGGGCTACACTTGTCATCCTCCGGGGGCTGAGGTGAGCGGGCATGCTTAACCCGAATTCCGAAGTTGAATTTGGCGCTTCCAGGCCAACTCGGTGAATCTGAATTGCCTGCCTTGAAGACCTCGAGAACGGAACGGGTGTTTGGATTCTCGGAAGTAACCCCTCACCCGTCTCCGTCAGCTGACGGACTGATGACGACGCCGGCTGCGGGACACCCTCTCCCTTGGGGAGAGGGTGGCGAGAGTAGCGAGCCAGGTGAGGGGTTTCTTCTCACAGAGCCTCGGAACTTCGGAATTCGGGCTTAATGAACTAGCTCGCGTGACGCAAGGCTCTCCGCGCCGTCATTCCATTCGGTTTTGGCTGCCGGCGGGATATAGCTCATGGCTCGTTCCGTGAGCGCGCAGATGGTGAGGCTGGGGTTGACTCCTAAGTTCATGGCGACGATCGAGCCGTCGCACACGTACATATTCTTGTAGCCGAAGACTCGATTCCGGCGGTCAACCACGCCTTCGGCCGGCGAGGCGGCCATGGCACAGCCACCCAGGATGTGCGCCGTAGTTGGGATATCGAACAGGATTTCTGTGATCATGCTCATGGCGGTGCCGCCGATCATCTGAGCGATCTTCGAGGCAAAATCGTTGGCTTGTGGAATGAAAGTAGGGACGCGCGGACCGCTGGTTACCAGCACTTTCCTGAAAGGCCAAAACCAGAGCCTCCCCAGTCGCATATCCAGGTGACAGTCGAGAGTCTGCATACAGAGCAGGATAAGGACCTCGCTCGCCCAGCCGAAGGGATGCAGGGAGCGAAGGGTTTTGAGCGGATGACGAACGAGCGCCACGAAGAGGTTTCTAATCATCCGCAAGATTCGTGTCCAGCCGGGCCTCCCGCTGGTCAACAGCATACACAGCAAGCCCATTGCGTCTGCGCCCCGTGGATAACGCACTGCCTCGATGTGCGTATACTCATCCAGGTGTATCCCCGAACCGATGGAAATGCCTTTCGATAGGTCCTCGCGCGAGCCGGGGACGCGCACACCGATCAGCGATTCCGCATTCGTACGCACACGGTGACCCAGTTGATTGCTGATGGCGGGCAGCGAGCCTCTTTCTTTAAGACGGAAGAGGAGATCCATGCTCCCGAGCGCCGATCCCGCGAAGACCAGCCCGCGACAGGTGAACCGGCGCGGGTGTTTGCGGAACCAAGCGGTGGATCTTACTGTCTGCACTTCGTAGCCATCGCTGCCGTCAGCTTTACCGTTTAAGCAGGCGACCCCCACCACTTTGGTTTCTGCGAACACGCGAGCGCCATGCTTCTCGGCGAAATAGAGGTAGTTCTTGTCGAGGCTGTTCTTGGCGTTGTGACGGCATCCTATCATGCAGCCACCACAGGCCGTGCAGGTCGTGCGCGGCGGGCCGTCTCCGCCGAAGTAGGGGTCAGGATGAGTTTCGCCGCCGGCCTCGCCCTCCGCCCCCTGGTAGATGCCGACTCGAGTCCGGTAGTACGTATCACCCACACCAATGGCGTCTGCTGCGCGTTTGAGGAGCCGGTCTGCCGGACCCAACAGATGGTTCTCAGTGACGCCGAGCATGCGGCTGGCCGTCTGGTAGTAAGCGTGCATCTCTCGTTTCCAGGGCGCGAGCCCCGCCCAGGATCCCTTGTCCCAAATCGAATCCTTGGGTTCCAGCAGGGTCGCACAATAGGTGATGGAGCCGCCGCCGACAGCACAGCCATGCAGGATGACCACGTGACGAAAGACTTCGAGGTTAAAGAAACCGCGCAATGCAAGGCCCGGCCGCCAGATCCAGCGCCAGAACAACCAGTTGGTGCGGGGAAAGTCCGCCGCGTCCCAGCGCCGGCCCATTTCCATTACCGCCACGCGGTAACCCTTTTCCGCCAGCCGGAGAGCCGTGACACTACCCCCGAAGCCCGAGCCGATCACGATGAAATCGAAGTCGGTTTCCTGCATAGCATCCCTGCCGCAATCAGATTGACATCAACCCTTCTGCGTAATATCTTGCTTTCTATGCACAAACTCATACCGGTCGAAGAAGCTACCGCCCTGATGAACGAAGCCAAGGACTGGTCGGTATGGCACTGGCTGCTCGAGAAACGCAGAGTGCGAGCCGCCGCGGACAGAGCGGTGGACGCCCTGAGTGACGCCGAGAAAAAAGTGAAAGCCTCCTGGAGCGACGACCTGAAAAAGGCATATCGCGGCTTGGAGGCACAGCAGGCTCATGAAAATCCCCGCAAGGCAAGTCGGCGTTCCGAAAAACCGAAAGAAGAGGCCAAGAAGCTCGACCCTCAAATCGAGCAGGCGCTGCTCAAGGTAAAAGAAGCAGATGACGAAGCCGAAAACGCCCGACTCGATGCGGAGGATACCTTCGAGGAGGCCGAGCGCAAATTGAGCGCCAGCATGGCCCGCGAGGGCGCCGCAAAGGCCATCCATTCCTGGGAATTGCGCATGAAAGCCATCCGCAAGGCGGAGGCGCTTGAGAAGATGGGCAGGTCGGCAGATGGGCAGGCCGGCAGATAGGCAGTCGCCATTTGCCGCCTGTGCTCAGTGACTGGCTCGTTCCGCTGGACATGGAACCGACCCCTCACCCATCCCGCTCCGGTTAGAAACAACGCCCGCAGCGTGACACCCTTCTAAACCGAGCGGGCCGTCCTTTCTCATGTTTCTGCCTACTCGCCCACGGCCCATCTGCCCAACTGCCGTTGTTTTACAGGCTGTAGCGATCCGCCGCGAGCACATGCTGTGCGATCTGGCGGCCCAGGGCAATCGTGTTCGTAGGATCGTACTTTGCCAATCTGCGCACGATCGCCATCTGAGTTCTCAACATATCTCCTTCGGCTACGGCCGCAATGACCTTCCGCGCCGAGGCTTCGACCGTCTGCATGGCTTTGGCTGCGTAGAACCCCGCCATGGCAATGGCGGCGCCGGCCGCGCCTTCCCCCCTTGCTGCAACGAGTTTTTCTGCTCGCAGAATGCACGACTCCATCGCGTAGACCTCGATGACGCAATTCGCAATTGCGGCCATCACCTCCTGCTGGTCTGCAAGGCTCTGCATATATTTCTGCGTGGCCGCCCCTGCCGCAAACAGACCGAGTTTCTTGGCCTGCGCCAGCAGTTTATGTTCGCCCGCCAGCGGTCCTTCATGCTCCTCGGCGGTGAGGGAGGGAGAGATAACCTCGTCCATAAGCTTCTTGATAGCCGCGAGCAGAGGCAATTCGCCCTTCATGGCCCGCTTCATGAGCCATCCGGTGATAATCAGCCGGTTGATTTCATTGGTCCCCTCAAAGATCGGGTTGATGCGCGCGTCGCGGTAGGCCCGCTCAGCGGGATATTCCTCGACGTAGCCGTACCCACCGTGGATCTGGACATCGTGATTTGCCACCATCTGCAACATTTCGGTTACCCAGACCTTCACGATCGAGCACTCCACAGCGTACTCCTCGATGCGCTTTTCGATCTCGTGCGCATCCCCTGTGCTCTGGTCCAGGCCGGCCAAGGCGGCGTCGATCATTCCGATGGTGCGATACACCATCGATTCCCCGGCATAAACACCCGCCGAGCACTCTGCGAGCTTTTCCTGGATCAAACCGAATTCAGCGATGGATTTGCCGAATGCTTTGCGCTGTTTGGCGTATTGAATCGCGTCTTGGAGGACCTGCCGCGCTCCCCCGGTGCATGCCGCCCCTAACTTGAAACGTCCAATGTTCAAGACGTTGAAAGCGATGTGGTGGCCTTTACCGGCCTCGCCCAAGAGGTTTTCCGCCGGGACACGACAGTCGGCGAGAATCAGCGGACAGGTCGATGAACCGTGGATGCCTAGCTTGTGCTCCTCCGCGCCGACGGAGAAGCCCGGCGTATTACGTTCGACGAGGAAGGCCGAAATCTTGTCCCCGTCGCTCTTGGCGAAAACAATGAAGAGGTCGGCGAATCCGCTGTTGGTAATCCACATCTTTTCGCCGTTGAGCACGTAATGCATGCCATCGTCGGAAAGCACGGCGCGGGTGCGGCAGTTGAGTGCATCCGAACCCGACGTGGCTTCCGAGAGGGCGTACGCGGCGACCCACTCGCCGGTCGCCAGTTTCGGCAGGTATTTTTGCTTCTGCGCCTGCGTGCCGTACCACACTATGGGCAGGGTGCCGATGCCCACGTGGGCGCCGAAAGCTACCGAAAAGCTTGCCAGTTTGCTGATCGCCTCCGCGACCACGGCGGATGTGACTTTGTCCATCCCCATTCCACCGTACACTTCGGGAACGTCCACGCTCAACAAACCCAATTCGCCGGCGTTGCGGAGGAGTCCCTTGGTAACAACGAAGTTCTTTGCTTCGATTTCATCGATCGCAGGCATGACCTCGTTCGTGACAAACTCGTTCGCTGTCTTCGCGACTTGTCGCTGCTCTTCGGAGAGATCCTCCGGCGTGAAAACATCCTCCGGCTTACTCTCCTCGATGAGAAAACTGCCACCCTTGGTCCGTTTCACCGAAATTGTGGGTCTGGCTGATTCCGTAGCAATCATGGCTATTCCTCCTCGTTGCAGTTCTTGGTCTCGCCTGAGCGCGACCGTTGATCAGATCCGTTAGCTCGTCGCCAATCCCCGGGTTAAAGTGCGGGCAAATTGCGAGGAGATTTCTTCTGCCGACAAAGCACCTTCGGGCTCGTACCACATACAAATCCAGTTCAGGGCCCCTGCGATCGCGAAGGCGGCGATCTTGGCATCGCAGGCCGCGATCGAATGGTCCTCGATCCCCTCCTGGATGAACGATCTCAAGCGACGGTCGATTTTCCTCTTGGAGGCGCGCACCTTGGTGCGGGCCCCAGGCGACAAATCACCCTCGTCCATCCGCATCACGCACCGGCCGAAATTTACCGTCATTACGTTGGCGTAGGAGTAGATGAACGCTTCCACTTTTTCCAAACCCGTTCCGTCGTGTTCTGCAATCTCCGAAACACTCTCTTCGATCAGCTTTGTGCCCCAACCATAGCACCCAAGAAGAATGTCTTCTTTATTGTGGAAGTAGTGATAAAGTGCCGGCTTGGTAATGTTCAGGCGCTTGGCAACGTCATTCAGAGAGGTGCGCCCGTAGCTCTTCTCTAGAAACAACTCGGCGGCAGTTTTCAATACCGCCTCGCGTTTGGTTACAGGGTCGCGCCGGCGGCTGGCAAATGCCTGCCCATGCGGTTTCTCAACCACTGTCTCTTTCAGGATAGGTTGAAACAATAAGCCCTCGGTTGACAGCCCAACTGCAAGATGATATCTTACCTCAAGGTAAGATACGGAATCAAGCTGAATATCTTACCGTGGGGTAAACTAAGAAACGTCAGTGCCATAGACTTCCGTGGGCGCGCTGTAGGCGTGGGTTTGAGGGCGCGCAAACCGGGCGGCACCATGCAGACCGTAACACAAGATGATCTGCCACTCTCCCGGCTTTATCGTTGGGAACGGGAGCGGGCAGACCGCATTTTTCTCACCCAACCGGTTGGGGGAGGGAAGGTGCGCGACTGGTCTTGGAAGCAGGTAGGGGCCGAAGTGCGCAGCATGGCCGCGTATCTCAAAGCCCAGGAATGGGAGCCGGGGTCTCGCGTCGCGATCCTCTCTCGAAACTGTGCCTGGTGGATCATGGCGGACCTGGCTATATGGATGGCCGGTCATGTCAGCGTGCCGATCTACCCGTCGCTCAATTGCCGGAACGTACGCTACATTCTGGAGCACAGCGGGGCGAAGGGCTGCTTTTTGGGTTCCACGGACGAGAAAGGGATGGCAAATTGCGGCCTCCCACCCGGCGTTCAGTGCATCGGATTCCCTACGGCTCAAGCCGCCGGCCACCCCCTCTGGGACACGGTGGTATCCGCCACCTCGCCCCTTTCCGGCAACCCGTCGCGCGGCGCCGACGACCTCGCTACCATCATCTACACTTCCGGGACGACCGGCACGCCGAAGGGCGTGATGCACCGCTTCGCCGCTTTCAGCTACTTTGCCAAGACTGCTTCTCATCTGCTCAGCCTGACTTCTGAGGACCGCCTGCTTTCTTACTTGCCGCTTGCTCACATCATCGAACGTTGCGCCTGCGAGGCGTTTGGCCTGTTTCTCGCCTTCCGCATCTACTTTACCGAGGGAATTGAAACCTTTCTCACGGACCTGACGCGCGCCAGTCCTACCATCTTTCCATCCGTGCCTCGGCTCCTGTTAAAATTTCAGCAGGGTGTTTTCGCAAAGATCCCCAGGCGCCGACTGGATCGTCTGCTGCGCATTCCCATCCTCAACCGCGCCCTCAAGAAACGAATCGTGCGCAATCTCGGACTCCATACCGCTCGTTACGCCGCGAGCGGTGGTGCGGCTCTTCCCCTTGAAATCCTGCTTTGGTACCGGAATCTCGGGCTGGAGCTGTTCGAGGGCTATGGCATGACGGAGACAGCGATCACGCATCTTCCTCCTGCCGTAGACCGGATCCGTCCGGGGTACGTGGGAAGCGCCATCGACGGCGTGGAGATGAAGGTGAGCGAGAACGGCGAATTGATGGTCAAGAGTCCCATGAACATGCTGGGCTATTACAAGGATCCGCAAGGCACGCGGGACGCATATACGGCGGATGGTTTCTTTAAGACCGGCGATGTTGTCGAACTCGATTCGGACGGCCAGGTTAAGATCGTCGGGCGTCTCAAGGAGCAGTTCAAGACCAGCAAAGGCAAGTATGTCGCCCCGTCTCCGATAGAAACCGAACTGATGGCGCATCCCGCGCTCGAGGCTTGCTGCGTCATGGGCGCGGACCTGCCGAGCCCCTTTGCCGTCGTCGTTATAGCCACGGACGCGAGGAAACGCTGTGCCAATCCGACGGCGCGAGAAGCCCTCGAGCAATCCCTGCTGGAGCGAATGAACGAGGTCAACACCCAGGTTGATCCGCACGAGCGACTGAGCTTTATCGCTATCGTCGACGGTCCATGGACAATCGAAAACGAAATCCTCACTCCGACACTCAAGACCAAAAGGGCCGTTCTCGAACGCCGCTATCTGTCTTCGGTCGAGATCTGGCAAAAGCGCAATAACCGAATCGTGTGGGAATCCGAGTTTGTCGATCGCGGCCTGCACGACGCCATGCAGCCTTCGGCGGCAACGTCGGAGTAGCGTGATCCCTTGGCCCGCCGCGCTCGAACCGCCTCACCTCCTACGGTGGCGCGGTCATCGCTTCAGGGTTGACGTTCCGAGTTCAAGTTCCATGATCCTTCGGCGCAGTACCGTGCATGACAACGCGCGATGCGGCCTGGAGTGCGGAAGCGAAGCTCCTGTTGCTTCCCCTGACGGCCACTCCTCCGTGAAACGTCGCCGCTGGTTTGGGTATGCCCTCGCGACAGCTTCGGTCCTGGCGGTTTGCGCCGGCGGGGCTTTCTACTGGCGCCCCTGGTGGGTAATCGACGAATCCATACGAGCCTGGCTCCGCTGGGCCGGCTTCCGCAGCAAATACGTTCGACTCGACTCCTGCCGCGTTCATTACTATGTCGGCGGTCGAGGCAAACCCTTAGTGTTAGTGCATGGTCTGGGCGCGATGGCGGAGAGTTGGTCCGAGGCGATGATTGCCCTCGCGCGACACGGTTATCAGGTTTATGCTCTCGACTTGCCGGGCTTTGGCCGATCTGATCGCCCGGATGTTGACTATTCGATTACGTTTCAAGCGGAGACCCTCAAGCAGTTCTTCGAGAGCCAGAACCTGGCGCGCGCCGACCTTGGCGGGTGGTCGATGGGAGGGTGGGTGGCGCTGAAGTTTACCCTCGACCATCCGGAACGCGTACGCCGCGTTTTCTTGGTCGATAGCGCCGGGCTTACCTTCACGCCTCCTTTTGATACCACGCTGTTTCAGCCGGCGACGGTAAACCAGGCGCAACAACTCTTGGGGTTGCTCACGCCCCAGGCTGCACGAATACCGCAATTCGTCGCGCGCGACCTCGTGCGCCAGATGCGTCCCACCGGGTGGGTCGTCGAGCGCGCCATGAACTCCATGATGGCGGGGAGCGATCTTCTGGACGGCAAATTACCTGCCATTCGGATTCCGGCTCTGATCGTCTGGGGGAAACAGGACGCGTTGATTCCGCTTCGTTGTGGTGAGGAGATGCATCGTCAGATGCCGCAATCACAGCTCGCCATATTTGATGGCTGCGGTCATATGATTCCGGCAGAATGTTGCGACCGGCTCGTGATGGAGACCCTTCAGTTCCTCGAAGCTGACCCTCCCCTGCCCGCATCGATACGCGAGTTTCCGGCAGATAGTCTTGCGAGTAGCGCTGACCTTTAGCTAGC
>CAWIUZ010000345.1:0-4119 GCA_963838915.1 uncultured Acidobacteriota bacterium
GTTGGTCGCCACCTTCACGACGCTATTCTTTGTCCCTATTATGTATAGCTATTTGCGCAAGGCGCTGCCGCTCGACCTGGATGCCGAGATCGCGCGGGAAGAACATGAGGAAGGGATATCGCTGCAGTAGTTCTTGGTTGAGTTGGTGAGCGAATTGATTCGTCGGGAGCGGAAGGGCGAGGCTTTACAGGTTGCGGAAGAAGGTGATCTGTCATGCTGAGCGGAGGGAAGCATCTGCAGTTTCTTCTTGAAGACAAGCAAATGCGGATCCTTCGCTCCGCCCAGGATGACAAGCCGCGGGACTTTTTTCGTAGTCTGTTTAGACCCGCCGGCGATCTCGAGAGGTAAATCGGGGCTTTAGCCCCTGAAGCGAGCTGGTTTCAGGGCCTAAAGGCCCATTGATCGTTGCCCTCAGGCGGCGGGGCTGAAGCCCCGCCCTTCCAAGGCTCGCGGGAGGCAACCGGTGGCAATTGAAGAGAAACTGATGCAACGTGAGCCCGTATTAAGGGAGCCTTTAACTCCGCCGGGCCCGCAGAGGCCGCGCGGCGGACCGAGCAGGCGCTTGCTCATCACCTGCATGATCGTTTTGCCGCTTGCCGCACTCCTGCTGCTCGGTTATCTTCCTCGGCGAGAACGGCTGCGGGCGCTTGTAACGGCCTCGGAAAAAGAGGGGCACAGCTTGCCGGTGGTCAACACGGTCCGGGTTCGACGCGGGACGTTCCGCCAGTGAACTCGCGCTGCCCGGGAATATTCAGGCAATTACGGACGCGCCGATTTACGCCCGCGCCGACGGCTACGTGTTGCGGCGGCATGTGGATATCGGTGACCGGGTAGCGGCAGGGCAAGTCTTGGCCGAGATAGAAACCCCGGACCTTGACCAGCAGGTGCACCAGGCCCGCGCCAACCTGCTCCAGGCACGCTCGGCGCTGGCCCAGGCCGAGGCCAATCTCGTCCAGGCGAAATCCACCGAGCATCTAGCCCAGTTGACTGTGGAACGATGGAAAGTGCTGGTGGCGCGTGGAGTCCTGGCGCGGCAGGATGGTGACCAGAAGGAAGCGGATTACGAGGTGGCGGTGGCCAACCGCAAAGCACAGGAAGCCAACGTGAGCGCAGCTCAAAGCAGCGTCAGCGCCGCAGAGGCTAACCTGGAACGCCTTCTCGACCTCCAGGGCTTCGAGAAGATCACCGCACCCTTTGCCGGGTTGATTACCGCGCGCAACTTCGATGTCGGCGCGCTCGTCGCATCCGGAAGCGTCTCCGGCCGCGAACTTTTCCATATGGCCCAGATTGGCGTGGTGCGCATTTTCGTGGATGTCCCTCAGAGCTATGCTCCCTTCATCCGTACGGGATTGGCAGCCGTGGTGACCGTCGAACAACTCCCCAGCCGTTCGTTCGCGGGAAAGGTAGCGAGAACGAGCCAGTCTCTCGATCCGAACACTCGGACTCTGCTCACGGAAGTGGATGTGCCCAATCAGGCCTCGCTGCTCTTGCCCGGCATGTACGCTCGGGTGTCGTTGCGCACCGTAAGCTCCGAACCCCCTCTGCTGGTGCCCGGGGACGCGCTGGTTACGCGCGCCAACGGCACGCGCGTCGCGGTGGTGGCGGAAGACGGTGCTGTCCACTTTCAGAAGGTCGCAGTGGGCCGCGACTATGGAACGGAAACCGAGGTGCTATCGGGTCTGGCAGGAGGAGAACTGGTGATCATCAATCCTACCGACGACGTCCGCGAAGGAGCCCGAGTTAAACCCGCAGCAGGCCGGGAATAGTAAATTGTAAATTATGAATTATGAAGGATTGAACAGCCCTCTCACGCGGGGAGAGGGTGTGGAGTTTGCACTTCTTTGACGCCATCGCTGGCGAAGGCCCGGAGGGCCGACAGAAAGTAGCCCACGGCGCAAGCCGTGGGTTCAAAGATCGCATTAAGATATGCCAGCCCCGGAGGGGCGACAGATCATGGCCCACACGTTTACCAATCTTCTCGCTCACATCATCTGTTCTATCACGGGCCGCTTGCCATTACTCACTCGTGAAATACGCCCAGACATGCTCGCTTACCTGGATGGAGTAATTCGAAAGTTGGATGGGAGGGTGATCGAGTCGAATACTAGACCCGACCGCGTACATTGTCTTCTGTCGCCCCTCCGGGGCTGAGGAGTAAGGGAGATGGCCGTCCACCCCACGGCTGACGCCGTGGGCTACTTTCTGTCGGCCCTCCGGGCCTAAGATTCCGATAGGCTAAAGCCGTGAGGTTAATCCATGAAAGTGCGATCGAGTTTCCTGATCCTGTGTTGTTTTCTCGTCAACCTTGCTTGGGCACAGTCCCAGCCTGGTTCGCCACCAGCTCCACTTTCCGGAGCGGAGGCACTGACCGGCCTCACTCGCAGCTATCGCGTTGGCGCATTGCCGTCAACGAAATTTCGGAATTCGGATCGCTATAACGCCCTGATCAAGGACGGCAAGCTTTACCTCTCCTTGCAGGATGCCATCGCGCTGGCGCTCGAAAACAATCTCGATATCGAGATCGAGCGCTACGGGCCTCGCATGGCGGACACTGATCTTTGGCGGGCGCAGGCGGGTTCGTTGCTCCGCGGCGTGCCGCTGTCCGTGCTGGAAGGCCCTGAAGGCACAGGCGGTCCCGTTGAGACACCGCCGGGCAGCGCGCCGCCGCTGACCCCATCCTCGAGCACCATCCTCGACACGAACGTGAACCAGGCCCAGACCGACTTGTCGATTTACGGTTCGGCGCCCCTCTCGAACGGAACACCCGTTCCGTCTTTCGATCCCGTTCTGACAGGTCTCGCTGGCCCCGGATATAGCGATACTCCCCAATCTAATGAGGCCCAGTCCGGTTACGGCTTCCTTGTCGAACACTCCATGGGCGAGAGCTTCGGAGTGCAAAAGGGTTTTTCCAGCGGCGCTTTACTGAGCCTCGGCTACACCAACCTGCGTCAGAGTTATAACAACGGCGAACTCAGCTATAATCCCTATACCGCTTTGAGCCTCGGGCTGACTTTCACCCAGCCCTTGCTCGAAGGCTTTGGCTCCGGACTCAACCGGCGTTTTATTCGCATCGCCAGGAACAACGAGAAAATATCGGACCTGGTTTTCCGCCAACAACTCATCAGCACGGTTTCCAACATCATTCGCCTGTACTGGGACCTGGTGAGCCTCAACCAGGACGTCCAAGTGAAGCGCGACGCGCTGACGCTCGCCGAAAAACTCCTGTCGGACAACAAAGTGCATGTGGAAGTCGGCACCCTGGCTCCGCTGGAAGTGCTTCGGGCCGAGGCGGAGACGGCGCAGGCTCAACAGGCGTTGAGCAATTCGGAAAGCCTGGTCCTCGAGCAGGAACTCATCCTGAAGAACGCCCTGACGCGCACCGGCACATCAGATCCGCAGATCGACGCGGTGCGCATTGTCGCCACTGACCACATCGAAGTGCCGGAAAGCGGGCAATTGCCGGCCCTGGAAGAGTTGACGGCCACGGCCCTTCGCAATCGGCCGGACCTCGAAGCCGGCCAGGTCCAAATCGAAAACACTCAGATGGCCCTCAGAGGTTCACGCAACGCCCTGTTGCCTTCGGTAAACCTCGTTGCCAGCGTGCAGGGTAACGGCCTTGCCGGTCCGATCAACACTTACCCGATTCCGGGCGTGGCATTTACTCCCATCGTCGATCCGAACCTTGTGGGGGGATACGGCACATCTCTCTCCCAAGTGTTTAGAGGCAAGTACCCGGATTACGGCTTGGCGCTGCAATTGGATGTGCCTCTGCGCAATCGCACCGCAAGGGCTGATCTGGCGCGAGATCGATTGCAAATGCGCCAATCCGAAGTGCGGCTGCGGGAACTTCAGAACCAAGTCCGCGTTCAGGTGGAAGCCGCTCTGATCGCCCTCCGGCAAGCGCGCAGCAGTTACCAGGCGGCGGTCCAGACGCGACTTCTTCAGGAAAAAGCACTCGACGACATGCGGCAGCAATTCGAAGTCGGAGTTGCCAGAAGCTACGATGTAATCCTGAACCAGCGCGACCTTGCTCAGGCTCGCTCGAACGAAGTGGTGACGCAAAGCGATTACATCAAGGCCCGCACCGCCCTCGACCGGGCCACCGGCATGACGCTCGAG
>CAWIUZ010000346.1:0-41740 GCA_963838915.1 uncultured Acidobacteriota bacterium
CCAAACCGCGATACTCGGTTGCAATCAGTTCGGGCCTGGTGGCGGATGTGTCCGGAAACACTCTGATTCTGAACGTGGGAAGCAAGGCGGGCGTGAAGGTCGGAGATCACCTCGGGATTTTCAGACAGGGCCGTCAGATCAAGGATCCTGCCACCGGGAAAGTTCTGAAGACCGTTGTCACCAGGCTCGGCGACGTGACCATCACAGAGGTTGACGATACTTCCTCGACGGGGACTTTCGCGGGCGCTGAGACGCCAAAAGTGGGCGATGCGGTGCAGAATTCTCAATAGCCCGGAGGCAAACATGAGTTTTCAAATCGGAGACACGGTCGGTGATTATCAGATCATCGGCGTGCTCGGCGCCGGTGGTATGGGGCGAGTCTACCAAGTCAAAAATCTCATCTCTGACCGGGTCGACGCGATGAAGGTTCTCCTGCCGGACCTCGCCAACGAGCCCGACCTCGCCGACCGTTTTATGCGCGAAATTAAGGTGCTCGCCAGCCTTAATCACCCCAATATCGCCGGGCTCCATACGGCTTTGCGAGTGCAAAACCAACTCCTGATGATTATGGAGTTCGTCCAGGGCATCACGATCGAAGAGAAGGTGAAGGGCGGAGCCCTGCCGGTCCAGGACGCGATCGATTATGCCTCCCAAGTGCTTTCGGCGCTCGGCTACGCGCACGCGCAGGGCGTCATCCATCGTGATATCAAGCCTGCCAACATGATGCTGACCCCCGAAAATGTCGTCAAGCTGATGGATTTCGGGATCGCGAAATCCAAGACGGACCGCAAGCTGACCATGACCGGCACCACCATGGGTTCGCTTTACTACATGCCTCCCGAGCAGGTTCAGGGCCTGGCGCTCGACCACCGCTCCGATCTCTATTCGTTTGGGGTCTCGCTCTACGAGATGGTGACCGGCTCGCGCCCCTTCAAAGGCCAGAGCGATTACGACCTGATGGTGGCTCAGTTGCAAAAAGCTCCTCTGCCTCCTATCGACATTCAGCCGGAATTGCCCAAGACATTGAACGACATCATCATGACTGCCCTCGAGAAGGACCCGGCAAACCGCTTTCAGTCGGCGGAAGCCTTCCGATTCGCATTACAGAGCGTGCGCGGAGCGGTGTCGAGTTCGCCGGTGGCTTCCGCCCAGCCAGTTGCTCCGGGCTTTCGAGGCCAGGCGGCCGACGTGGGTGCCGCGCCTTCTGCAACTGCGGTTGTCGGCGTTCCGTTCGGCCAGCCTGCCGCCGCTCAAGTGCAACCCACCACGCCCTACGGGGCTGCCGTGCCAATGCCTCAGGCCCAGGCTCAGGCGACTCCCACTCCTCCGGCCGCCAGGAGCTATCGAGGCCTTTACATGACTTTGGGAGCGCTGGTGGCGATTGTGGTGATCGCGCTCGGAGCCCTTCAGTTGCCGCGCCTGTTTAAAACCAAGGCGGGTGGAGCCGGGCAAGTTACGCAGCAAGCCGCAGCTACCTCAACCACTTCGTCCTCACCCATAACCCAGCCGGCCAATCCCGCCGAAAGCCAGCCGCAGCAGCCCGTTTCTGAACCGGCCTCCCAGACTCAAGTGACGCCGCCGGCGCCCGGCGCCTCCGCCAAGCAAACGCTCCCACCGATGGCTTCTACGAAACAACCGCGGCGAGTTGCTGGCGCGCAGGCCACGGCCGAAAGTGAGCAGACAAACGCGACGACGCCACCCGGATCCGCGGCGCCTACGGAGCCGGCAGCGCCGGTCAACCCGCCTGTCCAGGCCGCGCAACCGCCCGCTGAAGACGCTGCCGCTGCAAAGGAACTCGAAGAACTGGAAGACCGTATGACGCCTCTCGAAGGCCGCGCCGGCGCCGTGAAAGACAGTATTGACCATCTCCGGCAGCAGCAGGAAAGCGCCGGCTACTCGCTCCGTCAAGACATCTCGGCATCCGCGAGCAATATGCAGCAGTATATGGGCAAAGCTCAGGATGCGCTTAATGCCAGGAATCCGCAAGCCGCGAAGAAATACATGGATCTGGCGGAGCGGGAGGTCGAGAAGCTGGAAAAGTTCTTTGGAAGATGAAGCAGCCAGCCCCGCGAGTGCCTACGATTCAGATCGTATTCCTGAGCCATTATGATGTCATCGTCTGCCCGGCGGCTCCGCCGCCCTGCCTTGCGGAAAGGCTCTGCCTTTCCAGGGAGTTTCTACATTTTCATTGCCCTTGTTTGCGGCATGGCCGTTCTCGGCCACGTGGAACCCCATGGCTCGCATTTGTGTCTCTCTTGAGCCCCGAAGGGGCGATCTATCACAGCCCAGGCCAACGGCCTGGGTCACCGTCGCGCCTTCCATCTCGAAGCCCTGTAGGGGCGAAATACACCTCCAGCGCATGGGTTCGCGAGGCTGGGTGCCGAAAGCGAGATGGACGTACAATTGGGACAAAGAGTGCGGCATGGGAACTAACTTATTCCGCCCCTTCAGGGCTGACCCAATCTAAACGGGCCGACATCGCCGACCCAGGCCGTTGGCCTGGGCTGTGATAGATCGCCCCTTTGGGGCTCAGCAGCCGACCTGGGCACATCTGTCTGCACGGCAAAGCGACACGATAAAGGAGCCAAGTCGAGAAATCCTCACCGGAAATGTAGAAACTCCGGGGAAAGGCTCTGCCTTTCCGGCGGTCCGCAATCTAGTTCCAGGCTTTTCGGCGAAGCTACGCCTCGCCGGTTGAGGCCCAGCCTCAACCCGCAAACGAGTTTCAGAGCCCTGCTGCGGAAAGGCGGAGCCTTTCCGCAAGGCAGGGCGGCGGAGCCGCGCATTTTGGATGTCCCTTTCGCCCCAAGCTTGATTCTCGCGGCCATTTGAGCTAATCTCGGGGCACTGATGCTGCCCCGCAGAGTGGGGCGTAATCCAAAGCCTGTTTGCAAGCGCGTGGGCGATGTAGGCTCGTTAAGGTAACTTCAAATGGACACTTCAGCGATTCTCAAAGGACGCTATCAGATCAAGGAAGTTCTGGGCAAGGGTGGGATGGGAATCGTCTACAAGGCCTTTGATTCGGTCTTGCGGCGCGAGGTCGCCATCAAGACCTTGCTGGACATCTCCGATCCCGGTGCGCTCGAGCTTTTCCACCGCGAATACGAAGTTCTGGCCCACATCAATCATCCCAACATCGTCGAAATCATCGACATCGGCGAGTTCGAATTCGAAGGCGGCCTCAAGCCTTTTTTCATCATGCCCATGCTCCCGGGAGTATCGTTGGGCCAATTGATCAAGTCCTCGAGTCATCGTCTCACGGTGGAGCGGACGGTCGACATCATCTCCCAGACTTGCCGGGGGCTCCATGCCGCGCACGAGAAGGGCCTCGTCCACCGCGATATGAAGCCGTCGAATATTATCGTCCTGGAAGATGACTCGGTAAAGATTATTGATTTTGGAATGGCTCATACGGCGGACAGCCACTCGCGCACCGGCCTCAAGGGCACATTGCTTTACATGGCTCCGGAACAGGCTGAAATGAAGGCTGCGACCCCGCTGTCGGATATCTTCGCGCTGGGGGTGGTGGCCTTCGAGACCCTGACGCGGCGCCGCCCCTTCGAAGGATCGACCGAACGCGACATCGTGCAAGCGATTCTGCATCACATTCCGCCCCCCGCCTCCGACCTCAACCCCATGGTGAGCCCGACCGTCGCCCGGGTGATCCACAAAGCCATGGCGAAACAGCCCTACCATCGTTTTTCGAGCGCGCGCGATTTTGGCGACACCTTGCAGCGCGCCCTGCGCAACGAACCGATCGAGATTTTTGACCCCGCAAAAATCCGACCGCGTCTGGAGCGCGCCAGGAAAGCTTTCGAGCAGGCCGACTATCAATTTGCCGCGGAGATTCTCGCTGAACTCGAGGCGGAAGGCCACATCGACCACGACATGACGGTGCTGCGGGTCAAAGTGGACCAGGCCTTGCGCCAGAAGCGCATTCAGCAGCTTCTGGAAAGCGCCAAGACGCGCATGGAAGGGCAGGAATACCCGCTGGCCTTGCAGAAGGTGCAGGAAGCGCTCGAACTCGACGCCTCGCACGCCGCCGCCCTCAGCCTGAAACACGAAATCGAGGAAAAAAGGAGTGCGGGAAAGATCGAGGATTGGCTGAGTCTCGCCCGCCAGCACATAGCCAACCATGCCTACCCTCACGCCCGGGAAGCGCTGAAGAACGCTCTCGAACTGAAACCGAAGGACAGCCGGGTTGGGCAGCTTTTGAGCGAAGTCGATTGGCAGGAGCAGGAGTACCAGCGGGTCCACTCCGAAAAGCACCAGCTCTACCGGGGGGCCGTCGATGCCTGGAGCCGCGGCGAAGTGAGCGCCGCCCTCAGCAAGCTGCAACAGGTCATGGCGCTGGACGAGCAGGCTCCCGATTCCTCCGCGCCCGAAAGGGTGGCCGCTTATCGCTCGCTTTACAACCAGGTCCGGTCCGAGCACGACGCGATGAACAGCGCCTACGCGGAGGCTAGAAAACTTCTTGCCGAAGGCAAGTTCGCTGCCGCTCTCTCCGTCTGCGATCAGTACCTTTCCAAGTACCCGGGCCATGCCTTGTTTCAGGCCGTGAAGTTTGACCTTGAGGAGAAGCAGCGGCAGGAACTTTCCGCGCACGTCGCGGAAGTTGACCGCCGCGTTGAAGCTGAAACGAATCTTGACAAGCGGGTTGACATCCTCAAAGAAGCCCTGGATCTACACCCGCAGGAGCCGCACTTTGAACGCGCCCTGCGCTCGACGCG
This sequence comes from uncultured Acidobacteriota bacterium, assembly GCA_963838915.1. Classification (GTDB taxonomy): domain Bacteria; phylum Acidobacteriota; class Terriglobia; order UBA7540; family UBA7540; genus CAVROP01. The sequence goes on from CAWIUZ010000346.1 coordinate 4,731, forward strand.
CGAAAAGCGGGATCTGGTGAACTCCATCGTCGCCAGGGCGCGCCTGCACGAGGAGCGCAGCCAGTTCACCGACGCGTTAGCTCAGTGGGAGATCCTGCGCACTATTTACAGCCAATATCCGGGATTGAGCTTTGAGATCGACCGCCTGGGCAAGCGGCGCGAGCAGCAGGCTCGCGTTGAGGGCAAGGCGCGCTGGGTGAAACAAATCGACCAGCAGATGGCCGCCGGCGACTACGACCGGGCGATGAGTTCGCTGCGCCAGGCGGGCGTGGAATTCCCCGACGATACCGAGTTGACCGAACTCGAGAAATTGATTCAACTGGGTAAAGCCAAAGTGAGCGAGGCCTTGCGGTCGCTCGCGGAGGGACAGGAGAAGTTGGCCGCAGGGCAGTTCGAGGAAGGCCTCGAGGTGCTGCGCAAAGCTCATCGCCAGGATGAGCGCAGCAGCGCCGTGCAGCAGGCGCTTATCGAAGCGCTGGTGGACCGCGCCCGGAAGCTTCTGGACACGGATTGGCGCGCCACCGAGCCCCTGATTCAAGAAGCCCTCGATCTCGATCCGGGCCACGGGCTCGCCAAGAGCCTTCGCACGCTCGCCGAGGATCGCAAGAAAGAGGAGTTCATCCAACTCTGTGTGGCCCAGGCGCGGCGCGCCCAGGCTCAGGGCGACATCAGCGGCGCTCTCAATCAAGTGAAGGCAGCTCTGACCACTCATCCCAGCGATCCTCGCCTCTCGCAACTTTACAGCACCTTGTCCAAGGACTTCGAGGACACGCGCCACCGCCAGACCCGCCATCACGACCTGGAAAAGCTGCGCCGCCTCAACAGCGAAGCCCAAAGGGTTGCCGAACCTGAGGTCCTGAAGACGCTGGCGGGGGAGATTCAATCGCTCGCCGCTCCCTACCACGGCGATGCTGAGTTCGAATCCGCGATCTCCAGCGCCCACCGCCGCCTTACCACCCGGATCGAGGCTTTGGAGTCAATGCAGACCATCACTACCGCCGCGCCTGCTGGTGATGCTTTAACGGTGAATGCCGCGGCGGCAGGAGCTTCCGTCACGCCGCCTGTTCCCGTTCCCCCGCCTCCGGCCAAACCGCCGGTCCCGCCGGAAAAGCCCGCGGAAGTTGCGCCGCCGGCAGCAGGTCCCACACGTGTTCCCGAAGTGAGCGGTCCGGCCACGCCGGTCCCCGCGGCGGAAGTCCGAGCCTGGCCTGCGGTTTCACAGGCGCCAGGTGTTGCCGCGACGCCGTCGGCTCCCCCGGTCGTAGCGCCAAGCCAGCCTGCGGTGCGGCGGCTCGAGCCCCCGCCTCCAGAACCCTCGCCGGAGGAATCGTTGCAGCCCCCGGCAGGCAGGAAGATGCCGTGGCTTGTGATCGGCGCGGTCGTGGTTGTAGCTGCCGTACTGGCGGTACTGCTCGTGCCCCGCTTCCTCAAGCAACGCCCGGCCCCGCAGCCAGTAGCCGTCACGACACCCGCTCCCCCGGCGGCTCCTGCGCCAGTTCCGCAATTGCCGGATTTGCGGGTTTATACGGACCTCGAAAAGGCGACGGTGACCCTGGATGGAAACCCGGTGGGTCAACTCGAAGGAGGCCAGTTCAGCCTTGATAAACTTTCGGAAGGCCAGCACGCGCTCGTGATCGGCGACGGCACATCCACGGTGAAGATCTCCGTGAACAGTGCGCCGGATTCAATGCCGCAGATTCAGGGCGCTCTCGAAACCCAAAACCTGAAGGCGATCGCCGTCACCAGCGGCTCGCGGAACGGTGAGGTTTTGTCGAGTTACGGCCCCATCACGGCTTCCCTGGATGGTAAGGATATCGGGTCCCTCAGCCCCACTGGCTTGCCGATTCCCGGCCTTGCCTCAGGAACACACGACCTCGACGTCGGCGCAGGGACGGACGAAAAGAAGATCAGCTTCCAGTTGAGCGCCACACCTTCTCTGATGGTCTTCCTGAGTGCCGATCGCGACGTGGGCAACCTGCTGGTGGTGGCGGGCCAGGACGGCGCCACGGTCCTCGTGAACGGTAAAGCATACCCGCGTCTCACCAGACACGGGGAGCTCGTAATCGCCAATCTGGCGCCGAGGCAATACTCGGTGTCAGTGGTTAAAGACGGCTTTCAACAGACGCCTGCGCAGAACGTTAGTATTGTGAAAGGGCAAGCCTCGAAACTGGTCTTTGCGCTCGAAGCCGCTCCCACGGCGGCAACATTGGTCATCGCGGGAGCCATGCCCTCGACGGATGTCTTGCTGGATGGCGTGTCTCTGGGCTTAGTTCAACAGGATGGCAGCTTTACCGCCGCCAATATCAAGCCGGGACAGCACACCGTCGGGCTGCGGCGGGATCAGTTCAAGCCCAAGGAACTGCAAAGGCAGTTCACGGCGGGCGGAAGCGTTCATCTGGGCGCTGCAGATGTCGCCCTGGCAAGCGCCGCCCCGGCCACCCCTGCTCTGCTTCCTCCAAAGCTGGTAGTTCAGACGGTCGCGGGAGCGCAGGTAGCGATCGACGGCCAGCCCGCGGGCCAGACGGATTCAAAAGGACACCTTGAGGTTACTCCAGTGGCGCCGGGCGATCATGCCGTCGAAATCGTGTTGAAACCTTATAACAACTTCAAGCAGACGATAGCCTTCTCGGCGGGGCACATCGTGAGCATTACTCCCAAGCTGCTCGCTTCCGTGGCCGTCGAACATAAACACCTGGTGGGCGGCTGCAACGGCACGCTGACCGTCGGAGACGGTAAAATCGTGTTCCAGGCCAGCAACCGAACCGACTCGTTTAACTACCCCCTGACTGCGGTGAAGAGGCTGGGCGCAGCGGAATCCGGGAAGGGATTTTTCATCGAGATCACCGGCGCCAAACGCTATACCTTCCACGCGCCCGACGCCGCCACTGATTTGCAAATCATCCAGAACGCCATGCCCAAGAGCCCTGGCGACGACTCCAGCGGCGATCGGCCTAGCCTGCTTAAGAAATAGTGAGAGCCCCGCACATCCCCATGGCTGGCGCAGAACGGAACTCTGCGGGGTGCTGTGCACTGGGATCCCGCGGGTGGCGCATCATACGTGTCGCGATGCCCGTCGTCGTGATGTATGCGCCACCCGCGGATACCGTCGCGCTCGCAACGCGCTACCTTGCTTGGCGTTGCCCGCGGAGCACGGGGGCGAGGGCGCGGAGCGCCTGGTTCACGCGCCGGCCATCGGGGAAAATGTTCCAGCACAGAGGGGTCGATGACCACGATGTTGGCGCCCTCCTTGTATCTTGTCGCGGTGGCGCCGCGAACCGCTCGACTGAAATCATACTCCGGCCGCATCGTGTCGCGACCGCGATCCCGACTTCGCCGGCTAGGTTTCTTCTTCATATCGCTTCCTTTCGGCACGCGTTGCGCGCCGTGCAGAAATCAGCCGGGTGTTCGGCGGCCGCTCCGCAAAGGCTACCACCAGGAGCTTCTGGCGGGCAGACTTTCCCAGGACAATGTAGCGTTCCTCATCGGCAGAATGGTCAGGGTCCGGCATGAGAAGTGAGAGCGCATCCCGGAAAACTGTCGATGCTTCGTCGAAGCTCACGGCGTGCTTTTGCAGGTTGGCGTCCGCTTTCTCGGGGTCCCATTCAAAGGTATATCCCACAACTCCGCTCCTGGCCTCGACAGCTTAATAGTACAGGAAGGAGGGCTTCGCGACGAGTGGAAAGAAAGGGTGAAAGAAAGGGTGTCAGGTACGGTTTCTCGCCCAGATCGCAGAGCTTCGCTCTGCGCCAGCCCGCGACATGCGGTTGACAGTTTCCCTCCCTGACCCTTTCCGCCGGTTATTCACATAACTCGGCGGATATGTTGGCGATCCTTCCTCCTGGACTTGAAAGTAGGCCAGAGCCTTGCATAGCGAGGCTTTCAGGCGTAAATTGCGCTTTATGCACGAGGATGTAACGTAAATTCTGGGTGGTAGGCAGGAGGCTCTGATGAGATGCGAGAACTGTGGTAAAGAGTTTCCAGTGGACAACTGGGTATTCGAGGACAAGACCAGGCATTACTCTGTGACGTTCGCTCAGATGGCCACTGGGAAGAGGATCTTCTGTAGCGAAGACTGTATGAGAAAGAAGCAGGCAGAGGAGCACGAGAACAGGCAAGCGAGCTGCCCTTAGCGCGTCCACAACCACTCATTTTTCAGACGGTGCCAGCGGACAGCACCTTCCTGAGCGTAGACTTGTATCAACGGGGAACGCCGATGGTCAATCACAAGAAAACTGACCTTGGAGGTGATTAATGGGCTCTCTTAAACGGTTGCTGATTAAGCCGGACGCCTCAGCAGGTTTCCAAAATTACACAGCCGTTCCTAGGTTTCTGGAGTCTCTCAAAACTATGCGTAAACCAAAAAAAGTGAGAGAACCAGGAGCGCGCTTGCGCTGGGTCTGCCCAGAGTGCAACGCAAGACTGGGAGTGTGGCCGGAAATAGGTCATGCGGAAGCGATGGAGAGACTGCGTAGGCACAATAAAGAGAGACACAGCAACCCTTCTCCGCAGAGGGGATCACGGGCAGGAGAGACGCCCAGAGCCGTGGCGGCTATTCGATTCGTCGCCTCACCGCCGGCTCAGAGGGCGACTCGCGTTCTCCAAAGATGCCCAGAATGTGGCGTACCGGTAAGAGAGAATCGCTTGCAACGTCATCGTAGCCGGATGCATGCGGCGGAGAGCGCGCAAGAGCCATCCAGAGCGGAGGAAGTGCCAGTCGAGAGGTTCTCGTTCGAACTCCTTCCGCCTGGCACGTGGGACATTGACGACGTGATCGCTTATTACCAACGGGAAGCCCATCGTATCCCGACAGATTTGGCAGGCCGTGAGATCCAATGGACACGGCTCAAAGCACTCAAGTCGCTAAACCCGACCAAGTGCTATGTGGGTACGGAGTTGTGGCTCGGTTATGTTCTTTTCGAGTTCTCGCGGTCTAGCCGGGTTGTGTTGGAGTGTCCAGTCTATGGCAACGCCACCTATGTACTCTCGGGCAACTGGAAGAAGATGGTTGGTCACACGAAGCGTTATATTCGGAAGTTCTCCCCGGGTTGCAGGAAGATTGTGCACACAGGTAAGTGGCTTGCGAGGATTACAACAGCGGCTCAATTGAACGGCGCCTAGCGGGAGGAAAGGGTCAGACCGTTTCTCCGCCTCGCTTCCGGCTACCTCACGGAGATTGGTGAAGTCTTTCGAGGATCCACTCGCGGACCATGGTAGTTTCGTTCACGCCTTTGGATTTTGCGAGGCGTCTCACGCGTTGAAGCTCTTGTGGGGGCAAATCGACGCTGAGTTGTGCGTGTTTGGAGCGGGCAAACACGGGTTCGCCGACCTCCTCCAGAGCTTGTGCAAAGTCCGTGAGATCGTGCGTGTCCCGCAGTCGGCGTATCCTCATCTCTCCTTACCACGAAAGGTGACGCGTGAGCTCCCAGCCTAAGCTCGGGTTAAGTGTCACCCCTACACACGTCGAGGGTAAACGGCGAGGCTACCTCGATGATCGCGGCGCGTCGTCTTGACTACTGGCATCTCTCGTGGGGGCCGAGACAGGTGCCGCCCACGCACCTATACCCGCCCTCAAACGGGACACATCTGCCGCCGCAACTGCAGGTTCTCCCCTCTCCGCAGCATTCCGGCGGTCCCCCACTTCCACTTCCCCCGCATTCCGGGCAATTGAGGAGGCAGTCCACCGTCTGACCGCCGCAAACCAGCAGGCACGCCGCATAGGCAAACCAGCACCAGAAGCCGGAGCATGTCTCGGCTGCGGCCCAGCACGCGAGGCACTGGGTTGCTCCGACCAAGCCCAGGCACGCCTCGTAGCATTGGGTGCCACAAAGCTGAGCAATAGAAGGCTCAATGGATGTTCCATCGCTTCGCTCGGCGCCAACATATCCGCTGTAGACTCGACGACTCCTGTACAAGGAGGCCTCCGCGGCAAATCCCGGCACACTCATAATCTTCTCCTTTCGAATCGAATAGGCCCCATTGAAACCACCCGTCCAACGTGACTTCTCCCGGCATCATTTCCAGCCACAGCCGCCCGTATGGCTTCGTCGCCGATCGCTGGATGCACCACCCTAGCCGGGTCACCTAGCGCTGGTAGTACGGCGATAACTTGGTCACGAGGAACGGGAACTCGTCCGTCACATCGACGCGCACGGACCACTTATCGACCACGTCGGTGTTGCGGTTCGTAAAAGAAAAGACTACCTCAAGCACCTTGCGGGCTCCCGCCAGCGCCGAGGTGTGAATCTCCACGCCGCTCAGAGACTCATTCCGCCCGAAAGCTTCGGCCACGGCCTCGTAAATGCGAGGGTAACGCACCGCCAGGTAGTTCACCGCACGATGCTCGTCGGTGGCTCCGGCGTTGTCAGCCAGCAACATGATACGGTTGAAAAGTTCCCCCGCCGAAGCCCCGAACTCTTTTGCCGTAGCCTTTTCAGGCTTGGGAATTGCTTTGATCAACGCGTCGCGATCAAAAGAGTAAATCTGATCGAAGATTACGATTGGGACCATCAAGCCATTGCACACCTCCGGCGGTGCGATCGGGCCCCGAACGCCAATGACCACGTCCAAATCCCAGGGTTGGGGGGTGGGGCGCAGGGCTTCCACCAGCAGGATGATATCAGCCGGATCGCGAGGTACAATAATGTAGGTCTCCAGGCCTTCGATGGTCATTACCCAGCAGAGCTGGCGAACCAGATAACGATTTTCGGGCTTGGTCAGAATAAAATGGAGAGCCTGCCGGTCTGTGAGGTCCTCGGTTTTGTCGCGCCCGAGGGCCTGGGCGAACTCCTTTTCGGTCGAGATTCTCGGGAAACGCGGCTCGATCCGGCCCATCGCGTAAATCCAATTAGGCGAGGTTGCCGCCCCGCGCTCAGCGCTCATCGCGCCGCCGCACGTCGGGCAAGACTGGGGCCCCACCGAAGCTTCTGCCCGGTTCGTGCCTCGGGGAGCGGACGTTCGCGTGTCGCCGGCGACCGGGGGCACGCTCGGCAATACCTCATTCATCTCCGCCAATTCCTTTGTCTCCATGAAGTCGCTACCTCCTTTGCGGTTGAGCTACCGAGTAAAATGCATCCAGCGATTTAGCGCCGCGGCGCGCCGTTCGCAGCCGCCACACGGTTTGATCCCCATACCGTACGTCACCCGCTTGACGACGTCTCCCAATCCGATCTCCTTCTCGATCAGGAAGCCGGGCAAGCGAACCCGGTGCGGGTGTGGTGTTGCTGCCTTGCCCGTTTTAAGCCTCCCCGCCTTCCTGTTCACGCCACTCGCCTCCCGTCATACCCGGCGCTTAACGCTTGATAAGCTGCCCAGGCATCCAGCAGGGGAGGCGTGATACTTCCGCGCGTCCGCCCGCCGGCTCGCATCACGGCCAGCTTTATTTGTGCCGCGCTGGCATTGGGAAATTCCGACCAAAGCAGTGCAATGGCGCCGGAGACGAAGGGCGCGGCGGCGCTCGTTCCGCCCAGCGTCCGTGCTTCGCCATTCGTACCCAGACTGGTGATGTTTTCCCCCGGTGCGCTCAAACCCCTCCGGCCGATGGAACTTCCCAGGTTCGACACCCTGAGGGGCGCGCCGCGGCCGTCGCAGGCAGCAACTGGAACTACCCACGGATGACGCGTGATGGCGGAACTTCCCACGCTTCCCTGATTGCCCGCGGCCGCGACGATGATGGCGCCGCGACGAGCAGCTTGGTCGAAGGCCTCTTGCAGTTTGCTTTCACCATTGGGTGACGGGTGGACGAGGGCAACACTCAGATTGATGACGCGCGCCCCGGCCCGCACGCTGTCCCTCACCGCTTCGGCGAGCACCTCCGGAGTCGCCGTCGGCATGAGATCGTCGACCGATTCCGAAAAGATCGGACGCGTCAGTAGCGTGCAACCGGGGCAAATCGCCGGCGCCGCGGAACCGCGCCGGGCGACAAGGATGCCGGCCACGAAGGTTCCGTGTGCGCAGGCCGCGCTGCCCGCTCGCGTGCACGATCCCCCGCGTGCTTCCGGGACCGCTCGTATACTTGAGGTGGAAAGGTCCGGGTGCTCGACGAGGACGGGGCCGTCGACTAAGGCGACTTCGATCTCCCCGCGCCCCTCACCGCGTCTCATCAAATCGAGAAGCCGGACCAGATGGACAGGACTCATCCCCCCACCTATCCCTTGAAGTTTCGATTGAGTCGCGTACTTTACCCTGTCTCCAATCTATCATCCGCAGAATGGGGAAGTCAACAGCCAGTAGGGCATTATCTAGGTGTGATCGGAAAGCCTTTGCCGCCGGGAAATCTGATGATAGCGCATTTTCGCTTCGGTTACTCTAACTCAGCCATCTCGCGGGGTCGAATGCGGCGGGCAGCCAGCGCAGAGCCCCGGGGGTTGGGACCATATGCGTGAAGGTAAGAGCCGCCTTCAGTCAATCCAGTGCTGTGGGTTGCGTCCCGCGAAGCGGGACACCGTGAGTAGCCGTAGGTGAAACCTACGGAAACTGAAGCGTCCATCAACCTTCCGGCCCTGGAGGGGCCGACCCGTCAGAGGTCAACCCCGTTGGGGTTGGAGTGACTTGGGGACGCTCGCGCCATCCGCAGGTTAAAACCTGCGGCTACTTACGGTTGGCCCCATTCGGGGCCACTCGGTCAAGCCGTATCTTAGCGCTTATGGGTGTTGGGACCGTGCGGCTCTTCTACTCGCGTCCGCGTCAGCCCTCCCGAGACGAATGACATTTCATGGTTTCTGGGTGCCCGTCAGCCGGCGGGCATGAGCGACTGCGCTCAGGATGACATCACCCATACGCTACATGGCATCCCCGATGGGCTACTTAGCTACGCTCGAAACGCACTGCAAAGACGACAGGTAGCCTTTCTGGAGAATGGGCGGTGCGCCCTGGGTATCGAGGTCGAACTGAACGGTGACCGGCTTGCCGCTGGGCGCCGTCACCGGCCTGCCGGCGGTGCGCAGCACCCACTCGATATTGTAGGTGGAACCGGTCTGCTGCCATTTGTCGGCCTCGGCAAAGAAGTGGAACACGCCCCACGCTCCGTCGTAGCTTGGCCAACCCAAATCCGAGCCGCCCGAAATCTTCACCGTCAGCGTCACACCCTGGGCGGTAGTGCCCGGCCAGGTAAACTGTTTGAAGTCGGCATTGCCGGCGGCATAAGTGAGGGGCTGGCCGTCGATGCTCATGGTAAGTCCGGCAACGGTGTCCGTGGGATGGGGGCGAAGCGCGTACTTGTAATGCATTTGTCCCGGTCCACCCGAGTAGAGAGCGTGCTGGAGATTCATCGCCCGGGTAAAGAAGTTGAGGAAGGCAGGGTTCACCTGCTGGGTGTTCGAGGGGTTGGGAATGTATTCATTCCCTTGGGGAACCAGCAGGCTCTTCAGCGAGGCGTTGTAGAACTGGGTCAGCGCGCCGTTCGCGGGATCGAATAACTGGGCCACCTCCTGGGTTGTGGCGTCGGTCGAGGCTCGAGGATTGAATGGGAACTTGGCCATTAGCGGGCTCATCTGCGCGCACAAACCAGCGCCGGAGACTGGCCCGGGACGCAAGGCGGCGGAGACGAAGGTGATAGGGGCGAGGAGCAAGTTCTCGACCGTGTCGTCGATATGAGCTTGCGGGTCAGGTTTGAATCCCTGGCCTATCTGCTTGGCGGTCTGCTGGGCCGTCATGGACGGAGACATGCACTGAGTTTTGGCGGCTTCTTTTTGCTCGGCAGGAGCGTTCGAGACCTGATCCAGGCAGGCCTGGATTCCGGCGAGATTGGAGACGTAGGTGGCATTCGGTTGCCCAACATACTGGTCCTGGCAATTGGGTGGAACGACGGCCTGGACGGGTTGAAAGGCCTTCGAGATGTCAGGCTGGTCGACGGACGTGTTCTGCGCCGCCACGCAGAACAGCGCAAGCAGGGGAGACCGATTGCTCGATGTCTTGCCCAGCTTCTGCGAGGCATCCGCGAGGCTGTTGTAATGGACCACGTTCGCGCTCTTCAGGAAGGCGCGCCATTGATTGATGTAGTCCTGCTGGTATCGAGCTTGGAGGTCCTGTCCCGCCTTGGTGGTGTCCACATTCTGACTCGTCTTTGGACCCAGCACCCACTCCTCGCCGCTAAAATACTTGGGGAGATTTTTGAAGGCATCCTTCATAAAAGCGAAGCCGGCCTTCGTGAAAGCCCCCTCGACTTCCTTCCCATCCACCACCACTTCCGCGGAGCCGGGGAACTTGCGGTTGAAGTTGATGGAGGGGCTGGCTTTCGAGGCTTCCGCCAGCATGAAGCGGTAAACGCGCTCGATGCCGGAGAACTGCGAAAGATAATTTCGGGCGCGGGCCACGGCGAGCGTATCGTTTTCGGAGGAGTAGGGGTTCTCGTCCTTGAGTTGGTCGCTATAGAAATCGAATTGTTTCTGCGCCAACTGCATTCGCTCCGGGTCGATGTCCCGGCCAGCCTGCCAGGCTTTCACGAGGACCGGCGAGAGGAACAGGCGGGTACTCTTGTCGTGATTGGAGGTGGTGATCAGATAAGCCTTCAGATTGTCGTAGGCCGGGCCGTATTGATCGTTTGGCCCCGGCGCGGCGGGAAGCCCGGAGAGCGTCTGAAGAAGAGCGGCCTGGGTTTGCGCGAAGAGCAGGGAACGGAAATGTTGAAAGTAGATCTTGCGCACATCCGGATAGAGGTCATTTCCCGCATACAATCCCCAGCGCATCGAGAACGGCGCTCCGTCTTGCTGGTATTGGGCCAGCGTCTCAACCGACTGGCGGAGCGTCTCGAGGCGGGTGAGCGCCTCGGCGGTGGGGAGCTCGTGGCCGGCCAGTTGAACGGTGGAAATGCCCTGCGCCGCGTTCACCACTTGCGACTCGAGGTCCTTGTTCTTAACGAAGGAGACAATGAAACCAATCATGACCGCGAGCAGCAGGCCGATCGATGCCGCCAGCAGCACTCTACGCCATAGGCTAGTTTTCGAGCTTGAAGCGCTCTCAGTAAGCGCGGACGAATCCCTCAGCAGCACGTCGTTGAAGAGGTGGGGAAGGAAGGTCCACTGCGGAACCCGGCGGGTCTCGCCGCCCTCAGCCGCCACGGGCGCGCGCTGGGCTTGAGCGGCCATAGCCCGAACATCGAAGATCCCCGTGGCGTGGATCGCGCCTTCGCCCGCCCCGGGGGTCGCTGGCTCCTCTCTGATCAGCGCGGGTCCGGGAGCGTTGATCACCACCGGGCGAACGCCGCTGAAGTAGAAGCCGCGCAGGAACGGTCCTGTCCTCAACTGGCTGGGCCGGCACAGGTCGACGAGCATCTGGACAAGCATCTGACGGAGCTTGCGGAACTCACGCGGGAACTCGTACAGGGAGGGGCGCTTGGCCATGTCAAATTCGCGCGGAAGATAGGTGAGCCGCTTATCCGCCATCGAGTAACCGAGTTCATCGAAGGCGGCGGTAATGCGAGCCGTTTCCTGCTCGGCGTACACTTCTCCGGCGAACGACACCCTGGGGAGCGTCGCCCCCAGGACTTGCGTGGCTTCGTCGTTGCTCAGATTACGAACGAAGTCCTTGAAGAACTGAAGGCAATCGGCCCGAGTGAACAGCACGTACACCGGCAGGCTGATCCCCAGGATGTGAGAGACCTCGCGCAAGCGCGTGCGCAGCCGCTCGACGCTCGAGCCCAGCGCCTCCGCCCCGCCCGGCTTCATGAAGGTCTCGCAGTCAACGCAGACCAGGACTGCGCGCGGCGCCTGCGTTCCCTTGCCGAACACGGAATGCAGGCGTCCCGGGGCAAGCCGCTTAACAAACCGGGCCCATACTGTGGGCTCGGAAACGAGAGGGCCGCCTGCTTCGGCGAGAATGAACTGGCGCGCGAACCAGAGGTTTGCAGCCCGGGTTTGGAGCGGGACTTTCTCCTGCCCCGTATGCCCGGCCAGCAACTCCGGTTCGAGGCCGGAGTGCTGCACCACGCTGGTTTTTGCCGAGCCGCTCTCGCCCAGAAGGAAGATCGCAGGAAGATTGCCGAGCTTGGCATGGCGTCCCAGAGACGAGGCCTGCAATCGCGATTCAGCTTCCCGCATCAGGGTGTCGATTTCGGCCAATCCGGAGGCGCCTTGCGCGGTTTCCGCGGCCCGCTCCTTGTCCCGCATCCTGAACCACCACACGATGGTAATGAACGCCGCAACGCCGATCAGGGCCAGAACGATGCGCAGTATCCAAAGTTTGTTCCCGGCCAAATGGATCCAAGTGGGGACAAACCAGGATAGAACCAACCAGATGATGAGGCCCAAAGCTGCGAGCCAGTACTTCAAGGTGTTTTTCACGGCAAGCTCCCTAATGCGGTGGCTAGTGGCTCTCGCAACCCACGCCTTGTGCCGGGTAGGCGTTAGCCTAATGGCTCAACTCGCGCTTCGGAGGTTACACTGGCCGCTCCCAGAGGCCCGGAGGGCCGACAGAGGGTAGCCCATGGCGTAAGCCGTGGGTTCGAGGAGCGGCCCCGAGTTTTCTCAGCCCCGGAGGGGCGGCAGATACTTAGGCGCTTTCTCTGTCGCCCCTCCGGGGCTGCGGATAGAAGCGGGGCACGGCGCCCCACGGCTTAGAAGCTGTGAAAAAATCACCAAGGCCTATCATTCCGAGCGGAGCGAGGAATCCGCATTTGTTCGTTTTCAAGGAGATAAATGCAGATGCTTCGCTTCGCTCAGCATGACAGACGATTTTTTCACACCTTCTTACGCCGTGGGCTACTTTCTGGCGCCGCTCCGCGGCTCTCGCAGCCCTCGAATCTTTAGGTTAACTTCTATGCGGCTTGCGCCGTGTGCTACACGCTATCGCCCGCTCTGCGGGCTGATTTCTTCAACGAACTTCTGACTCGGCACACCACGCACGAGTCACCGACTGATGGTGGAGGCTGTGGAGTGCAATACGGATGCCCCGGACATCAAGCTGAACTTGAACACTGCTAACACGATCACAACCAGGAGAAGCAGCCCAAGGGCCCCGAAGGCGAGCCGTCGCGCCCAAGGGTCGTAGACTTTGGTACGCACCGCTTCCTGAGGAGGAGCCCAGTGCGGCGACAAGGGGCCGGGTCCGCCGCGAATGCGCTGCATCTTCTCGGCAATCGCCCCCAGCACGGGACGGACACCCTCTTGGCCGGTGAGGCTATAACGGCCACGGTATCCCAACTCCAGACACAGGGCGAACACCTCCAGCACATCGGCCACCTGTGCGGAGTCGCCGCGGGCAAGCAGGCGATCGATGCAATGGAAGAAGATCTCTCCCGCCGTATGACCGCCGAACAACTCTTCCTGCAAAGGCAAGCGAGCCCAGTCGGCGAAAACCGGGTTGCCGGAGTTGAGAATAGACTCGTCCAGGAAGGCGACGACGGCGAATGTGGCCAGACGAGTGTCCTCCACAGGGTAGGCGCTCGCCATGGCCGCCGACTCGGCGGCGCGAATGGCGGCCTTCATCTGATTCCGGAACACGCCCGCATCTGCCGCCACCTGGCGGTTGGAGCGGAAGCGCGTGATCGCCGTCAGAACCTCCTGATAGATGAGGGCCAGGTTGTCACGGCCTGGCGCCGGCGCTGGCCGGGCACTTTGCGGATTTACGGCCTGATTTCCACCCATGTTTGCAACCTCGCTGATTCGTGCGGAACGCCTGCGTTTAGACCCGCATCTGCATTCGTAGCGCTGGCCTTTAGGCCAGCACGTGCCGACCTGAAGGTCGGCGCTACGCGATTATTCACTGCCGACCTGAAGGCCGGCGCTACCCGATTATTCGGTTTCCAACACTACCAGGAGTTCGACTCGCGGGTTGGGAATGTCTCCCGGAATATAAACTCCCACGCGGCGCGTTTGGGCGATGTGATCCCAGCAGGGGCCCGCCCTGCTGATCGCGAAGTATTGATTTTCCACTCGCGCCGAAACCGCGGAAGGCGGCACGGGCAAATGCGTGAGCTCCATACCCGGCAGAGCTCTCTTGACCAACTGCGGCACAAACTGGGCAGAGCAGACTTTGACCACCTGCGTCGTCCGGGTGATCAGTTCCGCGTCGCCCATCGCCGACTGAACGGCCAGAATCCAACGTGCGCGGTCCAGACACCGCTGATCGGTGACATCGCCTTCCCAGAAGTAGTTGGCCACGGCGTGAAGCGGAATCGGAATGCAGTTCGAAGGCGCCAGCAACTCGAGATGCGCCCGGATGTGCCGCTCGAGCTCGCCAAAGCACTGGTCAAGCGCCAGGTGATTGTAGAGCGGGAGATTCTCCGGATGGGAGTCCAGGGCGAAAGTGCACAGCGCTCCGCCCAGCCGCAGAAGCTCCGTGTAGAGCTCTGACGGGTGTGCGCTGGGCGCAGCGAACATGTGCCGCAGCGGGCCCAGGCTCGAATTGATGGCGTGCAGAAACCAGAAACGGCTGACCTCTTGAGCCGAAAGCCCTGTCCGGAATTTCCCGCGCCCCCGGCCGTCCAGGGAGACCGTGGCGCTCTTCTCCTGGAGAATCTCTATCAGTCGCCGGGTCATCATCATGAGCGTTGGGCTGGCGCCGATCTGAACGCAGGGGGGAATGAAGTTCTCGTCGTAAACGTAGTTGCCCGACCCGTCTCTTTTGACGCGGCTGATCGGCAAGGTCTGCACTTCTCCCACATCTTCCGTGTCAAGGAGCAAGCGAAGGTTCTTTCGCCCCAGTTTCAGCGCCTTTTCATCGAGGCCAGTGTTTTCATCAGGCAGGGTCTTCTCTTCCGCGACGTATCTTGTGTGCCCCTTGTTTTGCTCAACGGTCAGAGCGCAATTCGCTGCCCCGAGCTTGTGGGGCGGGACCGTCAGTAGAACCCTCAGGCTCTCGCTGGTGGGCGGAAAAAGTTCGCTGATGTTGCGCGCCGCGGGAACCGGATCGCTCTCCGGAATGTTGAAAGCGAGGCCGTCCTGAAAAATGCCGCGCGCATGCACGAGCGCCACCGTGCCGTTGCGCAGAGCCTCCGCATCGAGTTCGAGACCAACCAAACCGTAGGGCTCAAACCATAAGTTCGAGATTTGAAAATGCGTGACTTCTTCGAAAAAACGCCCCTGCACTTGAAAGTGATGTGGGCCGAGGTGCATGCCCTCCGACCAAACGACTTTGGACAATTGCTTCATGGGTTTGATCCGAAAGACCGGAGTAGTGCCAATCTATCATCTAACCCCTTACTCTTTCAACAGAATTCCGGCAGCGATTGTGTGATAGAATGCAACAAAACGGCGAATGGTGGGTCATCCATGGAATTTCAGGGACGGTATCAGATACTGGAACTGCTTAACGACGGTGAAGCGAAGACTTTCCGTGCGCGCCAGACTTCCTCCGGCCGCGCTGTGCTTCTTCACCAACTCTGGGCAGAGCGCACACCTCCCGATCAACCTGATCTAGCCTCGATGTTTTTCGGTTTTCTTCGCCGCGCCACTTCCGAGGAGATGAAAGTCTTGATCGACATGGGGGAAGAGTCCGGCCGGGTTTTTGTCGTCACGCAGGATCTGCCTACCTTTCTCGATCTTCGGAAATGGCTGCAATCGGCGCAATCGGCGCCAGGCGCTCCGGAAGCGGCTCCAAAGCCGAGCGCACCCAAACCCGCTCCGAGCGTTGCGTCCCCGGCTGCCCGGCCGGACGTTCGGTTATCGCCAGAGGCTAGCGCGGAAAGGGTGATTTCGCTTGAAACAACCCAAGCCGTGATTATGCCAAAAATAGTAGCGCCCCCAACTCCGCCGCCTGCCGCCCCGAAAGCCAAGGAAGAGGCCGGTGAATTTACAAGGGTGTTTTTCGGCAAAGAAATGCCCAAACCGTCGGCGCCTGCAGCACCAGCGGGGGAGAAGCCGGCCGCGCCGCCCGTCGCACTGCCAACGCCCCCGAAAGCGCAGGAAGAGGCGGGAGAGTTCACTCGGGTTTTCTTCGGTAAAGACATGCCAGCGCCGTCTCCTGTCACAGCCGCGCCTGTCAAGCCGGCTGCACCGCCCGTTGCAGCGCCAACGCCCCCGAACGCGAAAGAGGCGGGGGGCGAGTTCACCAGGGTCTTCTTCGGCAAGGAGATGCCTGGGCCGCCCGCGCCTGCTGGCCCAACGCCAGAGAAGTTGTCCGCACCTCCTGTCGCGCCGCCCGCTGCGCCGAAAGCGAAGGAGACAGGGGGCGAGTTCACCCGGGTCTTCTTCGGCAAGGACATGCCTGCGCCGCCCGCGCCTGCTGGCCCAACGCCAGAGAAGTTGTCCGCACCTCCTGTCGCGCCACCTGCGGCGCCGAAAGCGAAACAAGAGGCAGGCGAATTCACCAGGGTTTTCTTTGGCAAAGACATGCCTGCTCCGCCGGCGCCTGGCTCACCAGCGCCGGAGAAGCTGACGGCGCCGCCGGTTACGCCGCCACCGTCACCGAAAGTAAAGGAGGCGGGGGGCGAGTTCACCCAGGTATTCTTCGGCAAAGAGATGCCCAAACCTCCCGTCGAGGCAAGACCTGTTGCCCGTGTAATACCCGACCAACCCCCTCCACCCGAAGGACCTGGAGAATTCACCAGGATCTATCGGCCCGAGGCAGTGAAGGCGCCGTCTGCGCCTTCGGCGGGAGCCACGCCGGTGCCGCCTTCGCCGTCTCCGGCTCAGCCTGCTGCGCCGCCCGCGCCGGGTGAGTTTACGCGGCTGTTCCGCCCGAGCCCTGAGGCGGGACGATCGGCGGGAGCCTCGGTTCTGCCTGGTTCATCCCAATCGGCGGCGCCATTACCCGGTTCCTCGAGCCAGCAAGCACCCGGAGACTTTACGCGGTTGATTCAAGGGTACCGGCCGGGAACAAGCGGGCCGGCAACTCCGATTATCGAGCGGCCGGCACCGCCCTCATGTCCTCCGCCGGCGAAGGCAGCGGGAACAGGCCCGGGCGAGTTTACAATGCTCTTCCGGCAACCGCAGGAACAGGTGCCTGCCACGGCACCGCCGCCCCCCGCCGCGCCAACTCCGCTGGCTGCGCCGCAGCCATCCGAGCCGGATGAGTTCGAGCGCATGTTCGAGTTGCCCGGCGGGGGCTCTGCCGGAGCGCCGCAAGGTGCCCCTCCAGGACCGCCTCCGCCAGCGCCGCAGGCCGCCGGGCGTCCCGCGATGCCGATCCCAATGCCGGCCGTCGCGCCTCCTCCGGTTCCCGCCATGCCACGCGTTCAAGCTCCGGTGGCGCCCGCGCTGAGGATGCCTCAGCCACAACCTTACCAAGTTTCCCCGCCGAGGTTTCAACAGCCTGCGCCGCCACCTGCTCCTGGGTACGCGATGCCACCCCAACCCGCCATGCCACAAATGCAGCCATTGGCAGTCCCGGCGCCGGCGCCGCCGCAGGGGATTCCCCCTCAACCCGGCAAGCGCAAGCTGCTTGTGCCACTGCTGATTCTGGGCGGACTATTGGTGATTGCCGTGGTGGTTGTGGTTATCTTCGCGCTTAAGCACTAGAAGGTTGGAGAAAGACCCGATAAGGCTGTCATCCTCAGGAGCCGCAGGCGACGAAGGATCTCCGCACTTCGTTGAAACAGCAACTGCCGGGATTCTTCGCTTCGCTCAGAATGACATGGGTGCGAGGTTTTTTCCTCCGCCTGCGTGTTCAGGGGTGCGCGACATAGAAGTTGTGAATCGCCGAAAGTCAGGTGAATACGGCCCCGCGAGGGGCCGCCCCGTGAGTAGCCGTAGGTGAAGCCTACGGGCAGAAGGCGGAAAAACCGTAACCAAGCCCGAAGGGGTTGACGATGGCTATAGTCCGGCCCCTTCAGGGCCGGAAATGCATTTTGGCATCCGGAGTCCGTAGGTTTGCACCTACGGCTACTCATGGTGTCCCGCGCCGCGGGAGGGCTTTGTTTCGTGTCTACAGTATGCAAGGAAGGCCACGAGTAATAAGTGGGAATTCCGACCCCCAACTTCTATGTCGCACACCCGGTGTTCGAGGCCAAGAAGCGAAACTAGAATTCCCCGAATCGAGGTCTGGAGTTTGAGCGGATCTAGGCTACACAAAGAGGTTAGCATTTGTAGTCCGGACGGGCATAACCTCGCGTGTTGAAGCACTTCGAGTTGTCTACTCACGCAGTGTCGGAATGCCTGTCTTCTGCAGACAACATTTTCGGCGAGTGAAAAGAGGGGTTGAGGAGGGGTATACTAATAGTATCTGGGTGGCCGAATGCAAAATCCGGGGATCAGCAGGATCGTATCTAAAGACGGAAGTCGTAAGTATGCGTTCGAAGCGGGTCGTGGACTTCGGATGGAAGCGGCATTCTTCAGGGTGCCGGGTCGGGAACGTCCCAACATAGCCTGTGTTTCCACGCAACTCGGATGTGCGGTTGGCTGCCCGTTCTGCGCTGCGGCTCAGGCTCCTCTATTCAGGAATTTGACCGACGAAGAAATCTTCCTTCAGGTGTCCTCGATTCTTGAAGATCAGGTTTCCGGCAAGATTCTGGAGGAGGGACTGGAGGTTTCGTTCATGGGCACGGGCGAGCCCCTTGCCAACCTCCACAATCTTCTGGGCGCCATCCACAGGATCCATCTAGGGTTTCCGCAGATCACGCGCGTCTCTGTGTCCACCGCCGGTCCGGCCAGGAGGATTGACGCACTCACTGATGCAATGCCGATCCTGCCGCCCGTCCATCTTCAGATCTCGTTGCATGCTACGACCGATGAGACACGACACAGGCTTGTTCCGAGAGCGCCGGATTCGATCGCCAAGCTGCTTTGCGCCGGGCGGCGTTTTCATGAAAAGACCGGAGACCAAGTCTACTTGAACTACGTTTTGCTGAAAGGCATCAATGACTCTGCCGAGGACGCGCGCTGGCTGGCGCAGCTTGACAGGGAGGCCTTTTACGTAAAGATCGCTGCCTTAAATGAGGTTGATGGAATACCTTCGCATATCGTGGGCGCTTCCATGAAGGAGATTCGGGCCTTCTCGCGCCGGCTCGAAGATTATCAACTGCCACACAAGATATTCGTTGGAGATGGCTTAGACGTTCATGCCAGTTGCGGGCAACTGGCCTCCGTGCCACGCGAGATCGAGGTTCTTGGGCGATGGCAACCTCGGGATCCGAGGAAACAAAATTTTACGTCACCGGAGATCGCATCCGGAAGCGGAGCCGGGGGTCGGTAGGAGGCAGAAAGTAGCGGAAAAGGAGCCGCGCGTACCCATGCCGAGCGATGCCAAGGTCCATCGAAAGGAACCGCCGCCGGGTAACCCGGGAAACAACAGTTCGGCCGTCTGGGCGCTGGTCGTACTGATTGCCTTTGCCATCATTCTCTACTTCCGGCACGACCTCGCGAAGCCGCTCTACCGCCTTGTAGCTTTCCTAATTCACCCTGACATGGCACGGGGTGTGTTTTGGGGCTCTCTGCTGGTGACTTTTGTCGCCTCGGTGATGGGAAAAGATCAGCAGCAGCGCTTGGACCAAGGTAAGTTTGGATTAGCGGCGGGCACGACTCTCGGTGGACTCTCGGGTTTGATCAAGAATCAGCCGGACCTGGTCGTGGTCGGCTTTGTGGGGTCCGCACTGGGAGGCCTGCTGGGCTGGTCATTCTACCTGTTCCTGGCATTCATGGTGATGCGCTTTCAAAGACTGGAGAGCCTGGTGAGGTTTCAAACCGGAGGCCTCGAGGACCTGCAGAAACATCTGGATATTCAGTCGAAGACAAACCTCAGGGAAGGCTTTAAGGCGTGGACCGAAAAGTTCTCGCGAATGATGGCTGACCAAAACAGCGTTCTTGCCATGCCTGCCGATGATTCTAGATGGGAAGATGGGGCCGTTATCGTCATGAGGGGCTGGGTGACGGCTGCGGTCGATACGCTTGCCCTGGTCTTCGGAACCCTCGCGGACAAACCGCTCTGCGAATCGCGGGTGACGATCATTGTTTACAGAGATTCGGAAGCGGATGGAAAGCCACAAGCCAAGGGGAGGCACTGGATCTCGTACTCTGGCCGGCTCAAACCTCACCTCAAGGATCATCTGTTTGACGAGACGTCTATCGGCTACAAAGTGCTGAAGCAACAGCTCGAGTCACCTCACTTCACGACGAAAGACATCGCTCAGAAAGACGGCCAACCGCGTGCCGACGACCCCTCCTACCGGCCATTCATTACCTTTCGCCTGAACGACTCTGCGATTCTGGCCCTGGATTGGCCAGAAGAATTAGAAGAAAGTGATGATTACGTGCGGGAAGCCCAAAGCTTGTTCTACTCAGATGTGACGCCGGCGATCAGCGAAGTGCTCAATCGTTGGCCACGGTCGATTGCAGACAGCGCTGATGTGCCTGGGTTGCCCGCCGGTGGTCTGAAGATAAGTACCGCCGTGGAAGCCGGTCCGAAGGCACGACCGGTCGAGGCGGCTACAGCAGCCTCAGCGAAGCCGCCGGCGACCGGTCCCGCTTCGGCCTCTAAGCGGCTGACGGATGGCGCGAAGTCAGACACTGCGGCACTGCTCCCTCTGGAGCCACCTCGCGCTGATGGAACGTTGATCCATGCCAAGCCACCGGTGGCTGAACTCACGCCCACCGGTGCGCCGCCCAAGGCTAAATCGCCAGACGAGAAAGCCGCCCCATAGCGTGCTCTGTCTCGCGCCGGGATGATTTCCCTAGCGGTAGTTTACTGCGAAGCTGCCAAAGCGAGCGATATCCGCTTTTGTTCTTGTGAGTTGCGGTGAGCGCCTTGTATTACCCACCTGGGGTACTACACGAGCTGCTGCAAGCCCAAGGTATCGACCAAGCCTTTTTGGACCAAGCTCTGGGTGGCGAGCACGGTGGCGGTGCGGTGCGGGCCTCCGCCCAGGGCCGGGTACAAAAGCACGAACTGTTGAATCTGTTCTAACTCCTCCTGCAACTTTTCCACCGTCAGCTGCGGCCAGAAGGCGCGCGCTTGTCGCAGCACGTAGTGCAGCAGCGACAGGCCCAGCAGGCAGTAGAAAGCATGCACGCGGATTTTGCTGTCCGTCCAATGATGCAGCGGTTGCCAGTTCAGCCAGTCCCCTTGCTTGAGGCCGCGAAAGACTTGCTCCAACTCTTGCTGGCTGGCGTAAGCGCTCACCACCTGCTCGGCCGTCCAATCTCCATGGTTGGTCAGCAACAGGGTGCGGCCCAAGCGATGGGTGATGAGTTGTTGGAGAGCCGCATGATCGACCTGAAAGGCCAAACGCCATCCCGCCGTCTCCTCGCGCAGCTCGTAACGCACCAACTCGGCCAGAAAGGGTGCGCTCAACCAGCGGGCGATCTTGGCCTCGATCCCCGGCGGGGTGAGGCGGTTGCTGGGCCGTGCCACCTCCACGGCCAGTCGCTTCATCGCGCTCAGCACCTTCGCGAGCGAGGCCGACAGGCTGTGCAATTGCTCGGCGGCAAAGGTGGCCGAGTACTTCAACACACAGAGATACTCTTTCCCATGCACCAGCAGCTTCTCCGCCACCCCGTGTACTCCGGGCTCAGCGCTGCTCAATGCGGGCAGGTCTTCCACCGGGCGCTGGCGGAATTCCGCCGCCGCCTGGTTCCAGGGCAGGGCGGAGATCCACCCCAAGCCCGCGTCTTCCAGCAACACCGTGTTGGCCAGCGCCGCCGTGCCCTTGTCGAAAATCAGGGTGACCGTTTGGGGCGGAATCTGATGGCGAGCCAGCAGACGCCCAATCCGTTCCAGGGCCACGGGGAACTCCTCGCTGTCGGCGACGTTGCCGGGATAGACGTGATGGCAGAGAGCCAGTCCCGATTCTCCATCCCGTACCAAGCACAGGCCCACTTGCCGCAGGTCATGCCGCCCTTGCTTGTTGTGGCCGCGCTGCGCCAGGTGATTGCGGGTGTGGGTGGTCGCGATGTAGGTGTGAAAGTTGGTGGTGTCGTAAGCCAGCAGGCGCTGGCTGACGAGCTGCTTTTCCTTCCACAGACCCAGCAGGTGGGCCTGCGCTTCCTCCAGCGGATCGCGTTCTTCCTGGCGTGCCGCCGCTTGCTTCTCGGGCAAGAGCTGCTCGAAGCAATCCCAAAAGGCTTGGGAAGAGAAGCGCTCCGGCTCAAAGCCCCAGAGGGGATAGAGAATGCTCTGCCGGTACCAGTCGCCGGCCTCGGTTTTGGGGCCCGGAGCGCAGATGCGGTGGAAGGCGGCGAGCAGTAAGTAGTGAGCGGGGGACGGACCGGAACGGGGTTCACCCCATAGGGACTGCAAGCGAGCGAAGACCCCCGATTGCTGGGCGGCCAGCCAGAGGGCGCCGGGCAGACCTAACTCACGGCGGGAAGCCGCCACGGGCAGCGGGGCGGTGCGATCCTTGAGCAGGGCGGCAACCTTTTCGGCGTTGCCCAGGTAGGTCTGATGGACGATGCGGGGGCGGCCGTCGCGGCGGGCCGACTCCACCACGTAATAGTAGAGCTGATTTTTCTTGCGCTTGGCGATGAGGGTAGCCATGACAGGGTAATACATACAACACAAAATCGCGCATGTCAAGCACAATTATTTAACATAGTCGCATTAAATACAACCAATAGTAGGGTAATACACAAGAATCAAAGCTGCGCCTCCGATAAAGGCTTTGGTTCGACGGGATTACCACATGGGAAGGTTCACAACAAACTACTCTCGCAGTAAACTACCTTTAGGTCAGCACTTGCCGACCCTGCGCTCTGCTCAGGGCAGGCTCTGAAGGTCGGCGCTACACCCACTTGAGATGGATCCGCGAAGCTCTGTCAGGGGACCTATGGTTCGGCGCCTTGCGATTTGCGCTTCGCTTGAGCAGTGCCTGTTGACTTGTTCTTCCCCCGCCGGGCCAACTGCTCTTCCAGTTCCTCCACCCGGCGGCGGAGTTGTTCAACTTCCGTAATGTTGGCGAGCGGCGGCAAGGGCGGGGCAGGATGTTCCGCCAGCAAGTTCCGCACGAACTCTATGGGGCGCGCCACCGCGGCCTTCGCTTCGGGCAATCGTGAGCGAACAGAAGCTTGTGCCTTCTGGTACAAATCGAGCGTGTTGTGCAGGTACCAGGACAAGAAATCGTGAGTGGCCCGATCGGAAGCCCTGACCAGTTGTGTCAGAAGCTGAAGAGGCAGAGGTGTCTCGCGCTCGCGCGCATCCTCGAGGATGATCTGGGTAAGGATGAGGTAGGTCAGGTCTTTGCCCGAGCGGGCGTCCACCACCTTGACTTCGATTCCATCCCGGACCATTCGCGCAACATCCTCGAGCTTTACGTAGCGGCTGGCGCCGGAATCGTAAAGCCGACGGTCGCTGTATTTCTTGATCACCAGTTTGGGATTGGCGTCATCGCTGGGGGGCTTTCGCGGGCTGGAGGTGTTTTTCATACTGCAATGCAGCGTGACATGGTCGGGGAACAAAGTCAAGTCCACCCGCAGGGTGGCGCATGCGTCACGACGCTTTTTGTCGTGATGTATACGCCTCTTTGAATGACAGGCAAGGGCCGAGACATGCCAAAAGGCGGCACGCCTGCGCCACGCGCGGTAATCCCACTGAGCGGGCAGTATGGCCGAGGCCTCAATTTCCATTGAAATCCCGTAAAATATTTTGCTTGACAGGGGGACGACGTTGGTCTAAATTTATACTGCATCGCAGTAGCTGCGGCGCAGTATAAACGTCGCCCAAGGAGAAAAATCATGCCCGAAAAAAACAAAGAGACCCGAGCTGCCCACTCGCCGACTGATCAACTGGTGGGTTGGGCTCGTCAAGGGATCGAGAGCTTCATGGCTGCCCAGAAGATTTTGTTGGATCTTACTGCCCAGCAGAATTCACTCCTTATCGGAATGGTGCGGGAGCAGATGAGCAAGCCGCGGTTCCGGCCAGGCCCGGCGATCGCCAAAGTCGCCGATAAAGGCGTCGAGAACATAACTGCCGCCGGGAAGATCCTGCTGGATTTGGCTGCCGGGGAAACTGCACTGGTGGTGGATGGATTGAAAGAGGTGGTACCGCTTCCCCGGGTTGCGGGGACCGTGGCTAATGTGGTCCGCCACCGAGTGGCCACGATTATCGACATGCAGAAACGCTTGCTGGATGCGGCTGCCGAGCAGACGCATACGGTGGCGGAGGATTATCGCGAGGGCAAAGGACTGCTGGGGGCCGGCGCGGGTGCTGTCGAACTGGCGCGACGAGGAATCGAGACTTTGGTCGAAACCGAGAAGAAATTCCTCGACCTGGCTGCCCACGAGGTGGCTAGCGCGACGAAGGGTAACGGAGAAGGCCGCAAGCCCGCCCGAGCAAGGTACAAGGTCCTGACAGAGCTGGCGCGGGAAGGCAGCGAGAAATACATCGAGGCCCAGAAAAAGCTCCTGAATCTGGCCATCGAGCAAATGGAGTCCGGGGGCCAAGTGGCCGAGGAGCGCTTCGAAGCCGCCCAAACCGAGGCGCGCGCCTCATGGGGCAGCCTGACTGAAAAGAGCGTCCGGAACCTCGTAACGGCTCAGAAATCACTCATGGACCTCATCGTTAAACCTGCGAAGGCCGCGCCCGCTGAAAAGAAGCGGAAGCCTGTCCACGTACGGCCAAAGCGGAAGGTCGAGCATATCGAATTAAAGCAGCAAGTTGCTTCTTAGTTTCCCTTCACGTGGCGCGTCCCTTGAGGTAAACTGGAGGCAGATGAGACGTTACGGCCCACCTCGGCGAGAGGAGTATGAATCTGCCGCATTACCGATATGGAGCGAGCTATTAGCCGGGGTTGAATTCGGGTTTCTGTGGATCTCGCCGGTCACTCTAGGATACGGCATTCCTCACGGGGATGGTTCCGGCGTCGTGCTGGTTCCCTGCTTCCTCGGTACGGATTTCTATTTGACTCAGTTCCGTTCCTGGCTGCGGCGGATCGGTTACCAGCCCTACTACTCGGGGATCCGCATGAACGCCGAGTGCCCGAACTTGCTGATCCAGCAATACCTTCAGACGGCCATCGAGGAGGCCTATAAGTCTACCAAGCGAAAGATCCATGTTGTCGGCCATAGCCTGGGTGGCACGATGGCTCGCGCCGCCGCCGCGCAATTGCCTGATCGCGTCGCTTCCGTGATCACGCTGGGAGCGCCGATCCAGGGGCTCGTCGGCCACCCGGCGATTATGCGAACTGCCGGACTGGTACGGAAACAGATTTTGAAGCGGCATGGCTCCAAAGTGTTGCCAGGCTGCTACACAGAGCACTGTACCTGCAGTTTCATCGAGTCGCTGATGGGGAAGTTTCCGAAATCGGTCCGCCAGACGGCGATCTACTCGAAGAGCGACGGGATAATGGACTGGCGGGTCTGCCGAACGGGCGACCCCCGCGTTGACGTTGAGGTTACATCTACCCACCTTGGGTTTGTGTGCAACCCGCTCGTCTACAAGGTTGTCGCTGAGCGATTGGCCGGTTGCGGACCTTCCACCCTGTAGTCCCCTGATTTGAGTGAAGGTTACAACCCCCGGGCAGGCCGATGAGGATGGGTTGTGGAATACCCGCTGAAGATTGAGAACGAGCAGTTACGCCAGGCGCTGGACCCTTTTCTGCGCAGTTATCTAACCACAGAGGACAGGATAACCGCTATCGAAGCGGCCCTCAGCGGTGAGGGCGGCCAGGTCTGGCCGGGCGACCGGCAAGATCGGCGTTATCTGCGTGACGTATGGCGCCGGCGGGCACAATATGGTGAACCCCGTCGCCGGCTCCTTCTCGGAGCGCGTGCCACTGCTGATTTTTTCCGGCGGACCGGGCGAGGAGGAACGCAAACTCGGGACCCTTATCCATCATCAGGCGCGCGAGATCGAGTCGCAGCATCGGATTTATCGCGAAGTCACTTGTGCGTCGAAGGTCCTGACCGATCCACGCACCGCGGCGCGCGACCTCCATGAGGTGGCGACGGCGGTCTGGGCTGAGCAACGCCCCGGTTATGTCGAGATTCATCGCGACATGGTCGATCGCGAGATCGACGTTCCCGCCGATCTGATCGAGTGGGACGGACGCCTGCGCTTTCCGGACTCGGACCTGCGCAAGGTCGAAGAGGCGGCCCGCGAGGCGGCCGCGATGTTCAACGCGGCGCGCCATCCGGTGCTGATCGCGGGCATCGAACTCCATCGCTACAAGGTGTCGCAGGATCTGATCGAGCTGGCGGAAAAGATGGGCGCGCCGGTGCTGACCACGGTGCTCGGCAAAGGCGCGTTTCCCATGAACCATCCGCTCCATCTGGGCGTGCATGTCGGCCCGATCAGCCCGCCGCCGATCGTGGCGCGGATGGACGCGGCGGATTTCGTCCTCAATCTCGGATGCCTGCGCACCGACATGAACTCGGCAACCGGCCACCGGCGATCATCCAGGAAAATACCGTGTGGGCGGTCGATCGCCGCGTCGATATCAAGTACCACACCTATACCGACGTGGCGGTGCGCGATTTCGTCGGCGCGCTGCTCAAACAGGAGCTCCGGCGCCATCGCGAAACGGTAACCTACGCGAGCAACCTCCAAGGCGCCGCGCGCCCCGGTGGCGAAAGCGTGCCGGTCAAGGTGAGCGAGATTCTCCGCGCGGTCAACGACTTTGTGGCGGAGAATCGCGACTACATGGTGGTCACCGAGTCGGGCGATATGCTCTTCGGTGGACTCGACCTCCGTGTGCCGGGTGACGGCACCTATTTCGCCCAGGGCTTTTACGCCTCGATGGGTTTCGCGGTGCCGGCCGCGCTCGGCGCGCAGGTCGGCTGCGGCAAGCGTCCGCTCGTCCTATCCGGTGACGGGGCCTTTCAGATGACCGGACCGGAAATCTCGCACGCGCCCAAGTTGGGCGCGAATCCGATCGTGGTCGTCGTGAACAATGGCGGATGGGACTTTCGTCCGATCGCCTCCGATCGCCGCGATCTGGTCGATATCCCGCCGTGGCCCTACGCCCGCCTCGCGCAGGATTGGGGCGGCGTGGGTTACGAAGCCCATACCGCGACCGAGTTGCGCAGCGCGCTGCGCGCCGCCCATCAGAGCAAGAGCTTCCGCGATTATCGACGTCCACGTCGGGCGCGACGACCTCTCGCCGGTGACCGTCAAGTATATCAAGGCCGCCGCCAAACGGTCACAGGCGCCCGTCGGCGAACGCAAGCCCGGCTCGTCGCGGATGTAGGCGCGGATCAGTCCTCGTCGCGATCGTGATGACGCACCCAGGCCTGCGCGAAGTCGAGGCCTGCTTCGTCGCGCCCCTTCGGCATCAGATCGAGGAAATGATAGGCCGCCGTGATCGGCTCCACGCCGCGCGCATACGCGGAGTACGTATGGAAGAGGTCCCGCCCCACTCCTTGTAGAACGCGCTGATCCCGACGTGGTCGGTAAGCGTGTTCTTGCTAGCCGGTGTTGTGATCATATTCGCCTTTGGCCACTTCCTCCGGCGTGAACGATACGCGGTAGTCGTAGTTCAAACTCGGTGACCCACGACGAGACCCACTTGAAGCTCCAGCCACGCCCTTCGGAACTGCAACTTTGGCGAGAGGGGCGCGGGAGATAGCGACGAAGGATACATCGCGATGCTTGAGATGGATGGGCGTGCCATTGAAGTTATCCGCCCAGAAGGAGCAGTGCTTGCACCCCTCCTCCCATTCCGGCGCGAACATGAAATGGTAGACGGCGAGTTGGCTGGGATCCCGCGAACAGGTCGGACAGCGTCTCCTTGCCCGCGGGCCCGTCGAATACGTACGGCTTGGCGACCCGCTCCCAGGGCAGCGCCCGACGCTGCTCGCTCAACTGATCCTGGCAGCTTCATGAATTCTTTTTCTTTGACGAGTAACGCCTTGCGCGCCGCAAGCCACTCGTCGTGCGAAACTACTTTGTGGGTTGTGTCCACCATTGCTTCACTCCTTTCACGTGCGCTGCGATCGCGATTGCAACAGTCGTTCGCGTAACCCGGCGAGCTTCGCCGGCCATCCGGAAGCGTAGCGCGAACTTCGCTCCGGGTCGGTCTCGCCGGTATGGGCGAGCGTCAGTTCCGTGCCGCCCGCGACCGTCCGCAGCAGGATTTCGACCTGCGTAAGCGGACCGTCGTCGCTGCTCCGCCACGACCAGACCATCCGTGACGGCGGCTCGAGCGCGAGCACCTCGCAGTCGATCCAGCCGCGCCACTGCGGAGTCGGCGCCTCGCGAAAAGTGAAACGTTTGCCATGAGGCGCAAAATCGTTCGGCATCAGCCACACCGCGAGCGCCGCCGGATCGGTTATCGCCGCCCATACGGCTTCGATCGGATGCGGATAGAATTCCCGGAAACGCAATTCGAGGTTCATTTTTTTGCGTCAAGATAGGCGCCGAGGAGTTTGAGCCGGCTGGGCCAGAACTTGCGGTAGCCGGCCGTCCATTCCGCGACCAGCTGCAACGGCTCGGGCGTCAAGCTGTAGATCCGTTGGCGACCTTCCGCGCGCCGCGCAACGAGACCGGCCTCGCGCAGGACCTTCAGATGTTGTGAGACCGCAGCAAACGAGATCGCGAACCGATTGGCCAATTCCTGCGCCGGCAGCTCACCCGCCGCGAGCAAATCCAGGAGCTGCCGCCGATGCGGGTCGGCGATCGCGTGGAATACATCCGTAGCGGGCGAGGCCGTGTCCACGCCTCGGATATTACTTAAGTGATCGCTAAAATGTCAAGCCACCCCGCACTACCCTCAAGGCCGCAGTGCGCAAAGGTTACTTGCTGCGCTCGAGCAGGTTCACCTTGCCGGCAAACTCCTCGAGCTCGACCTCCGTCGTCTCGAGTATGCGCGCGACCATCCCCCAGAAGCCGACCGCCATAATCAGCTCGACCAGCTCGCCGGGACCCAGATGCTTTTGCAGGGCGGCCAGGGTCGATCGCTCGCCCTTGACGTTCCGCGCGATCTCGTCGGTGAAACGCAGCACCAGCCGTTCGACTCGGTGAAGCACGTGGCACCCTCCCAGTGGTCGATCGCCGCGAGCTGCTGGTCGCTGACCCCCGTGCTTTTGACGATCGGCACGTGCTGGGTGTACTCGTAGAGTGAATTGCAGACGCGGGCGTTGCGCAGGATCGCGATCTCGCGCAGCTTGCCGTTGAGTTTGCCCCGCGTCATCAATGAATTGCCGAGCCGCGAGAAGTTCTGGAAGACCGCGTCGGACGCGTTCGCGATCATCCGTGCGACGTTGAGCTTGCGCGGAGTGTTGCCGAGAATCTCGCGCGTTTTGTCGGACGCCTTACTTTCGTCGACGAAGGGTAGCAGCGCCATTGGTTTGCTCCTTAGGTAGCAGGCCGTTGCGAAAGTCCGCACGACCTGCTCCCTCTCTCTTATCTCCCCCTGGTCAGGGGGAGAAGATGGCGGAAGGAAGCCATGTTCTATGCGGAGTGTTGAGGCCATCAGCGGTAGAAGTGCGAGCTTTCCCATTGCTCAACACCCCGCTATTGCGGCGAGCGTAATCCGCGACGGTGGGCCGATGCAACCGCCGGGCTATAACTCCGAGCGGGATTGCTGATGGTCGCGCCACCAGAAAAGCAGCAGGGCGGCCACCACCAGGAGCACCACGAGCCCCATCCAGCGCCCCGCACGATGCGCAACCACCACCACCCAGTCGAGTTCGTCGCCGACCAGGAAGCCCACCGTGATAACCAGCGAGCACCAGATCAGGGCGCCCAGCAGGTTCCAGCCGAGGAACCGCCAAAAGGGCATGCCGGCCGCACCCGCCATCGGCCCCGCCATGAAGCGCGCGCCCACCACAAAACGCGCCATGAAGACGGCCTTGCTGCCATGCACCTCGAAGAATTGCTGCAGATGCGCGTAGCGATCACGGACGAATTTGAAGCGCTGGCTCAGGCGCTCGATCAGCCGCTGTCCCCCCGTGCGGCCGACGGCGAAGCCGCAACAATCACCGGTGACCGCGCTCGCGATCCCCACCAGGTAGAGCGTGCGCAAGTCGAGTTCGCTCCGGCCAGCGATAAAACCCGCCACCAGCAGCACCGTCTCCTCAGGCACCGGGATCCCGACGTTCCCGGCAAAAACGAACAGAAAAACCCCCAGGTAGCCCCGATGCGTCGATCCAGTTTGTCACCTGTGCCGGGCTGATGTGATGCATGGATAGATATTCGGGCGCGCTGCCGCCGACCAGAAGCTTGCCGGATAGGACGAGCTAGCGCTAGCGGAGCGTCGTCGCGGCGCGAAGCGAGCAGGCGAGTCTGCGAGCTGCGTCAAGATTCTTAAGTTAGAGGGGCTTTCGGATGCACGCGCGAATGCGCTATCCAGAGATTTCGAATCGCGCGCCGCGACCAGCGGCGCTTTCCCACAGGAGGCAAATTCCTATGGCTTTAGCGGGCGAAGTCACTAACCTCGATACCCTCGAGACGCGGGACGTAACTTTTTCCAGTGACGGCTTTCAGATGAAGGGCTATCTGGCGCGGCCCAAGGCGCCGGGCAACTATCCGGCGGTAATCGTCCTGCACGAGGCTTTCGGTCTGGTCGAACATGAGCGCGACGTCGCCCGGCGCTTCGCGAACGTCGGCTTTATCACGCTCGCCCCGGATATCTACTCACGCGTCGGTCCGCTGAAGAATGCCACGGACATGGCTGAGGTGCGGGCCAAGATGTTCGGGCTGCCCGACGCGCAAATCGTGCGCGACGCCAACGCGGCGGCGGCCTTTCTGCGCGCGCAGCCCGGCGCCAACGGCAAGGTCGGATGCGTGGGCTTCTGCGTCGGCGGGCGCTGGACCCTGCTCTTCGCCTGCAGCAGCAATCAGGTCGACGCCGCGATTGACTGTTGGGGCGGCTTTATCACCCGGGCCACACCAGACGCGGTCACCACGGCCGAGCGTCCGGCCCCGGTGATCGATCTGGTGTCGCAACTCCATTGCCCGCTCTTCGTGGTCTGCGGCGAGGAGGATCAGAACCCTTCGCCGGCCGACGCCGAGGAACTACGCGAGCGTTTGCAACGCGCGGGGAAGACTTTTCAGTACGAGCTGTTCAAGAACGCGGGCCACGCCTTCTTCGCCGACTACCGGCCGAGTTATCGCGAAAAGGCGGCCTTCGAGCTATGGCCCAAGATGGTCGCGTTCTTCAAGACGCATCTCGGATGAACGGTTATCGATGATTCGATGACTGTGGAGGAACGGGGTTCTCCCGCTGCGCTCATCGAGCGCAAATTCGGGCGAAGAACCCCAATCTTTTGTCTTCAAAGCGGCTCGCATCAGGCGGAGACGCCGGCGCGACCCGGCGGCCGCTGACGCGGCTGCTCGAAATCCGCTTCCTCGCGCAGCCGCCGGCTGGCATCCTTCATCATGCAAACGCCCATCGACGCGGTCCAGATGAAATAGGTCCCGAACAGGGTCCAGAAAGAGATGACCCCGTTCCACGCCAGCGGACCCGTCTTGAAAAACGGCATCACGGTAAGCGGAATAAAGCTGACGCCCGCGAAGATCGCCCAGCAACTTACCCAGCGCGGGAAGACCGGTTGCGCGCTTTTATCCGCCAGCCCGACGATACCGGCGGCGATCGCCTGCACGGAGGTTACGGCGTAGGTGATGTTGAACAGGATAAAGCCCAAGTCGTTGAGCGTGCGGACCGTATTCGGATCGATGTCCGGGCGGAACGCCGCCGTCGCCCAGATCGCGGGGCAGAACATCAGCACCCAGGCGGTCAGGATCCCGCCGCTCAGCTGAATGATCGTCAAAACCGGGCTCGAACCTTCGATCCGCCGCATGACCACGGTGAGCTGGGCCGTCCACGGAATCCACAGCACGGCGACCAACGCAGCCATGCTGTTGCCGAAGAGGATCGCGTTGTGATGCAGCGCGAAGTGCGCGGCGAGATCCGGCCCGCTCAGATTAGGCGAGGCGGGCGGCAGGTTGTGGCCAAAGCCCGCCCAAAAAAGCGTAAAAAGAATCTCGAAAGCGAAACCGCTCGACGCCGCGAGCAACTGATATTTGAGGTTTTGTTTGTTCGTCATTTCATCACCTCGCGTTGGTGGTTACGGAATCCCGACGCCTCAATGAATCGGCCCGCTGGATGTAGCTCTGCACTTTGGCAACAATTGCCGCAGTTCACAATGAAGCTTGTAGCCCAACCGCGGAGAAAAGCAACCCGCCGTGCGGGAGCCGCTATCCCCGCTAGCTCGGATTGATTTCAGGGAAGACGTTGCGGACCACTTCGGTCCGGCGCACCGCGTCATCCACCATCTGCGCGACATCGAACGGCGCCTCGGCCGCCTCCACCTGGTCGAGCCGCGCGCGGGTCTCCGGATGGGCCGGGACGAAGAGCGAGCAGCAGTCCTGGTCGGGCAGGATAGAAGTCTCGAACGTGCCCAGCCGGCGGGCCTCATTGATGATCTCGTTTTTGTCCATCCCGACCAGCGGACGGAATATCGGCAAGCTCGCGGCCCGCTCGATCACCGTCATGTTCTTCGAGCGTCTGTGACGCCACTTGGCCGAGACTCTCGCCGGTCACGAGGGCTTGCGCGCCGACTTGGACGGCCAGCGGCGCTCGCGATCCGCAGCATGAATCGGCGATAAAGCACGACCCGCAGGGGTCGCGGGGCGCGCGCCACGATCGCGCGTTGCACCTCGGCAAACGGCACGAGCATCAGGGTGGAGCGGCGCTTCATACCGGGTCAGATGGGCCGCGAGGTCGCAGGCCTTCTCGCGGCTGGCGGCCGAGACCAACGGGATAGCTGTGAAAATGCACGAAATCGACGCGCAAACCACGGCGCATCATGCGGTAGGCGGCGACCGGCGAATCGATCCCGCCGGAGAGCAGCACCACGCCGCGTCCCGTCACGCCGACCGGCAGGCCGCCGGCGCCGGCGAGTTTGCCGGCGGAGAGGTAGGCGCCGTCGGGCAGGATTTCGATCGCGACCACCAGGTCGGGATTCTCCAGATCAACCTTGAGGCCGCTGTCCGCGGCGATCGCGGCGCTGACCGCACGATCAATCGCCATCGAATCGAGCGGAAACCGTTTTTCCGTACGGCTGGTCGAGATCCGAAAGGTCCGCGCGTCAGCGCGATCGCGGCGCGCCGCCGCCAAGGCCTCGTCGAGAATCGCTTCCATGCGTCAGCGGGACCCGCCGGCTCAGCGAGAAATTCTGCAGGCCGAAGGCCAACGCGGCGCGAGTCTTCGCGATTTCGTCGGGCAGCGCGTCCGGCAGCTCGACCATCAGACGCCGCCCCTCACCGCGCATCCGGCCCAGCCGATAGTCCGCAAAAAGGCCCTGCAGATTGCGTTTGAGCTCGTCGACAAAGCGCCAGCGATTGCGCCCCTTCAGGCCAATTTCGTGGTAACGCCCGACGAGATAACGCGGGCCGGGAGGGCGCGCGCGCTCCAGATTAGTAGTCGCTTCGTTCACCGGTCTGAAATTTCCCAGCCACTTGCGCCGATCACGGACAATCGGGCGGCGTGCGCGCAGCAGGCTGTAGGCTTCGTCGAGACTCACGCTCCGCCGGGTCACGCAGGTACCAGGCGACCACCAGCGGCGCGCGTTCGCTACCCTCTTCACAATGGACCAGCACGCGCAGCTTGAGTCGAGCGCCGCGTCGATCAGCGCGGCGGTGCTGTCCAGCGTGGCGCGGCCGTTCGCCAGAAAGGGCAACTGGATCGAGCGCCGGGGTTCACACGCCGGCACGTCGGCGAGGACGCTGATGATCACGCCGTCAAATTTCACCGCGTCCTGCAGATCGCCAACGTAAAGATTCGCGACTATCTCGCTTGCGCCCCACGGCAACAGCAAGTCCCGACCTTCCTCAAGCGCGGCAGTGTAGCATTTCCGCCGCGATTTGCCGCGCCCCGCCGCCAGCGGTGGCGGAGGGCCGGGGAGCGGCGTCACGCCAGCCCCGCCGGGCGCCAGCCTGATTGGCGCCTGCCCACCCCAATGCTAACAAGCAGTCATGCCGCACGTCGGCTTCCGGGAGCGCTTGCGGAGCATACTCGCCTTGTCTTGAGCGACCTTATTTTGTATTAGTTGTCATTACGCTGACAAATTGTTAGCATGCATATTTACCGGAAGTTATGAGTCCTGCAACTGCTGGAAGGGTGTTCTGCTGATGGCTAGAAGAGATGACTTTGGAAGAAGTGGCGTCGGTTTCCTTACCCGACGCCACCATGGTCGTTCACGTACCTTGCAGGAGCACTATCGTCAGCATGACAATCGCGATACCATTTACGTCCCAAAATGGAGCCACGCTGGTCGCCCTCGTGAGTGCCCCGGAAACTGATCGAGTGGGATCTCCTCCCCGATAACTACGTCCTTTTCTTAGGTAGGTTTTCGCCGGAAAAGAACTGCCATCTCCTGATCGAAGCCTTCCGAACAGCCTGCAACACTGAAATGAAACTGGTACTCGCCGGAGGTTCGAGTGGAGGTCGAGTCACTCCGATGCTTACGCCGAGAGCTTGCGCCGCCACGAATCCGACCAGATCCGTTTCCTGCCCTGGGTATCTGGAAGCGATCTCGAAGAACTTCTCTCCAATGCCGCGCTGTTCGTGCTTCCGTCGGAAATCGAGGGCCTGTCTTTGGCTCTTCTCGATGCCATGGCGGCCGGGGTTTGTGCGCTGACCAGCGATATTCCGGAAAATCGAAGTGGCCGAGAACGCCGGTTTTACCTTCCAGCGCGGCGACCAGGCCGACCTCGAGCGCATGCTCGACTTGCTCATCCACAATCCCGAACTGCGCCGTCAGTCCGCAGCCCGCGAACGCGAGCGCATCAAGAGCCAGTATCTCTGGCCAGAAATCGCCCGCTCCATCGAAAAGGCCTACTACGACGTGTTGGGCTGGAGCGCGAGCGAGCACCTGCCGAGTGCGCAGGGACAGATGCGCACTTCTGCCGTTCCGGTCGCGCCGCTGGAATCTCATTATCGTAATGGAGCTTTCCTTTAAAAATTCCTTCACTGTAGTTGGAGGAGGTCGACCAGCTTTAACAGCCGCTTCTATCGTGGCTGCAATCCGTTTGATTTCATTAAGCTTTGCGATGATTCCGTCTGGTATTCTTCTCATGTTTCTCCTGATTAGCGGGCATTGCTTGCCTCCCAAGCTTCCAGCACGATATCACCAATCTCCCAAAGGCGCTTGCTTACGCCTGCCGCCATCACTGGCGTCGTCCGCAGCGTCTTATGACAGTGTTCTTGCGGGCTGCGACAGGCATGCCCTGAGCTATACTGTAAACTTATGAACACAGAGACGTTCTCGGTTCGCCTTAACCGCTCAGCAAAAGCGAGGCTTCAGAAGCTCGCCAAGAGCACCGGCCGCACCAGAGCGTTCCTCGCCGCCGAAGCGATCGTCGCCTATCTCGACACCAACGAGTGGCAGGTCGCCGGCATCACCAAGACACTCTCATCGCTCGATCGCGGCAAAGGCATCGCGCACAGCGCGCCAGGCGACGGGTCACTTCCTGGAGACTCGTAAGGAGCGTCCGCGCGCAGAAGATGGTATGACGCTCCTATGGTCCCCGGTATCCATTCACGACCTTCTCGCCCTGCGCGCGCACATCGCAGAACATGATCCGGCCGCCGCAAAGCGCGTCGCCCTGCACATCCTCTACTGCGTCGAATACCTGCTGCCGGAAAATCCGAAACTCGGCGCGCCGGGCCGCGTCCCCGGCACGCGCGAACTCGTGATACCCAAAACGCCCTACATGTTCCCTACCGCGTGCGCGGCTCAAAAATCGAGATCGCGCGCGTCTACCACAGCTCCCGCCGTTGGCCCAACCGCCTCTAGCTCCCCCGGCCTCCCTTTTCCGAGCGCCACGTACCTTGCAACAACCAATCCCTCCCGCCCCTCAACGAAGCCGCGCACGGCCGCACTTCCTTCCAAAATCCGTGACGTGCCGACGGCGTGTCGTTGAATTATTGTCGAAGCCAGGAGAAGGTATGTGGCGCTCAGCTTGTGTGAAGCAGTGCAATTGGACATTCTGCGCTGACCGGCGAGCACCGAAGGCGTGTGGAACCTGCTCCAGAAGGATATACGCCAATGGCAACCGACAAAAAGGATTATCAGTCTGTTTTGGGTGTTCTTGTAGATTACGGAACGTTACCAAGCATCATCAACAAGCTCAACAGAGTGCTCATCGCAACCGAAGACACTCAGCTTAAGAAATTAATCGAGCCAGTGGTCGCCCGCGTCGACAAAGCGTTGCGGGACTTACCTGATGGCAAGAAATCTGTGAAAGCTTCTCTTCGCCAGCAGCTCAAAGTGGAGCCGTTCAAGTCGGTCGTTGAATATTGCGAGAAATGCGTCGGCTCAACGAAACCGCAATGGCAAATCATCGCCGAGCACCATGGTTGGGCTCCCAAGAGTCAGTGACCGGCGTCGACGCCGTCTGTGCAAGTCTTGCAGACTGCGTGAAAGGTTTGGATCAATAGATCAGATTCAAACCATCAAAATCCGTGACGTGTATCGAGGCAGCACCGCGCCTCGATAATGCCCGTGAATGGTCACCGCATTTTTATTTTTCTTTCGCAAATGACCGGTACTCATTCCCGAAGCGGGAGCGCGCCGTATGAGCATGCTTATGTCCGTTGCCCGAAGACAGGACGGGCACTCTGCACCGGTAGAGAGGTTGAATATGCTCCTTCGCTCGAGCCCGGTATTCTTCGGCCGGACCTACTGTCCGCTCTGCCGCGTGACGCACGAGTGGTTTGCCCAAAACGCATGGCTTTGTGATTCCGGATGTTCCGAATGCGAAGGTGTGTGTGAACAACGGGTCGCATAACGCCCAACATTGTCCCACATTGCGCCCAGGTCGCAACGCGCATAGTCTTTTTCTTAAGCTGGTCCCAAATCAGCCGATGTCCATGCCTTGAAAGCCCCCCAGCGGTTGCCCCTCTGGGGCCTTTTCGGCCTTTCAGCCGCCGATCCGCGCAAGAAGGCGTTGAAGTTGTTCGTGAAGCATTATCGATCCCACCAAGCCAAATAAACCGAGCACGGTTTACCCGAGTGATCATGTCCACCTGTACTTGGATAAACAGAGCCACGTTCTATTTTTTCACGATGGTATTTACGCAGAACTTTTTTTGACCAACCAGAGAAAATCTCTTTTTGGATACGATTTTCCAGCTCTATTGCAGCCTTACATGTCATCTTGTCAGCAAGGACAACAAGGTGCTCAAAATCCATGCGGCGGTAATCATCCCCCTTCTTTCCAGCGGAAAGACTGGTAAACCCAATGAGAAATTTGTCGAGTGATGGCGTGGC
>CAWIUZ010000347.1:0-34925 GCA_963838915.1 uncultured Acidobacteriota bacterium
TCGAACACCCGCGGGTGCTGTGGCGGCTGGCCGGGGACGGTAACCGGCGGGCCCGCGCCGGTGAACACAACCCCGTCCGCCCAGACCGCCTCCCCCTCCTCAAGCGCCAGCCGCCACCGCCCGTCGACGGCCTCCAGGCCGGCCACCTCACCGGCGACGAATGTCAGCCTCCGCCCTCTCGGCGACGTCACGCAGGTAACCGCTCCACTGCCGGTGCGTCGGGCGCAACCGGCCGCGATCGACCCAGTCGGCGTAGGCGCCCCGCGCGATCAGGTGCCGCTGCCAGCTATAGCCCGCCATCGCCGCGGTGACCGCGGGCGAGGCCGCCCCCCAGCTGTCGGCGTAAGGGAAGCCGACATCCTTCTCCGCGGGCGTGCCCAAGGGCAGCAGGCCGCTGGTGTACCCCTGCCGCCCGCTCCAATTCCGGCCACGGCGCCCCGCTCGACGAGCACTACTTGCGGGGCAGGCAGGCCAGCGGCGGCCACAGCGCGCGCCTTGGCGGCGATCGCGATTCCCTTCGGCCCTCCGCCTACAACAACCAAGGTCGGCATGACGGCGAGGATAACCTGGCCGCCCAGCCTGACCCGGGGCCCGGCCTACAGACCCAATTTCTTCACTACCGCGTTGCCATCGATGACCATCTCGCCGCGGTGATTCGACACCGTCGACAACCCGGAGTTTGAAATTCCGCGAGCGGAAGGGTCCGGCTTCAATGTAGTAGTCGACACTCTCGGGAAGCCCCGCGAAAAGGAATTGAAAACCGTTCCCGGCGGGCTGCCGTTGCATCGTAACCTCTTCCCACTTCGAGGCGCTCTGGTAGCGGGCGTAAAGACGGGCGCTCTCCACTTGGCGTCCGATCACCTGCGCCGTCACCAACTGGTTGGCGCTGCGGCGCACCGCAGCGTTACCGGGGCTCACTCGAATGTCGTAAAAGGGGGCGGTGTGTTGCAGCGAGCCGGCCCACAATCGCGCAGCGCCATAGCCAAGGAAGCCGGGCCCGGCGGCGATCATCCACACAAGCAAGACGAGGGCTGTTCCCCCGCTCGCGATCCAGGCCAGAAGCTTGCCTTTGGGAACTAAGGATTCCGGCTGGGCGGATTTTGCCACCTGAAGTGTGTCTGCGGCCAATAATTCGAGGAAAGGATCGCGCCCGCCCCGGTCGCGCTCGGCGAAGGTCACCAGGCGTTGATCGAACTGCGGGAAGGCAGCTTCAGCTTTGCGGGCTGCCCGCCGGTCGTTCAGCGCCCGCCAAGGCAGCGCCACACCGTAACCGACGACGGTGGCGAGAGCGAGGACGAGCGCAATCCGAGCGGCGAAAAGGCTCGAATCGGAGAAGCCAAAGGCATTCGTGATCAGCACCAGGACGAGCGTGGCCGTCAAGGCGACCGCCAGCAACGCGGCCACGCCCCGTAACAGCGTGCCCAGGCGCAGGCGCCTTTGCAGCATCTTCAGGTAGGACGCGAGTTGCTCCCGTGCATTCATGGTTCCTCCTGCCGGCGGAGCCCTTCCTTGGAAATTCAACTCTCTGCCCTCGAGTCTTCCTGAGACCCTAGGCTCGCGTGTCATTCCGAGGAGCCCAAGGCGACGAGGAATCTCGCACTGCCTTGAAAGCACTCAGGGCGAGATTCCTCGCTGCGCTCGGAATGACAGCCTGAATCGAGTTCTCACACGGACTCACTTGGGGGGCCCCATTCGTTTAGGATTCTTCCCGCAGCTTGCCTAAATAGCGATCGCTCACCAACGACTCCGCTGCGGCCCCGGCCAGGAGCAGCAGCATGAAATACCACCAGAGACTGAAAGGCTTCGCCGGTTCTTGCGTCAGGCTTGCTGCGGCGGCCGGTTGAGAGATTGGACCCTGTTTGCCGCGCCAAAGTGCCAAGAACGTCCTCGCTCATGACGCCGAGGTCGGACTCACGGCGGTCTGCGTTCACTCCGATGACCTCGTGGCGGCCATTGGCGAGGCGCATTTCGTAAAAGCCCGCCTTGCTCAATTGAAACGTTGAAGAAGTGGCGGCCTCATTGAGGGAAAGTGGCCGGTGACCCTCGGGGTCCACAACCTCCACGCCTGCCGCCCGGTCCTTGTCGGCGCGCAATTCGAAGAATGAATCAACCACGGTTGAGCCGATCCTTTGCCGCATACCGGAAAGATACCGCGCCGTCTGCTCGACAAAGGGGACGAAGATGGGATGCAACGGAAAGTCGTTCGTCAGGTTGTCAAGGCCTGAGGTAAACAGCAACACACGTCCCTCGCCCAGCTTTTTCTCCGCCAGCAAAGGCGTCCCGTCGGTGAGCCGCGCCACAACCCGCGCTCCCGTCGTGTCGGCAGCAGCGGCAAAATAGAATTCCACATTCGCCCAGCGGTCGGACTTGGCGAGCGAGGGATACGTGGGATCGGCTTCGCCTACCGTCAGGAAACGCTGCGACGAGTCGGTGTAATTGCGGACGCCCTGGATGCTTTCACCGAAAACGGGGATGCGTGGCCGCCGTGCTGCCGACGCTCCCACCGCGACGAAGACGCTTCCGCCGCCTCGCACATAGTCGAGAAGGCTTTGCTCTAAGGCCGGGGGCAGCGACGGCAGGTCGGACAAAACGACGAAGGCATATTGAGAGGGCTGCAGGTTCGACGCCTGGTCTACGCTGCGGGCTTCCAGCGCGAAGACTCCCTCCGCCGCCGAGGCCAACGCCGAGCCATAGTAAAGCGGAGAACGCGTGTCGTTAGGTTCGTGAATAAACAGAACACGGCGCGGGTCAGAACGCTCGACGGAAAACATAAAACGGTCGTCCGCTGGAAGTGTGTCTGCGGAATCGATGCTCACCTCGCAACGG
The DNA here is from genome assembly GCA_963838915.1 of uncultured Acidobacteriota bacterium. Lineage (GTDB taxonomy): Bacteria > Acidobacteriota > Terriglobia > UBA7540 > UBA7540 > CAVROP01. The sequence goes on from CAWIUZ010000347.1 coordinate 2,827, forward strand.
CTGAAGCCGTAGGGCACATCCAACGAGTCGAACTCAACCGTGGCGCGGCCGCTCGCGGGCACCGTAGCGCTGCGCGTGGCGATGCTCTTGCCGTTAACAACCAGGGAAACTGTGCGGGCGGCCGCGGGAGTGTGGAAACCCGCGATCACAGCTTGGACGCGCGCCTTCTTCGGGTCCCACACCTGGGCCGGTGCGCTCACGCTTTCCACGGTCCAGTTGGGCGTCGCCTCCTTCGCCACTGGATGTAACACAAGCGTCGCGTTCGGCGGCAGGGCCATTTCCTGGAAGCTTGCCGGCATGCCGGATTTCTGTAAATCGCTGAAGAGGTGGACCTCGATGGGGATGGAGACTGCTTCCGCAAGGGAGCGAACCCCGCGAGCGACTTCGCCGAAGCTGGCGCGCGCGTCTCCCGGCGCTACGCTATTGACCGCCTGGCGGAGTTCGCCTGTGTCTTGGGTCTCGGCCGTCAGCGCACGAAGCTGTGGTCCAAGCACCATGACTTGGGCGCGCGTCGAAGGGTTCCGCGACTCGATCACTCTCAGCGCCTCCCGCTTGGCGTCCGCCAGGCGCGATCCCGCCCGCATACTGAAAGAGTTATCGATGACCAGCACCAGCAGCTTGTTTCCCACCATGCCGGCAACTGGCCGGTTGATGAAGGGGTTTGCAAATACCAGCGCCAGTAATAACAGCATGGCGATGCGCAGCGACAGTAAGAGCAGGTGGCGCAGGCGGCGGTGCTTGATGGAACTCTGTGTGCGCCGCTCGAAGAACATCAGCGAGCTGAACGGCTGCGCTTCCGACTGGTGGCGGCGAAGCAGGTGAAGGTATACCGGCAGGCCCGCCAGAGCCGCAGCCGCCAGGAACCATGGGGATAGAAAACCCATTCACCGTCTCCATTTTGGAGTGCGGCAGCTTGCTGCCGCTTTTCTTTCGCGCGAGCTTGCTCGCGCCTCTCTCTGCGTTGTGGGGTCAGCCCCAATGTGTACGCGGTGCTACCGATGCCCGGCCAGCAAGCTGGCCTGACGAAAAGCGGCAGCAAGCTGCCGCACTCCAGACAGGATTCACCACTTTCCTTGCCTGATCGCCAGGTATTCCCGCAGCGCGCCGTCCAGCGGCCTGTCTGTCACCAAAAGGTGGTAGTCCATCCCGGAACCGCGGGCGCCATCGCGCAGCGCCGCAATGTGCGCGTCGATCTTCTTCGTGTACTCGAGCCGAGCGTATTCGGGGCTCACTTCGAGGGACTCCTGCGTCTCCATTTCAATCAAGGTGGTGGGCCCGCGAAAGTGTGGGCGAACTTCTTCCGGATCGAGGACATGAAACAGAAGCACTTCATTGCCGCGAAATCGCAAGGGCTCGAGTGACTTGATGATCAGTTCCGGGGCTTCATAAAAGTCCGAAATAACAATCACCACCCCGCGCTTGCGGAAGACTTCCAGGAAGCGCTCGAGCGCTTTGCCGAAGTTTGTTTTTGCGCCGGGCTCAGCTTGTTCGAGGCCGCTCAAGAGCCGGTGGAATTGTCCCTGGCGGTTGGAGGGCCGAATGTAGTTGCGGACCTCGTCGTCGAAAACGATCAAGCCGGCGGCGTCGCGCTGGGTCTGGGTGGTGAGATAAAACAGCGCCGCCGCTGCGAAACGAGCGTATTCTGATTTGCTCACCCCGTGCGAGGAATACTTCATGGAGTTGCTCGCGTCGAGGAGAATCGTCAGCAACGTATTGGTTTCTCCCCGATAACGTTTCAGGTAGGCCCGCTCCGTGCGGGCATAGACGTTCCAGTCGATGTGGCGCAGGTCGTCGCCGGCCGTGTAGGCGCGGTATTCTGCAAACTCCTGGCTGAAGCCGAAGTTCGGCGAGCGATGCAGTCCGGCGATGAAGCCGTCCACCACGGTCTTGGCGATCAGATCTAATCCGGAAATGCCGCCCAACACCTCCGGGTCGATGAATCGTTGCACGCTTAACCTCCCGCCGGAGGCGGCATTTGTTCGAGCAGGCGGTGCAGGATTTCGTCCGAATCGATGCGGTCCGACTCGGCATGGAAATTCAGGAGGATCCGGTGTCGGAGTACCGGTGTGGCCAGCGACCGCACGTCATCGTAAGTCACGTGGTAGCGCCGGTGCGCGAGGGCGCGCGCTTTGGCCGCCAGCACAATGAACTGGGCAGCGCGCACGCTGGCCCCGTAGTTGACGTATTTCTTGACGAAGTCCGGCGCCGTTCCGCTCTTGGGGCGCGTGGCGCGCACCAGGCTGACCACGTATCGCGCGAGCGAATCCGCGATGGGCACCATGCGCACCAGGCCCTGGAACTCGAGTATTTCCTCCGCGTTAGTCACCGACTCCACCTTCGGCACCCGTGTGGTCGTCGTCAGGTCGATGACTTTGGCCTCGTCCTCGGCGCTCAGGTAACCGAGCAAGGTGTTGAAGAGGAAACGGTCAAGCTGCGCCTCGGGAAGCGGGTAAGTCCCTTCGAGTTCGATGGGGTTTTGAGTGGCCAGAACGAAAAACGGCAACGGCAAAGCATAGTGGTTGCCGCGCACCGTGCAGGAGAGTTCCTGCATCGCTTCCAGCAGCGCGGCTTGTGTTTTGGGCGGCGTACGGTTGATTTCATCCGCCAGGACGATGTTTCCGAAGATCGGACCCTGGACGAACGTCCACCGGCGATGGCCGGTGGTCGGATCTTCTTCGATAATATCCGTTCCGGTAATATCCGAGGGCATCAGATCGGGCGTGAACTGGATGCGCGTAAAGACCAGGCCGAGCGTCCGCGCGATGGTGCGGACCATCAGCGTTTTGGCCGTGCCGGGCAGCCCGGTGATCAGGCAGTGGCCTCCCACGAAGAGGCCGATGAGGATCTGGTCAAGCACCTCCTCCTGTCCGACGATGACCTCCCGGACCTGGGAAAGAATGTTGTCTCGCACGGTTTGAAAGCGCTCGATCCGGCTCTTGAGTTGGGCTAAATCCGGTTGCACGTCTGTGATAGTCCCCATAATTCATTCACCTTTTCGTAGAATCCTGGAGTTGCAAGAGCAGTTTTTGCGCGGGGCGGTAGCCGGGCGCTGCCTCCAGCGAGGCCAATACGTGTTCCTGGGCTTTATCGCGCTGGCCGGCGGCGAAGTAAGCCTGGGCCAGATTGAATTGGGCGGACGAAGTATCCAGCGGGTGCATGGCCACGACCGCACCGTATTCACGAATGGCTCCGGGATAATTTTCTTCCGCGAGCCAAAGCTTGCCGAGGCGGCGATGTAAATCCTCGTCAAGCGGGCTAATGTAATTGATCCGATCCAGTGTGGCCGCGGCTTCCTTGGGTTCCCCAAGATCCTCTTCGAGCGAGGCCAACTCTTTGAGCGTCACCGGGCTGAGTCCCCCGGCCTCTTCATACTCTGTCAGCGCTTGAGCGGCGGCTCGTTTCTCCCCTTTGGCGAGATGCGCATCCGCAAGGAACTCATAAGCGTTCGCGTCCTCAACATACTGCGGGTACATGCGGCGAACTTCCTCGCCTTGCTTCAGCACCTGGTCGTAATCGCCGGCTTTGGCGGATGCCGCGAGAGCCTTCAGGCTCTCCCGCCACTTGTCAAAGCCCGCGGCGGTCTTGCCGAGGCCCGCATAGAGCCACGCCTGAAACTGCGTGTCGAAATCCTGAGGTGACATGCCGAGATCTTGTTGGATCGCCTCGGAGGTAGTCTTCCGATTGGCGAAGGACTGCACCATCGCGAGCAGCTTCGCGTCGCCCCAGCGTCCCTGGATGTAGTCGCAGATGCGGCCGGCCTGGAAATAGGAAACCAGCACCTGGCCGGAATATTCCGGCCGAACGAAACCGCGGTCGAGTTGCGCGACCGGGAGCAATTTCTTATCGCGCAAGGCCACAAGGATGTCGGGCGTCACGCGGCTGCTCCATTCCGGAGACACGTCGGCCTCTTCGTGGACGGCCAGGCCTTCAGTAAACCAGCGCGGCACGCGGCTGTGCGTCGCGGTGAGGATGTAGACATGGCTCAGCTCATGCCATAGCGTCGCGCCCCAATGAAAATCTCCAGGCTTGCGCGCGGAGGGGCTGTCCATGGCCACGACCTCGCCGAACGTGACTCCCTCGGCGCCCAGGCCCGGCATCCCCATGGTTCGCACTGCGAAGTCATCATGGTCCGGGTAGGCCTCAACTTGCACGGGACCCGGAAGCGTCATCTGGTATTTCTTCTCGTAGGTCGCCATGGCGCGCTGCAAAAGGGATTCGAAATAGGGGCGCAGCAACTCGGCTTCCTTCTTGTGCAGTCTCAGGATCGTGGCCCCGTCCTTGAAGGTGACGAAGTTTTTGTAGCTGTCCAACAAGCGAAGCGTGTTGACGGTCGCTGCATCCCGAAAGTCGTTGTCGTAGCACATCTCGAGTTGGCGGCGGGCCTCGTCTTCCTTTCCCAGGCGCATCAGATTGACGCCCAGGGCAGAGCGCGCCGGCCAGAGTTGCGGGTCAAGATCGACCGCCTTGCGGTAGTAGCCGACGGCATCTTCGAAACGGTAGTTCAGCAGCAAGTGGTGGGCGATAATCGCCGAGCCTTCACCGTAGCTTGGATTGACTTGCCGGATTCTCGCGAGCCAGGCATCGGGCGAGCGGTCCTCCAAGACCTCAACGGCCGCGTGAACGGCCATGGCATCGAGCGCCTCCGCGGAAATTTGCAGTGCGGCGTCGGCCTGCTTTAACGCCTCCGCCCGATCCGAATCTTCGAGAGCGAGGCTTGCCATCAGCTCATGGGCTTCCGCCAGATGCGGGTCCAGGGCGAGGGCCTGGGCGGCCCACTTCACGGCCTTCGAGTCGTACCCGTCGGCGCTGACGAGAGCGAGGCCGAAGCAGGCCTGTGCGCTCTTGGGGTCTCGCTGCAAGGCCTCTTCAAAGAGTTTCACCGCTTCCACATTGTTGAAGCGCTCGTGCATCAGCCGTCCCCAGCGAACGCGGTAGTTGGCATTGCGGTCGTCCTGGGCCGCCGCCTCGCGAAACTCGTTGTTGGCATCCTGGTACATTCCCAGGCCCCAAAAACCTTCGGCGCGGAGGTAATGATCGCGCTCCCTGGAAAGCAATTGGTAGCACGCGTGGGCTTCTTCCCGACGGCCGTGTTTGGTGAGAGCATGACACTCGGCCGGAGTCGCGGACTTGGCGACACTGAGACCAAGCGCTGCCATCATCCAAAATGCTGCAATCGCTTTGGAGTGCGGCAGCTTGCTGCCGCTTTTCGTTAGGCCAGCTTGCTGGCCGCGCATCGGGCGAAGCGCGAGCAAGCTCGCGACAGAAAAGCGGCAGCAAGCTGCCGCACTCCAAAGCGGCTGCGCCGCCTGGAAAGGCGAGGCCTTTCCGCAGATTGGGGCCGTACTTGTTTCAGGGCGGCCACAAGGGCCGCCCCTACGCACCGCAATCATTTATCCAACTCCTGCTGAACGCGCGCCAGTTCCAGGAGCGCGGCCGTGAGTTGCTTTTTGTAATCGTCCTCAGACATCGCGGCTTTTTGATACTTCAGGGTATCGATCTGATGTTCAAGCTCTTCTTTCTTGGCGAGCAGGGCGTGCTTGCCGGGATCGTTGGCGGCGCGCTCCGCGGAGCCGAATCGTACAAGCGTGATGCTGGAGAGCAGCAATCCTTCACCACCCTCGCTCGCCGCCGCGCGCACCGCCTCGCCTTTGCCCGTGTCCTCAAATATGGCGTGTTCAGTGGCCAGGCGTTTCTCAGATTCGTAATAAGCCGCGGTCTTACGTGCGGCGTACCGGAAGGCTTCGAGGGCGCTGATCGCTTCGTTCTTGTCGACATCCGCCTCGGGGTCGTGCAGGGCCTCGACCCAGTAACGGCCGAAGACCGTGGCGTTTTTCTCAGTCCCCGACTTGGTGGCGGCGATGACCGCTCTTCCCTGCCGCTCAAGCGCCGGAACAGAGCCGCCGCTGGCGCTCGTTGTGTTGACGATCAATTGCCGCTTGGCTGGCACGCGATCGCACAGCCGCGCCAGTTCCTCCGCCGAGACATCCGGACCGATGAGATTGAACTTGTACTCGACGCCATCGAACGAGCCGTGGCCGATAAGAATGAGTACGAATTCGTCCTCGGGCCGGGCTTGGCTCGAAATGACGCCGAACTTTTCGGTCAGGCGCTCGCGCGTGGCCTCTTTGCCCACGAGCGTTTCGACATGCGCGTCGACGCCGGAGGTCCTGAGCACCTTGTCCAGATCTTTGGCCAAGGATTCGAATTGCTGCTCATACTCCGGTTCGCCGCCCAGGCCCGCGACAGTCAGGTGGTACGTCGCGCCGCTCACCGGGAGCGCGGAGACGAACAAGGATGCGAGGAGTAAACCGGCGGACATCTCTCTACGGGGGAGCCCCCTCACTCGGCGCTGCGCGCCACCCTCTCCCCCAAGGGGGAGAGGGGATGAATCTAGTAAGCTTCTCCCCGCGCCGCTCAATTCCGCATCATTCAATATTGAAGAACTCGTCACACGATCCCCCATTTCCGGCGCAGCAGCCATTCCGAGCAGCACAGGAGCAAAAACACAACGAAAACGGCCGGCATATTCCAGAGTTCTTTGATTTGGCGGAAGCTGATTCCCGCTTCCGAGTAGGGAATGTCGCGGGCAAGCTGGGAAGCCTCTGAGGGCTGCCAATAGCGCCCGCCGGTTTGTTTGGCGAGCCTTTCGAGCAGGTCGCGGTTCTGCTCGAGGTGAAAGTTCTCCGCGACCCCGTCCATCCTTTCAAAGTCCAGGTTGTCGCTGCCGAGGTCTGCGTTTCCGCGTTTGGCAGTCACCAGCACCGAGTACAATTGCGGCCGGTCGGCGGTCCACTCACCCTGAAACGTCCCGGGAGAGGCCGGGTCGGGAGCCAGATCGAGCGTGGCGCTCACGCCTCCGGGACCAGAGATGTGGGCTTGGACGATGGCATCGGAAGCGGGCGAGTAATCCTGACCGCGAACCTCGGCCGAGATTTTTGCGCGTCCTTCGTCAAATAGTATGGGCTTCGTAACGGACGCTACGACATGGCCCGGCGTATCGGCAACGAGCCAGCGCAGCAATTGCTGCCAGAAGGCATCGTGCGTGTGGTCACCGGAGGGCAAAGCCATCTGCCACCGCCAGGTCCCGCCTGTAGCCAGGATCGCGGTTCTTCCACGTCCATAATTCTCGGTGACGAGCAGCGGCTCCTTTCGTCCCCCGCCGTTCATTTCCACCAGCACTGCGGCGCCGGGCTTTGGCGTGCCGGGGTCCTGGTAGTCTTCGAGGTATGGCATTTTCTTCCAGCGCGTCAGATTGCGCGCCGGATCTTCAATCAATCGGCAGATGACGTTGTCGGCCCCCACCGGCGTCAGAGCGACGGTTGCCGGGTCGCGGTGAAAGGTCCCTTTTCTTGCGGGCAGGAGCGAGGGAAGGAGGTCGGCAAGGCCGGAAGCGCTCCAACCTCCGTCTGACAAGGCAAAGCGCCCGCCGAGAAGCAACAACCCGCCGCCGCGGCGATCAACGAATTGCTCAATCAAATCGCGCTGCGCGGGCGTGAAGTAACCGGCTTCGACCGACCCGATAATCAGCCCTTGATACGCGAAAAGTTCTTCAGCGGTGGCCGGAAAGCCCTGCGCCAGTTCGTTCGGTTTGTCTATTCCCTGGCGATAGATTTTGTTCTCCGTCGTACGCAACATGGAGACTAGCTGGATGATGGAGTCGTCGGACTCTGCGCGCCGGACGAATTTATATTCCCACCGAGGTTCGCCTTCCACATAGAGAATGCGGCGCCGGCCCGACTCGACGTTCACCAGTCGCGTTACGGCGTTGTTCGAGGCATTCTCCTCGCCGGGCAGCGGGTCGACGGAAAAGCGGAGCGCCTTCGAGCCAGCGCGACCGGCGTTGAACATCAGGTTCTCGGTTTGGGCAGCGCCGTCGGCGGAGAGAGTGATCTCTCGCGCCGCCAGCAGCGTCGCGCCGTCGTGAACGCCCAGCGTGGCCTTCCGCCCGGCGTAGCCGTGCTGGTGAAAACGGACAATCGCCGACAAGCGCGAGTCGGCCAAGGCACGGGGTGCAACCGTTGCGTCGTCGATCTCCACGTCCTGCGACATGGCGAGGCGCCCGAAGCCGACGGTGTGCACCGGAATCCGCCGCGAGCGAAGTGCCGTGATGGTATCCAGGTCGACGCCGCCCGAGTTGTCAGACCCGTCGCTCAGCAGGACTACAGCCCCCATCGGCAGATCGCTCGTCTCCTCGGCCAACTGTTTCAGCCCCGCCCCGATGTGCGTCACGGGCGCCGACGGACGCAACTCCTCCAGGCTCGAAACACGCGTCGCTTCGCTGTCGAGGCGATAAAAGCGAGTCTGGAATTGCTTTTGAAGACCGGCTAGAACTCCGCCTTGCATAACTTTGATAGCACGTTCCAGGCGGGAGACGCCGTCCTCCGTGGTGGCCATACTGCGCGAGTCGTCCACCACGATGGCGATGATGTTCTTTTGGGGTTCCAGTTGCGCGACCACCAGGGCGGGTTGCCAGAGCAGGATCAGCAAGAGCGCCACGAGACACGATTGCAGAAGCCAGATGACCGCAGCCCGCCAGTTTCGCACGCTTGGGGCAGCCTGCGGCAGACGAGCGCGTATCAGCGCCGCCAAGCCACCCGCCGCCAGCAGCACCAGCAGTCCCAGGAGCCACCTCGGCCAGGTGCTGAGCAGCACCAGTTCGCCCCTCGAAAAAACCAGCCGCGGGTATTTGAAGAAAAACTGAAACATGCAGTGCTCGTAGGGCCAAGCTCGCGGTTGCCCATATGCTCTAGGTCAAGATTCTCGAAGCCCTGGTTACCCTGAGTACGATGCCCTGAACTACCCTTTGGATGCAAAAAGATCGCGGCTTGTGCTGCCATTCTGGGCGCAGTGAGAGGTCTCGGCAGTTTTTATTCGTTATCAATAGCTTACGACGAACTGCGGAGATCCTACTGGACGCTCTCTCGAGAACCACGTCATTCCCGCGCAAGCGGGAATCCATCGTGTTCCGGACCAACAATGGACCCCCGCTTTCGCGGGGGTGACGGTGTACGCGAAATTCGTTCCACCGGAGGGGTCGAAGACCCATGACCACTCCGGACGACAGGCACGGCTACCACGTTTCACGCGTACCGGAACAGCGCCTTGAAGCCAAAGTCCATGTGCTGCTGGTTATGGCAGTGAAAGAGCGTCAGCCCCGGCTGATTCGCCACCAAGTCTACGGAGACCACACCATAATTCGGCACTACCACCGTGTCCTTGATTACGCCTGAGGTCTTCTTGCCGTTTACGTCCACGAGCTCAAATGTGTGCCGGTGCATGTGCACAGGGTGGGCGTCGTCGCTCCGATTGTGAAACACCAGGCGGTAGCGCGCGCCCTCCTTCAAGACGAACTCGCCCTCGTGCGGATATTCTTTGCCGTTGATGAGCCAGTGGTTGAAGTTTCCGGGGCCACCCGGAATGACCTCGATGATCATGTCAATAGTCTGGTCGGGCGCCGGGTGGGCGGCGGGCTTGCCGAAAATGGAGTAGTCCCATTGAAGGTTCGTCGGGGCGACCCACTTCGGATCGCCGTGCTGGTTCGCATACTCGACCAGGACGCCCATGCCGTCGTTGCGATCGTCATCCTTGGTGGCGCCCAGAATCCAAATCCCCGGCCGGTTCATCTCCACCACCGCATCCACGCGCTCGCCAGGGCCCATCGCCAGGACTTCTACAGGGTGCGGCGACGGAACCGGGTTCCCATCTAATGCCAGGACGTTAAACAGATGACCCGCAAAGGCGATGCTGCGGTTTCCGGTGGCGCTGGCGTTGAGAACATGCAGCAGCAGGCGCTGGCCCTGCCGGACTCGAATCGGCTCTCCCGCCCCGAGCGACTTGTCGTTGATCGAGAAAATCCTATAGCCGACCTCCAAGCCGTTTTGCCGCTTGTCGGGGACGGCGGGCTTTTCGGGCTGCGGTCCCGGCAGGCCCATTTCCATTTCGTCCATATCTTCCGAGCTCAGATACGGTTCCCAATCGCGCAGAGCCAGAAAAACTTCCTGGTCGTATCGGCCCGGATTCTCGGCCGGCTCCACGTAGACGAAGCCGAATTGCCCGGTGTAAGTGCCCCGGTGCAAGTCGATTCCGGCCATCGTATGGGTGTGATACCAGCGCGTTCCCGCGGGGCGCGGCACAATCTGATAGCGCCGCCGGCCATGAGCCGGAATCATTGGCGTGCCTTCCTCTTCCGACCCGTCGACCCCGGGGGGAATGAAGAACCCGTGCCAGTGCACCAACTCTGGCACGTCTGTGTCATTCAAGACATCAACCGTGATCGGCTTGCCCTCGCGCATGCGCAGGACCGGGCCAGGCGAGCATCCGTTATAACCGATAGTGCTGATGGCGCGGTTGGGATCAAGCTGCACAATTACGGGCGCAATCTTGAGCGTGACGTCCGCCCCGCCCGCCTCGGGCGCCGACCCCGGCGGCATCTGCATCTGCGCGCCAGCCAAGCGGGCCGCGCCGAGTCCCGCGACGCTACCGCAACCGGATTTGAGGAAGTCTCGTCTGTTCATATGCAAGTCGAGAAGTCAAGGAGTCAAGAAGTTGAGAAGTTGAGTCTTCGGGGTTCGATCGTCGAGTGTGCCTTTGGCTCCTTTGGTACTTGACTTCTCGACTTCTCGACTCCTTGACTTCTCGACTCCGGCTAGTGCGTCATTCCGTAAATGATGTAATTGATCCCCAGGCGATAGGCGAGCGAGGAGAATCGTTCCGGGTAGCGCGGATCATCGGCGTGCTCCCAAGCATCTCCCAGATGCATGTTGTGGCAAATGGCGACCATGATTCGGCCCTTGTCGTCCCGGATGGCGCGCCAATGCGGCTCAATGCCATCCCGCTCATATGTTCTGCCCGTCCAGATGTACTGATAACCCGGTATTTGGAAGCGTTCGTCCAGGTCGTAAAGCACGTGGAAAATCTCGTCGCTGTTCTTCAGGTCCTCGACCTGGCGTTCCGGGAACACTCTGCGCGTGCCCTCGAGGAAGGTCTCCCACTCCGCTGCGCCATGGAAATTGTCGGCCAACAGGAATCCGCCTCGGAGCAGGTACTCGCGCAGGCGCTCGGACTCGGCCGGAGTAAAGTTCCAACGGCCGACATTGACGGCGTAGAGCCACGGCCAGTTAAAGATCTCGTCGCTATCCAAATCCAGAACCTTTTCGGTGCTGCGAGCGTTGAGACGGGTAAGGCGCCGCACGCCTTCGGAGAACTGGCGATCGGCCTTGGGGAAATCCTCCGACCAACCGAGGCGACGCCACCCCCCGAAACTGCTCCCGCTGGTTGCGAATCGCAACCGTCCAAAGGTGAACTCGGCTTTCTCGTTGGTTTGAGCCGGAGCTTCCTCCATGTCCCAGGGTGAAAACCCGTCTTGCTGAAAGGCCAAAAGGACGGTACCCAACCCCAAAGCCAGAGACACGAACAGCGTGCGCGGACGGAACAACATGGGTCACCCTGGGTAAATGGTAACAAAATGTCGCCACTTTTTCCAGCCGACCTTGTTGTTGTAGTGTCCTGATTCACTTGGTAGCACCCACCTTTCGATCGGCAGTTGCTGGCCTAAAGGCCAGCGCTACGCGGAAATTAGGACATTACTTTATTGTTCGCCGCAGGTGAACCCGGATAAGGTGTTAGACGGAGGCTCTGGCGGGCTGCGCGGTTGGGGCGCTGGTATTCCGTTCGGTCAGGGCAAGTAAGGTCACTTCTCTGATGGCCGCGAAGAGCTGTCGCGGGTCTATGGGCTTAGGGACGTAGCCATCCATTCCGGCGGCGAGACATCGCTCGCGGTCGCCAGTCATGGCATGAGCTGTAAGAGCAACCAGGGGAAGACGGCGTTTTCCGGTCTCCAGCTCTTCTTTTCGAATCAGCCGGGTTGCTTCGAGCCCATCCATATCCGGCATTTGCACGTCGATCAGTGCAACGTCGAAGGTGTGGCTCGAGATCGCATCGAGCGCCTCGCGGCCGTTTTGCACCGCTACCACCGTGTGCCCTTGTTTCTCCAGCATTCGCACCGCCAGCAGTTGATTCACACGATTATCCTCGGCCAGCAAGATGCGCAGCGGGGGCACTGCCTGATCCGAGCCGGATCGAACTCGGGTTCTTCGTTCGGGGCTCGGAGCCGTGGACATGTCCAAGACCACCAGGACCGCCGCCAGAAGTTCAGATTGTTTGAAGGGCTTGAATATGCATTTGGCGATTCCTACGTCGAGGGCCTGACTCGCTTCTTCCGGGCCGCCTCCTGAACTCAACATCAAAATGGTAGGAGTACCAAGTTCCGGGTGGTTCTTGATTTCCCGGGCCACGGCAACGCCGTCCATTCCCGGCATGTGATAATCCAATAAGATCAAGGCGAAGGACGGGCTGTGTTTAGAGCCGAGGATCTGGAGCGCTTCGTTACCGCTACTGGCAAGCATGGGCTTCATGCCCCAGTTTTCCAATACTCCCCTGAAAATCATCCGGTTAGTGGGGTTGTCGTCAACGACCAAAACCGGCAGACCTCGCAACTCGAATGCCTGCACGGCGGGAGAAGCGAAGCGCGCTTCCTGGGAAGCCGGTGCGAAGCGCGCCGTGAATTGGAAGTTACTCCCCCGGCCGGGCCGGCTTTCGACCCATATCCTTCCACCCATCATTTCGACGAGCCGGTTGGAGATCGTCAGGCCAAGTCCGGTGCCTCCGAACTTGCGAGTTGAGGACCCGTCCGCCTGAGCGAACGCCTCGAAAATGACCTCCTGCTTATCTTCGGGGATCCCTATGCCCGTATCGATGACTTGGAAATGGAGCATAATCTCGTTGCCCGTTATGGGCAACTCACTGTGCTCCTCCGCCTTAACTTTTTGACCTTTGGATCTCCTTTCCATGCCGAGGAGGGTGGCGGGCGGCGGTGCGTCGACGCGGACTATGATCTCTCCTTGCGACGTGAATTTGATGGCATTGCCAATGAGGTTCAAGAGGATTTGACGGAGCCGGTTGGGATCGCCGGAAACTCTCCAAGGAACCCCGGCGGAAATGTCACAGGCTAGTTCCAGTCCTTTTTGATGGGCGCTTGCGGCAACCGTTTTCGCTGCATCGCCTACGCAATCGCGGAGATCGAAATCAACGACTCCCAACTCGAGCTTCTTGGCTTCGATCTTAGAAAAATCCAGAATGTCGTTGATTACGGTCATCAATGAATCTGCGGAAGAGCGGGCGGTCTCAAGATACTCGCGCTGTTCCGCAGTCAAAGGCGTCTCCAGGGCCAGTTCGGTCATGCCGATGACGCCGTTCATTGGCGTTCGAATCTCGTGGCTCATGTTGGCGAGGAACTCGCTCTTCGCGCGGCTAGCCGCCTCCGCCTTGTCTCTCTCCACGACCAATTCCGAAGTGCGAGCGGCGACCTGTTCTTCCAGGTGACTGCGATGCGCCGTGAGTTCGGTGTTCTGCAGTTGGATCTGCTGCAGCATGTGGTTAAAGTCGTCGACAAGGTCCCCGAGTTCATCGTCGTTCTGACGTTCGGCGCGTACCCCATAGTCTCTCTCCCTCGAGACTCGCTTGGCGGTTCGAGCAAGGTTCAGGATCGGGGCGGAGATGACGCTCTGCAGCTTCGAACTGAGCGCCAACGCCGCCAGAGAAGCCACCAGGAGGACGAGCACAATGATCGCCCCGAAACGCATCAACCGTTGATGCATTTCCTCGAGGTCAGACTCCAGATACAGAGTTCCGATCTGCCGATCGCCCAGCAGGATCGGATGGAAGAGTATCAAACGGTCCGCCTCGAACCTGGCGCCGCAGGAGCGAGGCGGCGGCACGGGCACGCTCCCGGGCGCGTCCTGGCGCCGGTAGCTGGCGAACACCTTCCCTTCAGCCGAGTACATCGCTGCCACGCGCAGGTGTTGCTTGGCGCGCAGCGCGGAGAGCAGTTCCTCCGCGGCTTTTTGATCCCCAAAACTCAGCGCCGCGGTGCTGTTCGAGCTGATGATCTCGGCTAATGTCTCCAGATCCTTCTGCAAAGAACTGTGGAACACGAGCATGTCGTAGCCGCCAAACGCCGCGCAGGAGAGCAGCAGGGCCAGAACCACAACCACCATCGTGTTGACCCGCAGCTTGCGTTTTATGGAGAACTCGCGGTAAGAGAAAAGGCGAGGAATCCACGGGCCGAGGAATCGAGAAGACCCCTGATTTTGCGAGGCTTGATTCTCCGGCCTATGATTCACTGCCACGTTTGACCCTCACGCTGAATGACCGTACAGTCAACCTTTGTAGCGCCGAGCTTCGCTTGCCAATGGGCGGCGTAAAGCCGCCTCTACATCACGCTGCGCCGCGACCCGCTAGGGCGGCGTATTGACGATTTTGGCTAGAGCTAATAGCTTGGAACTGATCTTAAGCCGAGTCTGCCGAGCGGCCCCCAGGTTGATCTCAAAGCGAAGCTTGTTCTCTTCAACGACCAGATTGATGACGCCTCCGAGGTCCGCAAATCCCTTCGTCTCGCCCACGGTCAGCGTGCTCGAACCTTTTAGATCGGTTAAGAGCCTGCCTGCCAACTTCCGGTCGCCGGTGCGGACGAAGATCATATGACATCCTCGCGGATCTTCGTCCCGCTTCAGCTTCCTGATCTCAACCAGGTGACCACCGGCCGTGCGACCGCGCAGGCCTTGCCCAATCTCGCCTTCAAAGGGGTCTTGACCTGCCACGCAAATGGTAAGCGGCGCGGCAGGATCGCGGAAAGCCTGCGCCGGCCACTCAACAAATTGGGCAAAGTTGTAGAGAAACGCCAGCTTGACCCGGTACTCTGACTCGTCGTCGCCTTCCGCGGGAGCCCGCAAAGGGTTAAAGAGAAGTACAGCCCCGGCGAGCAACCCGAGCGCGGTCCACAGGACGGGCCGCAGTTTTCCCCGGTGAGCCCGGTGGCCGTCCGCGCCTGCGTCCTTCTCGACTTTTAACCGGCCTGTCTTCATAGCGGTTCAGAAGTGATAGATGAACTTCAGGCGAAAGTTGCGCCCATTTTGAAGAATGATATCTTCCACGTGCGCGATTGATGCCGGGTCGCCGTAGATCTTGTTAAAGGCGTTGTAAACGCTTGCCGACATTTCCCAACCTCTGAGAACTTTCTTGCCGTACAGCGTGAAATTGGGCAGCCAGTAGGAGCCCGCATAATCGCCCGCCTCGGTTCTTCGCTTGCTCACGTACTGAGCGTCCATGCTGGCGTACACCTTCTTGCCGAACAGCGGCACGCTTAAATTGGCCTGAGCCAGCACGTGCGGCGAATTGACGAGAGGACCGGGCACGCGCAGATCCTTGGCTTCTTCCAGGCTGAAGCTAAGGCCGGCTTCGAGCCCCGTACGCGACTGCCGTTTCAGCGCTATCTCGGTGCCTCTTAAATCCACACGCTCGCTATTCTGGTAAATGAGTTGCCCGGAGACCGGATCAGGCACGGCGCTGATGACTCCGCGAATCGGGTAATAATATCCCGAGACCACCAGGCGGAAACTCTTCTTTAGCGACTGCTCCAAAACCAATTCCGTCGTCCTGGCAGTTTCGGGCCCAAGATTGGGATTGCCCTCCGAGGTTGGGTCGGAGTAATAGAGTTCAAACGCAGTCGGCGCTCGGAACGACTGACCGTAGAGGAATTTCAGGGTTGTTCCTTCATGAGGCTGGTAGATCAGTCCGGCACGCGGACTGGCGGTGCCGCCGAAGGTGGAATAATGGTCGAACTCAGCCCCAGATCTAAGGTGAGATCGCTGCGAATCGGAATCTCATCCTGGGCGTGTCCTCCCCACAAGTTCGATTGCCGGCGGCTGTCCAGGAATTGAACGTGCGGCTGAGACTGGTAGTCCCACTGGTGTTGCTGGAAATTGTCTCGATACTCCGCGCCCAAGATGACGGTCCGACCGAGCGGGAGTTTCTTCGACAGCTCAAATGACGCTCCCACATCTTGTCCGTCGTTTGCAATTTGGTTCAAGACGTGCGGTGGCCCACCCACTTCGCTCTCGTCGTAAGGGAGTGTCCCGTAGACTCGATCATCGTCGTAGAAAACCCGGCCAACATAGCCCCAATCGCTGCCGAAGTGGTGCTCGTAACTCAAGTCAACGAAGGACGGACTGATACGGAATGACTCTTCAGGATCATTGAAAATAGTGTCCCAGGAGGCGGTCGGATCGGTCTGTTTTGAGGCGCCGTAACTCCCCGCGAGGGTGAAGCCGCGATAAGCAAGCTTTGCAAACAGGTGGTCAAATCTTCCACCATCCGCGTTCTCCGCGATGCCATTGTTGCTGGCGGGGTTATCGAACTCCGGAAAGTAAAGCCGCTCGGGTCCGTGGCTGAAGTAATAGGAGCCGGAAAGCAGAACGTCCAGGCCGTCCGTGAATTGGCGGCCGTACGTGAGATGCGACATAGAGGTCCGATAACTCCCGGCTTCCTCGGAAACGCTGAGGCCGTTGACATCGCGTCCGCGTTTCGTGACCACATTGATGATGGCCAGAAGGGCGTTCGCAATGTACACTGACGAATTCGGTCCCCGGATCACTTCCACCCGCTCGATCAGGTCGATATCGAAAGGCATTTCCGTGCCAAAGACAGCTCCGCCATTAACGTTGTCGTTCAGCCAGTGTCCATCCACGAGCAGCAGGACGCGGCTGTTATAATCTCCGGGAGGGCCAAATCCACGCACGCCGACGTAGCTGAGGAGGCGGTCATTGGTGACGTAGAAACCGGGCACGTTACGCAGCACGTCCGCTAACGTGCGGTAGCCGTAGCGCTTGATTTCGTCGGCGGTAATGATGGTAATCGAGGCGGGCGCGTCGTTAACGCTCTGTTGGTACCCGGAGGCCCCGTAGACTGAATCGACCTCAACCTTCATCAGGTCCTCAAGACTCATGTTCATCAGGTCCGATTGAGGCGGAACAGTCTGCGGGAATGTGAAGGCCGGGCTAAGGGCGATCAGCAGCAGGAGTGGGAGCGACTTGACGGTTCGTTTAGCCATGTGCAAATCGGAGTTCCTCGCCGGGCTGTGGAGCTGGCGTGCCAGTCCCGGGTTGGTGACAAAGTCCCCTTCAATTCAATCGGCTGCGTATTCCATCCACTTGAACTTCTCTGCCTCTGGTTCCACTCGCCGGCAGGAAAAGCGAGGAGTGGAGCAGCTTTAGCAGGCTGCGGAAAAAGTCTATCTGTCATGCTGAGCGGAGCGAAGCATCTGCAGTACCTCGTTGAAAACAAGCAAATGCAGATCCTTCGTTGCGCTCAGGATGACAGCCCGGGGACTTTTTTCGCAGCCCGTTTAGAAGCCGTAAGTGACCTTCAGTCGGAAGTTCCTCCCATTCTGAAAGATAATGTCCTCCGCATGCGCCACTGAAGCCGGATCGCCATAGATCCTGTTAAAGGCGTTGTAAAGGCTTGCGGAAACTTCCCATCCCTTCAGGACTTTCTTGCTGTACAGCGTGAAGTTGGGCAGCCAATAGGCCCCCGCATAGTCGCCAGCCTCGGTTCGTCGCTTGCTCACGTCTTGAGCGTCCATGCTGGCGTACACCTTCTTGCCGAACAGGGGCACGCTCAAATTGGCCTGAGCCAGGACGCGGGGCGAGTTGGTGAGTGGGCCAGGTATGCGCAGATCCTTGGCTTCTTCCAGGCTGAAGCTGAGGCCCGCTTCGATCCCCGTACGCGACTGCCTCTTCACGGTTATCTCGCTTCCCCGTAAATCAACGCGCCCCGCGTTCTCGTACACGAGCAGGCCGGTTGCCGGATCGGTTTCGCCCTCGACCACGCCGCGTATGGGGTAGTAGTAACCTGAGGCCACCAGCCGGAAATTCCGGGGCAGCGATTCCTCGAAGACCAGTTCCGTCGTTTTGGCTGTTTCCGGCCCCAGATTCGGATTCGACTCCTCGGTGGGGTCGGAGTAGTAAAGCTCGTAAGCGGTCGGCGCGCGGAAGGATTGGCCGTAGAGCAGTTTCACGCTCGTCCCCTCGCGCGGCTGATAAATCAATCCGGCACGCGGATTCGTGGTGCTGCCGAAGGTGGAATAGTGGTCGTAGCTCAGCCCGAGATCCAGGACCAGGTCGCTGCCGAGCGGTATCTCGTCTTGAGCGCGCACGCCCCACAGGCTCGATCTTTCGTGGCTGTTGAGGTAGAGAGCGAAGGGCTGCTCATCATAGTCCCACTGGGCTTGCCGGTAATTGTCGCGGTATTCCGACCCCACCACAACCGTCTGACCTCCGGGCAGCTTTTTCGATAGCTCAAATGACGCGCCCACGTCTTGCCCGCTGGCGATTTCCTCGTTCAATACGTGGGAAGCGCCGCCATACGCGCTCTCATTCACAGGGTCGGTGTTCAGCACCCGGTCATTGTCGTAGTAGAGGCGGCCTACATAGCCCCAATCGCTGCCAAAGTGGTGCTCGTAGCTCAGATCTGCAAAT
This sequence comes from uncultured Acidobacteriota bacterium, assembly GCA_963838915.1. GTDB lineage: Bacteria > Acidobacteriota > Terriglobia > UBA7540 > UBA7540 > CAVROP01. The sequence goes on from CAWIUZ010000347.1 coordinate 21,198, forward strand.
CCCGGCTCGATGCGGGCGCGCGCCTCGGGATCATCAAAGATTGCTCCGTAGGAGGCGGTGGGGTCGGTCTGCATGGTGGAGCCGTACGCCCCTTCGAGCGTCAGGCCGCGATAGGAGAGCTTGGCGAACTCGCTTGAAAATCGCCCGCTATCGCTATTCTGCGCGATGCCGTTGTTGGTGGCGGGACTGTCGAATTCCTTGAAAAAGAGCTGATCGGGGCCGTGACTGTAGTAATAGGAACCGGAAAGCAACCACTCCACGCCGTCCTTCAGTTGGCCTCCGTAAGTCACACGTGACTTGTAGGTGCGGTAGCTGGCCAGATCTTCTGAAACTTCCAAACCTCGCGCATCGCGTCCCCGCTTGGTGACCACATTGATGATGGCCAGAAGGGCGTTGGCAACATAAACCGATGAATTCGGCCCGCGAATCACTTCCACCCGCTCGACGAGATCGATATCGAAGGGCATTTCCGTGCCAAAGACAGCTCCGCCGGTAACGTTGTCGTTGATCCAGTGGCCATCCAGGAGCAGCAGCACGCGGCTGTTGTAGTCTCCCGGCGGGCCGAACCCTCTCACGCCGACATAGCTCAACTGCCGGTCGGAGGTCACGTAGAAACCCGGCACATTGCGCAAAACATCGGCCAATGTCCGGTATCCGTAACGCTTGATTTCGTCGGCCGTGATGACGGTGATGGACGCCGGCGCGTCGTTGACGCTCTGTTTGTACCCGGAGGCGCCGTAAACCGAATCAACCTCGACCTTCATCAGGTCCTCGAGACTCATGTCCATCAGGTTGGGTTGACTCGACGCATCCTGCGCGGGCAGGAATTCAGGCTCAAGGACGACCAGAAGCGAGAGTAGGAGCAATCGGGCGAATCGTTGAACCATGTGCCGGCTGGAGGCCCTCCTGCAAGCAGCGACACCAGGACGTTCAACCTGGCACGGCCTCCATTCATAGAATCGGCTGAGTTTTCGAGTTACTTGAGTTTTATGGACGGACGGTTTTGCCTAGCACCACGGCGCGGCGCGCGCCGGTGACGCGAGGGAGATTCCCAGGCAAGCCGTGCAGGGTGCGGTCAGCAAGGATAGCGAAGGCGATGGCCTCTTTGGCGTCGACAGGCAGGCCGTAACGGTCGGAAGGTTCGACGGTAAGTTGTGGCAGCAGTTCCGCCAGGCGCGTCAGTAGCCTACTATTGTGCGCGCCGCCGCCCGAGACGATCAAGCGGTCAATTTTGGCATCAGGAAATACAAATCGCGCCAAAGCATCGGCGATTGTTCGCGCGGTCAGCTCGAGAGAAGTCCGAAGCATGTCCTCAAATCGGGTGCGGCCCCTCCCCTTGCTGACCTCCCCAGCCGGGCAGGGGACAGAGGGGTGGGGGAGGAAATAGCGAGCCACGAATTCGCGGCCGAACTGCTCGCGCCCTGCACTCTTGGGCGGAGACTGCGAGAAGAATGGGTGGCCCAGCAACTCAGCAAGCATCGGTTCGTTCACTTTCCCACGCGCCGCCACGCGGCCGCCGGCGTCGTAATGCTCCCGGCCTCCGGTGAAGTGCCGCGTCAGGGCGTCGCTCAGCATGTTCCCCGGGCCGGTATCGAAGCCGATTACGTCGGGAGGCTTCGCCTTCGCCGGGATCACCGTGACATTCGCGATGCCGCCGATGTTTAAGGCCACCGTGCCTTTCCGCGCGTCGCGAAGCAAGAGGTAGTCCACCATGGGCACAAGCGGCGCACCTTGCCCTCCGGCCGCCATGTCGGCCGTGCGGAAATCCGCCACCACGGGCGCGCCGGTTCTTTCGGCGATCACGGCAGGCTCGGCGATTTGGAGAGTGTTTGGACCCACCGCTGCCTTAACGCCTGGACTCGGCCCAAGCCTGCCCTGGTGATAGATGGTCTGGCCATGCGAGCCGATGACGGAAAGACGCCTCGGCGAAACGTGTCCCGCGCGACACACAGCCAAGGCAACCTCGGCAAACAGTCCACCAAGCAAGAAGTTAAGCTGGCTGATTCCCCCGGACGTCGTCTGCTCCCCTGCCGCGACGCGCATGATCCATTGCTGCACCTCGGGAGGGTAGGGAACCGTGACGAAGGCGAGCAAGCGCACTCGCGGATGATCCTCAGGGCCGCCCAGGCGCACCAGGGCCGCATCGATTCCGTCCATCGAGGTGCCGGACATCAACCCCACGGCGAGTCGGGCTCTGTTAATGGACTTATTGTCCATGCTGTTCCCTGCCCTCTCCTCATCAGTCGCGGCGATCCTTTGTTTTCATAGACATTCTCGCTTTGTTCGCTCGAATTCCATTGTTACAAGCCCGGTTTCACGCGAAGGCGCAAAGCACACAAAGGTCGCAAAGTTGCACCACCCCCAACCTCTCCTCATTCGAGGAGGGGAGCCGGGAAATTCCCATCCTTGGTCAAGAAGGGGTCAGGGGTGGTCGATTTCTTGACCGGTCCTTTGTTTTCATAGACATTCTCGCTTTGTTCCGCGAAATTTGTAGCGCCGACCTTCAGGCCGGCAGTTTTGCATTGCCTGGATGCTGACCTGAAGGTCAGCCCTACAACGCCGCGGTGCATTTCTCCCCGCGGGCGGCCACACGGGCAGCCCCGACCGTTACGCGCTTCTTTGTTCCCGGCAGTCAAATCAAGGCGTCCGGATCCCACGACGCCCGCAATCGTAGCCTATTTCTATGGGTTTTGTCAAGAGACAAACAGTGCTAGTGTCCTGTCCCAGTGATTCGCAATATAAGTCGAGACGATTCGGCCACCCGTCAGCAGCCCCGTCAGGGGCGCCAATCGACATAGGTAGGCGGTCGCCCGCTTTCCCTGTCACACCACCGTACATGCGGGTCCGCATACGGCGGTTCCGTGACTTGAGCCCATTAGGGCCGGAGGTTCGTGACACATTTCGCCGATGGTGGCTTCGCCGCTTCCGGGCTCGTTTCGGGCTTCACCCTATCCTCCCCCGGTAAGCTCAGCCGAAGCTGATTGGCTGGCGCATGGCCACGCATGAGAGCCGCGCACTACTGCTCACGATCACGGTTCAGGCCTTCATCCCAAGGGGTCGGGACTACTATGCCCTCTGCTGACTTCTACCGTCCGATCAGGATCGATCACTCGCTCCTCAGTCTCGATTTCGAGACAAACGGCAGATCTCCCGAGGTAAGCTCGACCGCCTTCCGCACGCAACCGCCGAATTTACAACCAGTGCCCTTGATGGATATGGGCTTCGCGATCATTAGCCCGCTCGCCCGGCACCGTATGCCTCAGATCCGGTTCTTGTACATCGGCTCGTACGTTTGCTCCACGCTTCTTTCCGACCTCGCCTCACGACGACGCCGTTGCGCTTCGCTATCACTTCACCTCCATCAGGTTGTGAAGGGGACTTTCACCCCCAAGCTGTCGAACATGCTCGGCACACTAAAGTAGCCCAGGGCGTGAGCCCTGGGTTTGACGGCCCTCACCCCGCCTGCGGCACCCCTCTCCCGCCCGAGCGGGAGAGGGGACGGGGGTGAGGAAGGGCCTCACGAACCCACGGCTCACGCCGTGGGCTACTCGCTTACGCCCGTCGGCTGACGGGCTGACATATTCAACGAATTTCTGGGACACGACACTAGTTCCTGCTGACAAAAGTCCGCGTCATATTGCGGAATCCTAGGAAGGGCGGGGCTTTAGCCCCGCCATGGAAAAACCGCTTATTATCGGGGCTTTAGCCCCGGAGGCCACGTGGCTTCAGGGCCTAAAGGCCTAGCCCGTCACGCTCGCGAAGACGGCGGGGCTGAAGCCCTGCCCTTCCACAGCACCCCATTATGACGGCCATTTCCGTCATTAAGTGCTAGTCATGATGGGTCCGAGCTTGCGAAGGCGGATGAGAAGACGGTGAACTGTTTTATGAGCTTGTCAAGCGAGCGGCGCGAGAGCTTGCCGAGGGCAGGCCGCAAGCCTCGCTTCACATGCTGAATCCGCTTGAGAGCTTGTTCGACGCGAGGGCCGGGAAGTTTCCCAGCTTCCAGGGCAGCGCTCAAGGCCGCTTGCACGCGCCCGGCGGCTTCCGCTTCATCCAGTAGAATCATGTCGCACCCCGCGCCCACAGCCTCGACGGCTGCCTCCTCCAAGGTTCCACGCACGGCTTCCGATTCGAGTCCGCAGGCGATGGCCACACCGTCGTAGCCCAGCTTGACGCGCAGCAAGCCTTCCACAATTTTGGACGACAGCCCGGCGGATTGCGGCAAATCAAAGTCGTAGGCTTTATAAGCCGCGGCGCTTACCAAAACGAGCGGAAGCCGGGGCAAAAGCGCGCGATAGGGGACAAGGTCCTCGCGCCACAACTCGGCCATGGATTTGGAAACCAGTGGCAGTTCGGTGGCACCGGCGGTTCGTGCTCCGCCAAGGCCAGGGAAATGTTTTCCGCAAGCCCGCACCTCATGCCCCCCGAGCCCTTCCAGAAACGCTCCGCCGCACTCCGCCACCTGCTGAGGGTCGGCGCTAAACGTCCGCGTTTCCGTAGGCGCACGCCACGGCGTGCCGCTACCCGGATTCAGGCCGGGCGACGCGAGATCGAGCAAGGGGGCGAAATCGGTGTTGAAGCCGAGGAGTTGCAGTGCAGCACCCACAAGTTCGCCCAAGCGCTCGACGCACGCGAGCCCTTTTCCGGCGGCCGCGCGCGGCGAGGGCAGCCGAGGCAAGAAGGCTTCGAGCGGATTCATTAGCCCGCCTTCTTCCCGGAGAGCAAGGAACGGCACGGTTGGGATTAGGGCGGCCACGTTGGACAGGAACTCGCGGACGTTCTCGGCCCCGCCGTGAAGCGGCGCGTCGATAAGCACACCGCCTGGAACCAAACGGCGCAGGGTATGCTCAAGGGAGGAGTCCCAACGTAGTTGGTTCAATTTCAGGAACAGGATTTGGCCGAGTTCGTTTCCGTGCAACTGAACCCTCACCCGGCCCGCTCCGGCTGGTGAGAACGCCGGCAGCGGGTCACCCTCTCCCCTGGGAGAGGGCAAGGAGCGTGTGGTGCGTCTCAGGACTGAATCTGCTTTTTCAGTTCCGCCAGCAAGATCAAGGCCTCGATGGGTTTCAGGTTATCGAGGTCGGCGCTTTCGATGGCGTTCACGACATCAGCGTTCAACGGCGTGAAAATGGTGAGCTGCACAGGTCCGGTTTTCTCACCGTCGGGCTTGGCCGTCAAGCGCTCGCTCAGGGTGTGCTCGGTCTGTTCGTGGCGGGAGAGGATTTCCCGCGCCCGCGCGATCACCTTGCCGGGCAGGCCGGCCAGGCGAGCGACCTCGATGCCGTAACTCTTATCGGCGCTTCCCTGTTCCACTTTGCGCAGGAAAACGATGTTGGATCCGGATTCGCGCACCGAGACGTGGTAATTGCGCACGCCGGGGAGAAGCTCGGCCAGCTCCGTAAGCTCGTGGTAGTGAGTGGCGAAAAGGGTCTTGGCCCGGGTGTGCGTCTGTAGGTGTTCGACCACGGCCCAGGCAATCGCCAGGCCGTCGAAGGTGGCGGTGCCCCGGCCCACTTCGTCCAGCAAGACGAGGCTGCGCGGCGTGGCGGTGTTCAGGATGGTCGCAGCCTCCGTCATCTCCACCATGAACGTCGAGCGCCCCCGCGCCAGGTTATCCGAGGCTCCGATGCGGGTGAAAATGCGGTCGAAGATCGGCAGCCGGGCGCGCGTGGCGGGAACGAAGCTCCCCATCTGGGCCACCAGGGCAATCAACGCCGCTTGGCGAAGGTAAGTTGATTTTCCCCCCATGTTCGGCCCCGTAATGATCAGGATCAGATCCGTTCCGGCGTTCATGTAGAGGTCATTAGGAATGAACTTGCCGGATTGGGCTTCCTCGTTAAGGCGCTCAACCACCGGGTGGCGTCCGCGCTCGATAACCAGTTCGCCATCCGGGGAAAACTCGGGGCGGTGATAGTGGCGCTCCGCGGCAAGGTGGGCGAAGCAGGCCAGAACATCCAGTTCCGCCAGCACCGCCGCCGTCTGGCGGATGCGCCGCGCCTCATTCGCCACCTGCCGCCGCATGGCCAGGAACAGGTCGCGCTCGAGAGTGTGGCTTCTCTCCTCCGCATCCAGGATCTTCGCTTCCAGTTCTTTCAACTCCGGCGTGGTGAACCTTTCGGCATTCACCAGCGTCTGCTTACGTTCGTAGTCCGCGGGCGCAAGGCGGAGATTCGACTTCGAGACCTCGATGTAGTAGCCGAAAATGCTGTTGAAGCGAACCTTCAATGAGGCAATGCCGGTGCGTTCGCGTTCCCGGGTTTCGATCTGGGCCAGCAACTGTTTGCTGTTTTGGCTCAAGTTGCGAAGTTCGTCGAGTTCTGCGTTGTAGCCCGGCCGGATCAGTCCGCCCTCGCTCAAAAGCACGGGAGGCTCGGGATGAATCGCTTTCTCCAGCAAGTCTCGTACATCTGTGAGCTCGTCCAGGTTCTCCCAGAGTTTCTTGAGGCGCGCCGACTGAAAATGGTTGAGATAAGTGCGCAGGAGCGGGAGGGCCTGAAACGACTGCTTCAGCGCCAGGAGATCCCTTGCGTGGGCCGTCTCGAGCGTCACCTTGCTCAGCAGGCGCTCGAGGTCCTGCACGCCGCCCATCGCCCGCCGCAACTCTTCGCGCTCGATAGTGGATTTCAGCAACTCCTCGACCACGTCCAGCCGGGCCTCGAGCTCAGCACGGTCAAGCGAGGGGCGGAGCATCCACGCCTTCAACTTACGCGCCCCGAGCGAAGTGACGCACTCGTCCAGGATCCCCAGCACCGTCGCGGCGCGCGATTCCCCGAAGGCAGGCTCGATCAATTCGAGGTTGCGCATGGTCGCCGGGTCGAGGACGAGAGAGTCCTGTTGTTGATAGAAGCGGATGCCGTCCAGGTGCGAGAGCGATCCGCGCTGGGTCTCCCGCACATAGTGAAGTGCCGCCCCGGCGGCCGCCACGGCCAGCGCGTGACCCTCGAGACCGTAGCCGGCCAATGTCGCCACACGGAAATGATCTCGCAGGAGCCGGGCGCCATACTCCTCGGCGAAGACCCAGTCCTCGAGCGGCGTTTGGGTGAGGGAAGCGAGGGGAACGGGGCGGGCATCCACCGGGCTCGTGGGGCGCGAGGCCACCAGCAGTTCGCTGGGCCGCATGCGTTCCAGTTCCTCCTGCAGGCGGGACGCGGCTTCGGGGCCCGAAAACTCCGTCGAGCGAAAATCACCGGTCGAGAGGTCGACGAAAGCCAGGCCCAAGTTGCCGTCGCGCTCCGCCAGCGCCGCCAGGTAATTGTTCTCGCGCGGCTCGAGGATTTGCGAATCGATCGCCGTTCCCGGGGTCACCACGCGAGTGACTTCGCGTTTCACGAGCTTCGTGGCGAGGCGCGGATCCTCCATCTGGTCGCAGATGGCGACACGAAAACCACGGCGGACGAGCTTGGCGATGTAACCTTCGGCGGCATGATAGGGAACGCCGCACATCGGGATCGCCACGCCCTTCTCCTTATTGCGGGAGGTCAGCGTAATTTGCAGTTCCTTCGAAGCCACCACCGCGTCCTCGAAGAAGAGTTCGTAGAAATCTCCCAGGCGAAACAGCAAGAGCGCGTTGGGATGGCGCTCCTTGATGGCGCTGTACTGCCGCATTAAGGGTGTGGAGAATTCACTCATGGGTGCGTTCGGGTTCTTCGACCATTATAGCTTCGCTGGCCCGCCTTCGCCATGCAGAGTCTTGACCCCCAATCCGCCGACAACCGTCCCGCTGTAGGGGGACGGCTTGCCGTCCCCGCATTTCCGCTGGTCCCGACGAGGGTAGGGCAAGCCCTACCCCTACACCGCGGGGGTCCATTCGCGTTCGTCCAGCGCCTAGGGGTTTCCCCTTAGTGTTGACTGGTACTTTAGTAGTCTTGAGTGCAATTGCGAGAAGCGTTACTTATAGAGCGCTGGCCACGAGTTTCTCCGCCGACTCGAGAGGGCGAGTGGGGCTCCGGCTCGTGCCACCAGCCGACTGCGCGCCGGCGCGGGGTTCCCTTGGCTATTCGGCGTGCAAGCCTATTGAAGCGGCATTATGGTTTTTGGAGGTTAAATTGAACTGCCTTCGTTTGGGGATCAGATTTCCGGTGGAGTTTCCGGTCACGGTGCAATGGAAAACCCGCCCGGGCAAAGTGCGCCGGATCCAGGGCAAGATTACCACAATGAGCGGCAACGGGGTTTTTATGCGGCTGCCGTCCCAGCTTCGTCCGAACACCAGGGTTGTCTTAACGGTGAGTTTACCTGCCGAAATTACAAAAGTCCCGCTTAAGATTCGCTGCCAGGCCCGCGTGGTCAGCCGAAGGGAAACCGAAACTTATCCCTTCGGCATCGGCGCGGTCATTGACGATTATCAAATCCAGACCACTCGCCCGTAGCCGTGAAAACCCGCGCGACCTGACCTCTAACCCAACCGGACACTTCGCCGACAAGAGTACTTCTGCGCGGTCCCGCGCTCAGCCCCGCAAGGGCTGAACTCGAGTAGCCGGGGGCAACGCCCCATAGGCGCTAAGGTAAGGGCCGCCTTCAGTCAATTCGGTGCTGTGGGTTGCGTCCCGCGAAGCGGGACACCGCGAGTAGCCGTAGGTGAAACCTACGGAAAATGAAGCGTCCGTCAACATTCCGGCCCTGAAGGGGCCGACCCGTCCGAGGTCAACCCCGTTGGGGTTGGCTTGGTTTCGGAACGCTCTCGTCATCCGCAGGTTAAAACCTGCGGCTACTTACGGTTGGCCCCATTCGGGGCCGCTCAGTGAAGCCGTATCTTAGCGCTTATGGGCGTTTCACTCCCGGCTACTCAATTTGCTCCCCTCCGGGGAGCACGGCTTCACGCGTAGTCGAAGGATTTCGTTGCAATTGGGTGCAGAAGGTTATGAAACAGCTTCTAGGCATTCCAACCGGACGCAGAACGATCAGGATTCGGTTACCGGCGGTTGTTGGCGTGCGGTTTCGACGAGGGGCAGCTCGAGCTTGTGGTGAAGGGCATAGAGCACCAGTTCCAAGCGGTCTGAAACGCCGACCTTATCGAAGATGGAGCGCAGGTGGTTCTTCACCGTCTGCTCCGCTATAGCCAGCCGCCGAGAAATCTCACGGTTGGGGAAGCCTTGCATCAGGCAAGCAATCACGTGCTTCTCCCGCAGCGTGAGCGTGTCGACGGGCCGCGCCAGGGGCTTCTGCAGATACTCGACGGCTCTTACAATGGTGACCGGCGTCGCCTTAACCGGTGAAACTTTATGCCGCATCGATTCCCTGACGCACTTCGCGAAGCGCGAGAGCGCTGCGGATCTCGGAATCACGTTGGCGGCCCCGGATTCCAAATGGCGAGAGGGCCCATCCCCCACCACGGTCGAAGCGGTAATCACCACTTTGCTGAGCGGTGAGACACGCCGCACCTCGTCCATGAAGTTACCGGGTGGTTCGGCGGCGATCTCTTCTTGCACCACCAACAGGTGCGGCTTGAACCGTTCTGCCAAGCTAACGGCCTGCTCACTGGTTGCAGCTTGCGCTATCACGCGCAGGTCGTCCTCGAGCGAGAAGAGCTGTCTTATTCCAAGGCGAAAGACCTCTTCCCGGTCAGCTAAAAGTATCCGGATTCTCTTTGGTGTGGGCGCTTGTTTCATTGACGGAGAGGAGCGGGTGACTCGTGTGCCCGTAGCCATGGCGATGGGAGACTAGGCCGTCGCGGCCTTTCGTCGCGAAGGCCGGAGTTTGAAATCTTCAATGATTGCTGAGATGCCTTCACCTCTGCCCGCGGGACTCTTGCGAACTACACGCCCCATACAGGTAAGTTTGACGGGGACCTTGGTCAATTCAACGGGTAAATTGATCGTGACGTTGATTGTGGTGCCGAGCGGCAGGTCCTTGGGGATCACCACGAGCAGCCCGCTCGAACTGATGTCACCAATTTCCCCTTGCACCGGCCCCGCACTCTTGCCCCGGGAAGTCCAACGGACTTCCGCGGGTAGCCTTAACGGATAACGTTTGCCTTGTCGCTGCTCATTCATAGATGAAATTCCGGTTCATATTAGCACAACGAGCGTCAACAGAATCCAGTTATTTTTCGCGATAAATTTTCCGCTCCCGCTGGGAGGGTTATCAAGGGTGACGTTTGTGAAGTTTGTGTGAAAACTTCTTTCGGCTGTCATTCCGAGCGTACATGGCGCCTGCGGCCCACCCGTGAAGATCGAAGTCGCTGTCATCCTGAGCGCAGACTTCATGAGCCTTCGGCTCACCATTTGTGATGAAAATGATTCCCCTCCTTGGTAAGGAGGGGTTAGGCGTGGTCGCCGTTCCTTGGCCATACCACCCACCACCCCTGCCCCTCCTCCCGCTGAGGAGGGGAGTCATTTTCATGGCAGTCGCTCATCCCCGTCGGTTGACGGGCACCCAGAAACCATGAAAAGACGATCGTAGGGGGACGGCTTGCCGTCCCCTGGCTGGATGGATCTCACACCATCCGGGGTAGGGCAAGCCCTACCCCTACACCTTTTCAAAGCAGCGAAAGATCTGCAGTTCCGAGGCGAACAAATGCAGATTCTTCGCTTCGCTCAGAATGACAGACTTTAGAGAGCGACGCGACCTTAATAAGCTATGATTAGAGTAATATATACTTACTTGATATGCCATCCAATCCATCAAGGCGCGAAAAACTCCAAGCTGGCGAAGCTGACCACGGACTGTGGATCGATGTTCCACTGCTCATAACGAAGCAACCGACCCCGCACTTTGCCCACCGCTCTCAGAAAGGTATAGAGGGTCGAATACCCGCACCAGTTCAATTCATCACCGCCGGTTGTCACCAGTTCCAGGAAACCCCGGCTGTCGCCGGCGCACACCAAATCCAGGCGGCGACGATCCTCGTCCGCAACCTCCGCCATTCGTCCCTGGTTGGCCAGAGCGGAGAAGGGGCTGCCGTAACGGCGGCCGAGGTGCGTCAAGTCAATTCCCAGCACCCAGAAGAGCCGATCTTTGTATTTCTCGGCGACCTCGGCCAACGCGCCCAGGAAACTCTCCAGCCCACGCTCGCCCGGCGCCGAAGCAGCGTTGACCTCCAGGTCAGGACTCTCGGCCGCCGGGCTTTCGCCCAGTGGTCCGCACAAAATCGGGACAATCTTTAGTTCCGGTCCGAGCGCATACTGAAGGAAGACGCATTGAAACTCAATCGAGTGCTCGATGGCATAGCAATAGTCTTCCGTATTGACTGCTCCGTCTCCGTGCCGCTCGAGCCAACTCACGATCTCATCGTCCACGCGCAGAGTGCCGAGCGGCGTGATGAACGGCTTATGGGTCAAGCCGAACTTTCCCGCCGCCCCCCAGTGTGAGGTGCCCAGGACGATGAACGTCCGTTCAGCAAGGGAGGGAATTGCGGCCAGCCGCCGGTAGGTCTCGGCGTAGCAGTTCCGCCCGCCTTCCGGGCTGACATGCGGCGCGGCCACTCCCACGAGGTTGTCCGCCCGGCCCGCTTCGATTTCCACCGAGCCGAAGTATTCCGCGAACATACTGCGGATTTCCGCCGCACTCGCCGGGTATGCCGAGCCCGCATGAGATGGGGGGCGTTCGCGCTGCTCCTGGAATTCCTTGTGCCGCCGCTCGCGCCGGCGCTCGAACTCTTCGGTCTCGAGGAAACCTTCGCGTCGCAAAACGCTGACGAACTCCCGAACTTCGTCACTGAACACCAGCCCGCCCGTCGCGCGCGTGAGGAGTTCTTGCACATCCAGTTCGGTGTGCTCGCCGTCCAGGCACCGCAGCGCCCAAACCCAGGTCGTCGGCACGTACAGCACGGCTTCCGCGTAATGGAAAGGGTCGCGGATGATCAGGCCCGGCTGGCCGGCCTCCGGCGAGGGAAGGATGTCGAGCGCGCGGCGCAGAGCAGGAAGCACATTAGACATGGCCAATTAGCTTACCACGGCCCTGGGATTTCAGTGCGCACGAGCGAAGGGGATTCCCCTTCGAGAATCGCGCGTGTAGAATATCGGGTGTGATCGGGAGATCCGGTGATCGGGTGAACAATCAACTGATGGGTTGGTCGGGCGATGGGGATGATCCGTTGAACTCGTGAGTCAAGAACAGCCGGCGGTCTGGTTTTTGTTCACCCGATCACCGGATCTCCCGATCGCCCGATTAAAGGATGGAGGTAGACAATGCGAAAAGCCGCTTATGTTCTTGCGTTGGGGATCATTGCTATTGGATGGTCTGCCGGGCGGGCGCTCTCGCAGGCACAGCCGATGTCCGGATTTGATCAACTGAAGTCCCTTGTCGGCACTTGGGAAGCCCGCGAATCGCAAGGCAAAACGGTGACCAACACCATTCGCCTGGTCTCGAATGGGACGGCGCTGGAAGAGACGATTCAGAGTGCCGAAGATGATCAGATGGTGACTCTCTACACGCCGAACGGAAAAGGGCTGGCAATGACTCATTACTGCGCGGCGGGCAATCAGCCTCGCATGGAAGCACCTGCCGCGACCGGCGACCAGAAGGAACTCGAGTTCTCGCTTACCGGCGTCACCAATCTGGCAAATCCCAACGCCGGCCACATGCGCCACCTGCTGATCCAAGTTGCCGATCAGGACCACTTCACGGAAAAGTGGACCTGGCGCGAGAACGGCAAAGACCTGGCGCATACGATCCACTTCAAACGGACGAAAACGTAGACCATTGGTGATTGGCGATTTGTGATTGGTGATTGAAAGGCCCAATCGCAAATCAGAAATCACATATCACAAATGGTTCGCCCGATCACCGGATCTCCCGATCACCGGATTTCTCCGAGGACTCGCACCTCCGGCAGGCGCCGAAATTGCTGGTTATAATCCAGGCCGTAGCCAACCACAAACACATCAGGAATCGGGAAGCCCACGTAGTCGGCCTCGACGGGAACCACGCGGCGGGCGGTTTTATCCAGCAGCGCGACAAGTTTTACGCTGTTCGGCTGATGGGCGGCGAGAACTCCCTGCAAGTACTGATAAGTGCGCCCCGTGTCGAGTATATCCTCGACCACCAGAACGTCGCGGCCCGCGATGCTCCTATCAAGATCCTTGGTGATTTTCACTTCGCCGGATGAGGTCGTCCCGGCAAGGTAGCTTTGGATCCCCAGGAAATCCACGGTCGCCTCGACGCTGAGGTTGCGGATGAGGTCCGCCATGAATACCCAAGCGCCCATCAGTACGCCCACCAGGTGTGGCGTGCGGCCGCGATAGTCAATCGAGATCTGCTCGCCCAACTCCCGGATGCGGGAGGCAATCTGCCGCGCATCGATAAGTATCTGTGCACGCTATCCGGTTTTCAAGAACCCGGACTCGCCTCTTCGCATCGGGACTTCCCTTTGCCGTCTTGGCTACCCATTCCACGGGGTACAAGCTACCTTTGACGAAGTGACAGGCCAATTCAAGTTCGCAGAGGGCGTCCTACCAGCGCCGCAGTTTCCAATCGAAGGCATATACACCCGGGATTGCATGATGATTGAACAAAATTCAAAGCGAGGCGCTTTGTTTCTTGAAACGTCGAGTCCCGGCCTACGCGGCCAGAGCGGTGGGCCAATCTTCGATACCCGAGGCAGGGTCTGCGGAATTCAGAGCAGGACCGTAAATTTTGCCCCTGGGGTTCAGTCCACAGGTATCGCAAGGAAACGTGCAGACAATTGAACACCAATTCCTAAATGTGGGAATCGGCGCGCACATCAAGGAAATCGCTACGTTTCTTGCCGAGCAAAAAGTTCGACGTCGAGTTTGCACGTGACTAGTTCAG
>CAWIUZ010000348.1:0-32642 GCA_963838915.1 uncultured Acidobacteriota bacterium
AAATACTAACTCCTTTCTTTTTGCGAGATGACGCGGTTCGTTTCCTCTAAAAACATCCTTTCGGCTTCCCCGATGAAGATGCCCGGTTTCACGCCAAGGCGCAAAGCACGCAAAGGCCGCAAAGTCCCACCACCCCCCTCCTCATCCGAGGAGGGGCGTCTGAAAACCGGAAGTATGCACTTTACGCAAGGCTGCACAGTTTAACCGTTCCGCTGCGTAGGCCGTTTTATTTCGGCCACCCCTCGGGGGGCTTCTTCTTCGTCAGCGACTTCTTCACAGCCTGCCGCCAGTCACCATCTAACTTTAGTGTTTCAGGCTTCGGTCCTGGGCTTTTCCTCTCCTTGGCAAGCGGCTTATCGTCGCTTTCTGTTTTATGCTCGCTTTTACACTTCACTTTCGTTTTTCCTTTCCGTCACAATCCGCTTGACAAACGCGAGGGAGAAACTTATCATTACAGTCAGCCCGTACTGGAAATCTGGGCAGAGGTAAATAAATGAACTTTGACCTCTCTAGAATCGATGCGAAAATCAAGAAACTCGAACAATGGAAGCGAGTCCTTGACGAGATGTATGGAGACCCCGAGGGTCGCATAATCATTGAGGATTTGCTGAATTCTGCGAACGGCAACCACAACGCGAAGGCTCCGACAGTTGTTGCACGCGCAAGGAAAAAGCCCACAAAGAAGGCAAAGTTGGAGGCGGCGATCCTTGAAGCGTGCGAAAAATTCTCTGGTCCGTTCGGGTCGCGAGAATTGTTGAATAGTCTGCTAAGCCAAAACTTCAAGTTCTCAAGGCGCGACCCGATGGTCGAACTGGGTTCTGGCCTACGATGGCTTCTCAAAGAGAACAAGATTAGAGTGGTTCGCGAAAAGATTGGCAGGGCCGGTCGAGAATATGAGCGAGTTGCACAGCACTTCGCGTAAGTTTTGGAGTGTACCATGAAATTACGCACTTAGCTTCTGGCGTTCACGCTTTCCAACGTTGGAAGCCTAAACACAAAGGCCCGCTCTAGTCACCTTCGAAGGGACTGGCTAGAGCGGGCCGTGGAAAGCACCACAAAACGCGGAAGTGGCGAAACTGGCAGCCGCGTCGGCCTTGGGAGCCGATGGGTGCCCTGGCTAAGGGAGAACACCCGTGCGGGTTCGAGTCCCGTCTTCCGCACTCATGGTAATATTTTACTAGTCCCTTGTCAAGCTCGAAAAGCATGTGGTCTACACTTGTCTAGGTAACTGGTTGCTTGTACATTAGCCGCTTGCCTTCGGCTGATTGAATAGCCGCAACCGTGCGCTCTCCGTCATTCAGCTTTCGAAGGTTCCACACAAAATCAAACTGCCATAGGTAACGGTGCAAATACTCTTTGCTGACGCTGTGGTAAATTCCCATGATGCCGCGCTTCAAGATGGCGAAGGAACTCTCTGCCGTGTTCGTGTAAATGTCCCGGTAGGCGTACTCGCCAGTGCTGTGAGTGACCCATTGGTGGCCGCCGTCGTACTCGTAGCCGATTCCCTTGTAGGATGCCGACTCGTCCGTCATGATGCGTGAGTCCTTTGCCACGAGTTCTCGGATTGCACTCTTCAAGGTATTGCCGCTTACGTCAGCGATAACGCGACGCCGAATCCTTCCGCCGCGCTCGACTGCCGCAAACACCGGAGTCTTTTTCCTTCTTGAATTGCTGTGGGGCCGGGGCTTTCCACCAACGAAAGTTTCATCGCACTCGACAATGCCGGATAGCTTCTCAGCTTCGGGATTCAGTGGGGCCATTGCGAACCGAATGCGATTCATAAGGAACAAGGCCGACTTGTAGCTAATCTGGCACTGACGCATGATTTCAAGAGCGGCCACGCCTTTCTTAGAAGTGGAGGCACGCCAGAACGCGTAAGCCCAGTGGCGCAGGTCGATGCGGCTCTCTTCATATACCGTGCCGATGCGGACCGTGTACTGTTTCCCGCAATCGTGGCAGCGCCACAAATAACGGCTGTTTCGCTGGCCCGTCTTGGCATCCACCATCTTATAAACATCCACGCTACCGCAGTGGACGCACCCGGGATTCTTTCCCCAGCGCAGTTCCTCGAAAAGCTCCACGGCCGCAAGCTCGTCTGTACAGGCTAGTGGTATAGCCTCTACTATTTCCGATTTCGTCAGGTTGTGCTGTTCTTCGTTTCTCATGATTTAATCTTATACTTAGCGCAACCTTGTGTCAAGTAAAAAATTACGTTTTCCACAGATTCCTTGTATGAGAACACTTAAAATACTTTCGCAGCTGGATGACTTCCCATTACTTCTGAGCAAGCGGCTTAGCCATAACTTCCAGGTAAGTTGCTAACTCATCCACTGGGAAGGGCGATACCGCAATTCCCCTCAAGGCCAATTCGACATCTCCCCTCTGCGCGGGCGATAGAGTTGGCTCGGTGAGTTTTCTCTTCATCAATTCCTGTCGAGCGTATATGGCATCCGGTAATAAGGATGCTCTAAACTCAGCATCCATTTCGTAGATAAGCGCCATCTGTTTTTCTTCGGTCAGTGGACTCGATGGAAGTGTTGACATTTCATATCTCTTTGCATAATCGCGTATCTTCTTAACTGCATTCATCGTGAATGTATAAAGATCTTTGTCGCTGAGCACCTTAGCTGCGTACTGCTTTCGCGCATATTCGGCACTGCTTTCCGCAAGTTTCATGATGGCGGGAGCATACTTTTCATTAAGTTTCTCTGAGTCTTCCAGCTTCGCCTTCATATAGCCTAATTCTCCAGCATTCATAACCTGATTTGCCTGAATCAGGTTATGAAGATTTTCTATCGCCTGAGTTTGGCCACTGATTTCTCTTGCGTGCGACATACGTGATTCGTATTGTTGTAGCCATACGAGACCACTAACAAAGAATCCACAAGCTACAAGGAAAAATTTCTGCTTTTTGCTTAGAGATGTAGACATTTGAACACCCAATAGAGACAAAAGAAAAGGCAGAACAACCACAACGAAATCAAGGGTATTGTTCCACACGGCGCATACCTCCGCCAACCGGCAACAGCTTTATCTGACAGGTTAACCGGGGCAGCATATCGCGTTAGATTACCGTCAGTCAACGAAATACCCTTGCGTAAAGTGCATACTTCCGGATATGGTGGCCTTTCTCTACCTCAAGGTCGAAGGCCCTGACGAGAATTACAGCGACATTGATCCGAGGTTCAGCCCGAAGCGCCGCCTCAAAATCGGTACGTTCAAAGTTGATTTGAATGGCTACAAGCTCGGTGAGCGCTTCCTGAAAGTCGTTTTCGATAACGCGCTCCGACAGAAGGTCGATGAAACTTACGTGACTATCTTCAGGCGCACAATCGATCAGCAGCGATTGATTGGTCTATTGCAGGACTTTGGATTTAGGGAGTACGGCAAGAAGATCAACTCCTACGGTGACGAACTCGTATACGTCCGGGACATGACGCCTCGATTCGATGGCCAGGACCCGAAGCTGACCTTTCCGTACGTGAGCAGGTCCGCGAGAACATTTATCGTGCCGATCTATCCGCAGTACCATACAAGTTTGCTGCCGGATTCGATCCTGAAGACCGAATCGTCGGCGGACTTCGTTGAACAAGAACCTCATCGAAACGCGATACGTAAAGTCTACGTCAGCAGATCTTATTTCCGCGACCTTCGCCGTGGCGACACGATAGTGTTCTATCGAACGGGCGGGTATTACAAGGGTGTCGCCACCACGCTGGGGGTTGTTGAGGACGTTCATCGCGCCATTCAAGATGAGGCGCATTTTATAAACCTGTGCCGAAAGCGCAGCGTATTCTCAGACAAAGAGTTGCGAGCTCAGTGGAACTACAACCGCGGCAATCGGCCGTTTATTGTCGGCTTCCTCTATGCTTACTCGTTCCCGAAAAGGCCAACACTAAAGGAGCTTATTGATAATGGGGTCATACACAATATCGAGTCGGTTCCAAGGGGTTTCGAGGAAATCAGCCAAAAACAACTCGCGACGGTTCTATCGCTCTCCCGAACAGACTCACGCGTTATTGTCAATTAAGCCGGAATTCGCGTCGGCAATCTTTCGAGGTGAGAAGCGGTTCGAATTTCGACGGGCCATTTTCCGGAAGCCGGTCGATGTCGTGGTCCTGTACACATCCAGCCCGGTTTCGCAGGTGGAAGGCGAGTTCGACATGAACGGTGTGATCTCCGATACAGTGGAGGGCTTATGGAGCCGCACAAACAATTTCGCCGGCATTGACCGGGATCGCTTCTTTGAGTATTTCGCCGGTCGCGACGTGGGCTATGCCATCATCATCGGATCGGTTAGACGCTATCCGCAGCCGTTGGACCTTTCCGTCAATTTCGGAATCCGTCCGCCACAATCATTCGTCTATATCTGACGGCGGAGCCGGTATGGCCCAGTCGTTTGATGAAAACCGAGCGAGGCAGGGCAGAGTCCCTGGTGTTGGGACCCTCGGTTTTTTTGCGTGGAATTCTCCAGCGTCAAAATCCGCAGAGTCGCAATGTCAGCGACTCTCTGCTATTGGCTCTCCGCCACGTTGCACTCCTTCGAAGAGTCGTCGCCTCTCCCCCGCACGATACGGTGCTCAAGATCTGATTCACCGGCTGCTGGGGCAAGGCGGAGTTTTCGAGATTACAGTCGGCGTGAGAGCGGCTAACGTGGCAGAAGCTGGCCTTACCGCCGACGGGCCGTTCGAGGGCGCAATTCGAAGATGGCTCCCGTCACTCGAGACGTGGGCCGGGCACTCCGGCCATAGGGCTTTCACCTGCCGAAGCCAGAAATTGATTTTCCGGCGGAAGAAGCGCTCGCTGCTGTATTCGCCGGTTCCAAGCTGATTGACCAAGCCTCCGATTGAGAACAGTGGCACGTACCCGCCATGTTGTCGCGCACTCCAGCACTTCCAGACGAGCCATATGTAGAAGTCAAGAAGTCCTGGAGCATGGGCGAATGCAGCCACGGCATGACGCTCCACAGGTATCCGATGTTGGTTGATCTCGTCGTAGAAGGCTTCGCTCAAGGTGTCGTAGAAGGCTTCGCTCAAGGTAATGGTGTTGGCGCCGTAGTCCTCGGCAGCCGGGCCCTTGGCGCGATCTGGGGCAAACCAAAGGTGGAGATGATCAAAAAAGTGAAAGCGCGACGAATCAACCAAGCGATTCGCCTCGGGGTGATCGTGAGTGCCGAAGAAGATCGTAGCTGCGAAGATTCTCTGGAAGCCCTGAACCACGCGCCGATAATGACGACCATCGGGTGCAAGACGAAAGAAATCGAGCATCTGGAGGGCAGTATCAAAGCGGACGATACGGCTTTTTTGTTGGACAGCCAAGGTGGCTACCCATATGGGGATCAATCGGTCCTGGCCGAAGGGCAAGCCGAACTCAGGATGAGCCGCAATCTGGAGAAAGAACTTTCCGTTGCTTCGCGTATGGGTCAATTGGCCGGCTTGGGGGCGGCGGAGAGGCAGGCCGCAGAGGACAAATGGCCGGGCGTGGAAGGCTAGTTCCTGCTTTCCGGTGTCGCGCTGCTCGCGGGCAAGGTCGATCGGTTCGAGTTTTCGGAGGCGGCGCTTCGAAACTCGGACGCTCGGAAAACAGGCGCGAATTGTGGCCGAAACGGGGGTCAAAATAGTGTGTCAGTACGTGTGTCAGTAGACCCCGTAAATCGGGGCATTTGGTGTCATTCCCTGACACATCGTGGTTGATGTAAGTTGTTAGAAACATAGGTAAGTGCTTGAAAATAGGAAGGGTAAAGGTTCACTTGACACGGTAGAGGTCTGGGGTTCGAGTCCCCACGGGCCTACCATATTTTTCAACAAGTTAGCGTAGCAAAAACCGTACACCCAATACACTGTAGCGGGAAATGTCGCGGGCACCGGTGTCGATTCGCTTTGACGGCTTCCGATTTGCCGAAAGCCCCTCCCCAGAAGTGTGACGCCATGAGGCTTCAACTCAGCCGTGCTTGCTGCAGATACCTTATCGAACAGGAGGCACGGAATTCCAATCAACCCGCTTCCAGTCCTTCCTCCTGGCTCAGAAAATCCTGGGATTTGCGCGCAGCGCTAAAGTAACCCCAATATATGGGACCCGTTCCTGCCGGAAAACGGCACCCACTGCCCACCCCAATAACCGATTTTAGAGACATCTCTGGCATACGAGTCGGCTGGGTCCTGTTCCTGCGTGCGCGGATCTCGGCAGAGACGCGTGCCACGTCCGATCATCTGCCAAAACTTAACACGGCTGAACACAGAATTGCGGGGCAGCCAATGAGGCGCTACAAAGGCAATGACCCGGCCGCGGAGGCGCCAGCTCATTCAACTTTTAAGACGAGCGGCAAATGATCCGAGATCTCATTCTTGGGGACTGAGAACTCTCTGACGTTGACCTCCGGACTCACAAAGACATAGTCAGAGAAATATTGCTTGTTCTCCGGGTACAGCTCCCAAATGAGCCGGTTGCGTGTTGTTCGGATTCTGAAATCTTTGATAAGACTTCGATAGCCGTTTTCCTCAAACATCTGCGCACTCTTGGTTTCAGGGCGGAGGTTGAAATCGCCGCCAATAATCTTCATGCCTTTCTTTTGCTCGAAGAAATCCAAGAGCTCCTGCGATTGATTGATCCGCTGCGGGGTGTCCAGTTTACTGCCCGGTCGTGCTGTGCCGTGGAGGTTGCAGAGATGAATCGTAGTATTCTGCGTGTTGATCTGGGTATAAATGGCGAGGCCAGCGCCCGGCTGGTATTCGAGCACGAATTCGGAGGACAGCAGCTCAAGATCGCTGCGCACATACGTTGCCTGGGGGAAATCATCGTCTTCTGCAACCTTTTTGTAGCCACTGATCATGCGATAGTTGGGAAGCAATTCTCCCGAGAGAGTCCGCATTTCCTCATAGACTTCCTGAAAACAAAAAACGTCCGTATCCGGAGCCTGCTGTTTGATGAATGCGGCGACGCCCTCTCGGATTTTGCCATTGCAGGTGTTTAGAAATATCACTTTCATACGAAAGATTATTATAGCAGGCGACTTCGTCCGACCGGCTGCTGGGGCACGAAATGGGGCGGATCTGCAAAGCGCGATTACGGTGAATTCGTGGATCGGAAGATCGATCTCGGGGCCGGTCGCGAAGCCGACAGTAGGTATAGTTGGCCACGATTGAGTTCCCCCGGTCGCTGTGCTATGGTCTAACCCTGGGTAAAAGCACACAACTTTTCCAAAACCAGCGAGGGGGGAGATACCATGCCAAAGTACCTGATTCAGGCGACGTACACGGCCGAAGGCGTGAAGGGGTTGCTTTCGGAGGGCGGCACCAGACGCCGCGACGCAGCGGCGAAGGCAATCAAGTCGGCGGGCGGGAAAGTGGAGGCATTCTATTTTGCCTTTGGGAAGCACGACGCCATTGTGCTCGTCGATCTGCCGGACAACGTGAGCTTGGCGGCAGCCTCGCTGGCCATCAATGCGAGCGGCGCAGTCACCACAACGACCACCGTGCTTCTCACGCCGGGCGAAGTGGACGAGGCCGTGAAGAAGAGCGTCCAGTACCGTGCCCCGGGGCAGTGAGGGCAGATAGGGGGCGTTTCCCGCCCGAGCCAGAAAACCGGGCGAAGCCGGTGCCAGGCCTACCTTGGCCGTGGTCCCGCTTCTTCTGTTCCCGCGTGAGGTTCTTCAATTTGCTGGTTCAGGACAGGGCTCTGAGGGTGGAGGAAGAGGTCTGCCCTGAATCCTTCGCTCACGAGGCTTCTTGGTCCGGTCCTGAAGGATGACCCGTTGGCAGTCTAGACACATGAGGTGTTGGCCGCTCGGCGATTGGTTGACCCGCGACGATCCGCAACGAGGACACGATTGGGACATCATCATACCGCCTCAATGTAGCAGATCTGCGGCGATGTAGATAGATCTTACAGAGGGAATTTAGATGCTGACGGAGTTAATACCCAGTCGTGATAAACCCCGTTGTGTCGATGGGAGCAGAAATGTGCGATGCGTACGAGCACGAGGTCCAAGTCGGAAATCCCGATTTAAGCATGAAAGCCTTATTTGCGTCTCTTGCCGGCGTCATAAATGTTCATCGCCAGCCTGAACCAGAATTTCGATTATCGAGTTTCATCCCCACCGAGAACATACATCCGACCGCCGCCGAATGCAAAGTCCAGTGGAGCCGGATGGGTTGGCTGCGCGAGCCTGCATGCTAGCGTAGTACCAAAGATTGCTTTCTGAAGTGGTCCAGCGCTCCAAGTGAGCCGGGCGAGGTTTGCGGCGTAACGCCCCAATGCCGGTAAAGCGTGCATGCGGAGGTAAAAATCCACTCCGGGCAGCGCCAACGGGCGAATGCTGAACTGCGGAAGTCATGCCGTTCGAGACACTGACGGCTGGCGTCAAAAGGGCTTAGACCACTGCGCGCCATGGGCTCCAAGGTACTTTCGAGCCAGTCCCAATAGTCAACCTGATCCTGTACGTCGCTATAAAGCGCTAACGGCCCATGACCAGGCACGATCACTACCGGATTGAGTCCAAGCAGTCTCCTCAGGCCTCGCCGGATATTCTCTACAGGGCCGACCCAAGCCACAGGTGTGACACCGACGAATAGGATATCTCCGGCGAAGACCACCCGACGCTCAGGCACCCAGACCATGCAGTCACCATCGGTATGACCAGGGCCAGTCTCGATCAATTGTAGAGTTACACCGTCGACTGTAATGGTCATTCCTCCGCTGAAGGTCTCCTGCGCAGGTCTCACGCGGATCTTCTGGAATTCATAGGGAGACAGCATGTCGCCCATGTACTTTCCCAGAGAGTCAAGGCCCGCGTAGGGGAAGCATCGCAGCAGTTTAGCAATCCTTTTAATCGCCCGCAGTTGCCTGGGCGAGGGGTGCGTCATGTGATCTACGCACGCCCGTGTGGCGGTAATAATCCTATCGGAGAATAGCTGGTTGCCCCAACAATGGTCGCCATCTCCATGAGTGTTAATGACCCGCGTGATCGGCGCCTTCGTCAGTATCGATTCGGCATGCTGAAGCATCTCACGCGTGAAGTGAAGATCCCAGCAAGTATCGATCAGTACGGTCTGCCGGCCGCATTTGATAAGCCCGAGATTGGTTTCCCCCCAGCTTCCGTTAGGCACCATCCAGGCGAAAGTATTCTCGGCGATTTCGTACAGGCCCTCCGCGAAAGCTGGCGCCTCGCCCGTGCGCGTTATGACTCTTCCCGTACCGACCGCGAGACGCGCATCGATCATCATTTGACCCCGTGAGTGATCTCACCGACTTCGGCTGTGCGACATGGTCTGCCGCCGAACTTCCAGTTACTATCCTACCCCTAATCGCATTTGCGGCGGCAAGGCTGTCGGGCACCGTCACTTCGATAACCGGTCACATTCGTGATTTCGCTCACGAGGGATAAGGTGGCCTGACGTTGACTTCTTTTGGAGGCTTGCTGTAAAAGTATGGTCATGTTGAACCTTGAGCGTGGCCGTCAATTGCTCTATCTCTCCAAGGCGCAAATCGAGGCTTTACACTTCTCGGCGGATGACGTGCGGGACGCCGTTGAAGCGGCATTTCTCGAAAAGGCGGCAGGCCGGGTTGAGATGCCGCCCAAGCCCGGAATCCAGCCCTCTCCTGATGCTTTCATCCACGCGATGCCGGCATATCTTGCGGGGATGGGTGCGGCAGGCATGAAATGGGTGAGCGGTTTCCCCGGCAACCGGCGGTTTGGATTGCCTTACATCACGGGGCTTCTCATTTTGAACTGCCCCGAAACCGGAGTGCCCCTGGCGGTCATGGATTGCACCTGGATCACCGAAAAGCGAACTGCTGCCGCCACCGCCGTGGCTGTCCTCCGATTGGCCCTGGAACGAGTGGAGCGGATGGCTATTATTGGCGCCGGTGTTCAGGGACGGGCCAATGCTGACGCCCTTCGCAGAGTCCGCCCCAGTATCCGGGAGATCGCAGTGTTTGATCCCTCCTCGGAGGCTCGTGAAACGTTCGAGCAGGAAGTTTCAAGTTGGGGGCTGCGAGTGGAGCAGGCGGGATCACCCCAAGACGCTGTGTCCGAGGCAGGCATTGTTGTGACCTGCGCGCCCATTGTAAAAAACCCAAAGCCCGTCGTCTTGCCGGAATGGCTGAAACCGGGTTGCGTGGTTGCGTCCCTGGATTTTGATGCGACGGTCACGCCAGCTGTCGCGCACGCGGTGGACGGAATGTGGGTGGACGATGGGGAGCAATTCGAATACTACCGCCGGCATGGGCATTTTGCGGGGATGCCCACGAGCTACCAGGAACTTGCAGCACTCGTTTCATCTGGAAATCCCCAAGCGGCGCCCGACCGTCGTTACCTGGTTGTCAACCTGGGTCTTGCCCTCGAGGATATGGCGGTCGCGTTAGCCCTCTATCGGCGCGCCGTAGCCAAGGGTATTGGGACAGTGCTTCCGTGTTAAATCGGCATCATCACTGTCAAATTTGCCGAAGGGCCTGTAGTCGAACTTCGGCAATGTGCCCGCCGTCACGGCACACCTGAACTTCGTAACTTGCTGAGCCCCACTCCGCGTCACCACGGTCCGAGACTGTGGGAACGAATTGGAATTCATCACCGCCGAGAAGGAGGACCGAGATCATGATTCGCTCCATACTGTCACGCCGCAACCTTTTGAGGAACGCCGCTGCGGGTATGGCTGTTGCTGCCACGCACTCGCTGAGCGGAAGCCCGCTGGAGGGGACCTCCGCAACGAACCCGAGGGGCGCCATAGCACGCATCATCACGACCTGTCAGAATGGCGAGGGGCATTCCACCGTCGCCAAGAATCGAGACGCCATGCTTGCGCTTTTAGACCGGGCGCTCAAGCAGAAACCTGACCTCGTATGCTTCCCTGAGACGTTCACCGGAGCCGAGGTTCAGGACGATACGGGGACCCAGGTTGCGGAAACCGTGCCGGGCCCCACCACCGACGCCTTCGCGCGGCGGGCGAAAGCGCATCGCTGTTACGTCATCTGCCCCATTCGAACAGCACGGGAGGGTAAGCTATGGAACTCCGCCGTGGTTCTGGATCGGTCGGGCCAGATCCTGGGCATTTACGACAAGGCGCATCCCGTGACCACATCTCCGGACTACACGGTTTTCGAGGACGGCATCTTCCCCGGCGGCGAACCACCCGTGTTCGATCTGGACTTCGGCCGGATCGGGATTCAGATCTGCTTCGATGCGGGATTCCCCGAGACGTGGGCGGCACTTGCACGCAAAGGCGCGAAGGCAGTCTTCTGGCCATCCGCCTACCACGGGGGGTTCCCGCTGCAGGCATATGCCTATCTCCACCACTACTATGTCATCACATCCGTGCACACGGACCGGTCGCGCATCATTGACCCCTGCGGCCGTGTGGTGGCGCAGACCGACTCCCAAATGAACTTCGTTTCACGCGATATCAACTTGGATTTCGTCGTGGCTCACTACGACTTTAACTATGCCATCCCGGATCGCCTGCTGGATGCGTATCCCGGCCGCCTGCGGATTGCCTCCTACGTCGAGGACGGTCACTTCCTCGTGGAACCCACCGACCCGACGCTGACGACTGCCCAGTTGCAGGCGGAGTTCGGTTTCGAGTCGACGTTCCAGTACCACGATCGGCACCGCACCGCCTTTTCAGCCCTCCGTGCCGGCCAGACGCCGCCGGCGCAAACGGCGGCCCACGGCAAGAGGGAGCAATATGCAAAATGAAGGCGTACGGGCCGTAAATTAAAGAAAAGGCTACCTTCAATGCGCATTATATTAAGCCGCTGGTAGATGTCACCGATGTGTCACGGTAATGCATTCCGAGTGAATCGTCGGCCACATTCCGCGCATACTCCGCTGGCGTATCGGCCAGATGCGTCCAGACACTGACCAGGCCCGCGGCATCGGCGACCATTCTGGCCTGCCCCTTGCTGATGAGTCTTGGGCGCATCGAATCCTTCAGTTAACACGGGCCGGCTTGTGGGCCGGGTCTGGGTGACCCCTTCGATATCCGGCAGTGCGCAGCTCCTTACCCAACTCTCTTAAAGTCAATATAGCCGCGCTCCACATCCGTGCGCACCAGTTGCACACGGAGCTGGTGGCCAACGTCCATGCCCTCAAAACCGCTCGCCAGTCTTCCTTCAATGGGTAAATGCAGAAGACGGACCCACGTGCCTTTGTCCGATGCGCCGGTGACAATGGCGTCGAACTGCTCTCCGATCCTCGATTCCAGCATAATTGCCGCCGCGGATTTAGCGACCTGGCGTTCCACCTTTTTCGCCGCGTCTTCCTCTTCGGTGCAGTGCTGGGCGAGCGCTGCCAATTCGTCATTCTCGTAGGGCTGGGCACTTCCCGCCATCGCCGCTTTCAGCAGCCGCTGGGTAATCAGATCGGGGTATCTGCGGTTCGGGGCGGTGGAGTGGGCATAGTCCTTGACCGCAAGGCCGAAGTGACCGGTGACACTGCTTCCGGGGATTTGGACGACGTATTCACCGGGACCCAGGAGCTTGACAACACTGAGAGAAAGATCGGGGAAGCGCAGAGGATCAGCGGCTTTCGCCGACACCAGGAATTGCTCCAGAGCTTTGGCGTCGGGTTCCTTGGGCAGCGCCTGTCCCCGCTCCGCGGCCAGCTCGACGATTCGGCCCCAGCGTTTGGGTACTCGAACCACGCGCCGCAGCGCGGAAAACTCTTTGGACGCGAGGCATCGTGCCGCAACGCCATTGGCGGCGATCATGAAGTCCTCAATAATGTCTTTGGCCCGGTTCCTCTTGTCGGCTGCCAGATCCTTGATCTCATCCCCGTCAAAGACCGCACGCGCTTCGATGGTTTCGAGATCCAGCGCACCGTGCTGGTGCCGGAGCTCCCTCAGCTTCCGGGCCACGCGGTCCTGGAGTCGCAGGTTCTCGTCCAGCCCGCTGACCGCGCCGATCGCGCGTGGCATCGGGCCACTACCCTCCAGCCAGCCGGCCACGCCGTTGTAAGCCAGCTTGGCCCAATTGCGAACTGTCGCTTGATAGATGTCCGAACTCTCGAGACTTCCGTCCCCGGCGAAAACCATTTCCAAGACGATGGCCAAGCGGTCAGATGCGTAGTTGAGTGAGGTGAGATCAGTGGAGAGTTTCTCCGGCAGCATCGGGAATGTCTCCGCAACCGTGTAGACCGAGGTGGTGTTTTGCCGCGCATGATCGTCCAGAGCGGATCGTTTCTTGACGATCGCATCAACGTCGGCAATGGCCACCAGGACCTTAGCGGCTCCGTCGGGCAAGGCTTCGGCAACCGAAAGCTGGTCCAGATCTCGTGAATCATCGTTGTCGATGGAGCACCAGAGAAGGTTGCGGAGATCACGCGTCGATCCGTCAGTTTCGGTCGCTGGCTCGTGGATTCCGTCGAGCTCGGCCAGCACCGGAGGCGGAAAATCCGGAACGAGTCCTTTCTCAAGCATTGCCCGACGGGCAATCCTTTGCAGGATCGAGCGGTGTTGTTTATCGTTGGGGTCTGTCATCAATCCACCATTTCTGGAATGCCCTGTTGTGATTTCATGCGCGATGAGTGCATTCTACTCGCCCGCACCATTTTTCACCACTCCTACGAGTCGACGTGTGAATATACCCGGCGTTCGCGGCGGATTTGGAGAGCCGGATAAAACCCCGGGACCAGGCTGCATGGCAGAAGGGTAGCATCGAGGATTGGGTGATGGAGGGCAATCGGCTCGCTGAAACGGTTCCATACATTCGGGCTACGGTGGGATCCAAGCGGAACAACCATGGGCTTAATATGCCGGCGATAGTATCATTAGTCCACCTTTCGCCGCTCTACGTGGAAGCGGTCCAGGACCCGGCGCTACTGTTCATCGGCAGCGGCGGTCTAGGACCTCCTGACAAAAGTCCGCGTCATATTGCGGAATCCCAGGAAGGGCGGGGCTTTAGCCTCGCCATGGAAAAACCGCTTATCATTGGGGCTTTAGCCCCTGAGGCCACGTGGCTTCAGGGCCTGAAGGCCCAACCCGTCACGCTCGCGAAGACGGCGGGGCTGAAGCCCCGCCCTTCAGCACCCCGTTATGACCGCCATTTCCGTCATTAAGTACTAGTTAACTGACATTGATGGGCTATGAATCGACGGGCGCGTCAATTGAAATGCGCGGAAAACCATCCCGCCTACTTCCCAGACGGCAGGCTCACGAGGTGCGCGGCGATTATCTGCCATCGTTGTCCCCGGTTCAGGAATACCAGAGTGAATCGGAACCCGGGCTGCGGCAGAGTTTTATAAGCCACGCTGCCCATAACCACGGCGGTGCTGCCGAAGACGCGCACCGTCGACTCTTTCAGGAGGGTCGGGGGCATCTTCGGCCGCTCCCCACCGCCGGACGGGACGATGTCAGTTTTGTTGAGTATGTTACCTCCCGGCCCGGTGCCTAAGAAATCGTCGGCAATCAATTTATCCAGAGTCGCTGAGTCACCCTCAGACTCCGCATTGAGCCATACTTGAACGAGCTGGAGGACCGGGTCTCCCTGGTTCGAGTCTTGCGCCAGGCTCGTGGGAGCCATCCGAACGACTGCGATAAACCCCACAGCCACCAACATTGCCACCGTGCAGTACTGTCGTTTCATTCTGTCTCTCCTCTCAGAGCAGTCGTTTATGCCCGCCGGTTGACGCGCACCCGGAAACCATGAAAACGATTCCCCGGCCTTACCTGTAGGGGGACGGCTTGCCGTCCCCTCGTTGTTCCGCTGGAATCGCCGTGGGTAGGGCAAGCCCTACCCCTACCCGACTTCAGGCCGCCACCTCACTCGTTACGCAAGGCAATCACCGGGTCGATGCGGGCTGCCCGCGAAGAAGGTACCCAAGCCGCGAGGGCCGCCGTCAGAAGCAAAACCGCCGCGGACAGGAATAGCGAAACTGGATCGCCCGGCGAGACCTCGAACAAAAGCCCTCGAACAGTTCTTGCCAACACAAATGAGCCTGCCAGGCCGGCCGCCACTCCGATTCCCGTCCACAGGCCCGCGTACTTCTGAATCTGCATGACGATATCTGCAGGCCGCGCGCCGATAGCCATCCGCACGCCGATTTCCCTCGTTTGCCGGGCCACCAGGAATGATAAGACACCGTAGAGTCCGACCGCCGCGAGAAGCAGTCCGAGGCCCGCAAACAATCCCACGAGAGTCGCGACAAAACGCGGACGCTCCCTGAACCTGTCGACGCGCTGCTCGAGGGTTTCGACCGTGACCGGCATGGAGGGATCGAGTGCGGCAAACTCTTTTCGAATCCAGTGCGCCAGCGTGTCAGGGTCAAGGGAGGTCTGGAATATGGCCACCCCGCTCAATCCCATTTGTTGCGAGTTGTGCATGCGGAGCCGGTAATACTCGGGATCGGAGGGTTCGGTCAGGCCGTTGTTTTTGATGTCGGCGGCAACTCCCACGACCGTGCACCAATGGCCACTGACCTCGAGATCGATCTGTTGGCCGAGCGGGTTCTCATGGCCGAACAACCGGCGGGCAAGAGTGGCGCTCAGGATAAGGGGCGACTCGCCGGAGGCACGCTCGGCTTCCGTGAAGGCCCGGCCGACGACAATTGGAATGCCCAGAGCGCGGAAGTACCCCGGAGTCACCCAACGGAACTCCACCAGTCCTCCGTCCGGGGCCACAGGCGGGTGCCCCGCAATGCGCAGGTTCGAGTAGGGGCGTCCTATTGAGCCGCGCGGTGGTATTGAATCACTGAGGGCGAAAAACCCACCGCCGGGGATGCGCTTCAATCTTCCCTCCAGCTCGTCGAAGAAGCTGACCTGCGCCGCTGTGGGCTGATCTTCCCCACGGGTTTGGTGGGGACGGTGCCGTAGAGTGAACGAGGCGGTGATGACGCTTTGGGGTTGAAATCCCAACGGCTGGTATTGAAGTTTCCAGAGACTACGAAGCAGAAGCGAGGCGCCAGTCAGCAAGACCAAAGAAATCGCCACCTGCGCGCTCACCAGGGCCTTGCGAAACAACGTTCGAGCCGTTCCTGTTGTGTGCCACCCCGCGAGCGCCTCGGCTCGGGACGGTTCGAGGGCCGGCGCCAAGCCGAACAACAATGCCGCCCCGAGCGAACCTGCCAGCGCAAACAGCAGGACGCGCAAGTCGATCCGGGCGTGCTCGAGGCGCAGCATGCCTCCGGGTGCGAGCCAAGTGCAAAGGCGTAGAAGTGCCCAAGCGGCTCCACAGCCCGCCGTGCCTCCCAGCAAGCCAAAGATCAGGGACTCCGTGAGAGTCTGGCGAATCAGGCGGCCGCGTCCCGCCCCCAGCGCAGCGCGCATAGCGAGTTCCTGGCGGCGCGCCGCCGCTCGCGCCAGCATCAGATTAGCGATATTCGCGCAGGCCGCCAGCAACAATGCGAGCACGCAGCCTAGCAGCATCCAGGAAGAAAGCTTCACTTCGTGAATCTGCCGGTCGCGGAGCGAGCGAACCACCAGGCGGACCTCGGAGCGCAATTCCTTCGGCACGTCCTTGTCCGCGGTGGCGTTGAAAATGGGGAGCATGCGGTCGTGCGCTTGCTGGATCGACATGCCATCCGGCAAGCGCGCAAAGGTCCGTAAAAAAGAGCTCGAATTCGCAGAACGCGGCAGGCTCGCATCCAGGCGCGCCGGAAGCATCACATCAATCTCGCCAAGTTGCGGCATTTCGAAGTTCTTGGGTAGTACGCCGACGATCCGCACCGGCTCGTCGTCCACGATGAGGGTTTTGCCCAGAGCCTTGGCGTCGCCTCCAAACGCGCTCTGCCAGAACCCGTAGGAAAGCAGGCCCACCGAGGGGGCGTGGGGGCGATCGTCGTCGGGATCGAAATCCCGGCCAAGCACGGGCGCGATGCCGAAGGTGCGGAGAAAATTGGCGGCCACGGCGTAACAATCGATGCGGCGCGGCTCGTCGCCGATCATCGCGTCGCAGCCCACGCCGGGCCGCATGGCGGTCAGGGATTTGAAGGGCCCCTGCTGCCAGTCGAAATAACTGCTCACCACATTGAACTCGTTGTTATCGACCGGTCCCAGGTAGCCCACCGATACGAGCTGACTGTCTTTAGGGTAGGGCAAGCGGCGAAAGAGCAGAGGATCGACCACGCTGAAGACCGCGGTGGAGGCGCCGATGCCGAGCGCCAGCGTCACCAATACGATCGCGGTAAAGCCGGGGTTCTTGCGCATGGCGCGAAACGTGTGGCGAACGTCCTGCCAGAAGTCCTCGAGCCAGACAAAGGTCCACATTTCGCGGCAGTCCTCTTGAAGCGCAGCGCGGTTGCCAAAACGCCTTCGGCTTGCATACCGGGCCTCAACCGGATCGAGACCCCCCGCCTGCATTTTCTCCTCGCGCATGGCAAGGTGGAAGCGCAGTTCGTCTTCCAAGTCGCGGTCCAACTGTTGCCGCTTCAAGATTGCCTTGAAACGAAGCCAAGTGCGGGTCAGCCATTGAGACATAGCTGCCTCCACGGAGTCAGTTCTCGATTCCCCTCCTCGGTTGAGGAGGGGGTAGGGGTGGTGGGTCAAGCCGTCACAGCGAGAGCCAACCACCCTTGCCCCTCCTTATTAAGGAGGGGAATCGCTCGTTCCCTCGTTTTCGCATGCCCAGCCCTAGAGCAACGTTCGTGCTGTCCCGTCGCAATCTCTCACGCCGTTCCCATCACACGAGCAATGGCTGCCGACAGGCGGCCCCAGCGCGCAGCTTCTTCGGCCAATTGTTTTCGGCCCGTTGAGGTGAGCCGGTAGTATTTAGCGCGCCGGTTGTTTTCCGAAATGCCCCATTCCGAATCCAGCCAACCGCGCAGCTCCAGCCGATGCAAGGCCGGGTAGAGGGCTCCCTCTTCCACACGCAACACCTCTTCCGAAGTCTCCTCGATGAGTTCCACGATGGCGTAACCGTGGAGCGGACGGTGCTTGAGCGCTTTAAGGATGAGCATGTCAAGGGTGTCGCGCAAAATCTCGCCCGGATTGGACTGCTTCTCTCCCATAAGAACCTAAGGGTAGTGTGACATAATCCTCAAGCGAAGGCAAGGCGGACAAAACCAGGTAGTGTCCGAGTGTGGCGTCCCGCATAATTCTTGTTAATCATCGTGTGTGTGCCGACCCCCTCACCCGGCTCGCTACGCTCGCCACCCTCCCCCCCAAGGGGGCGAGGGCCCAAACTCGGGTCATTCTCTCCCCTCGTCCCCTTGGGGGAGAGGGTGTCCGTCAGCCGCCGACGGACAGGTGAAGGGGTTGGTCCGTCACGATGTTATGTAACCCTCAGTAGGACAGTACGGAACCGTGGTTTGCGGTTTTCAGGTGATTAGGCGAGAATGAGGCAGGTGGAGTAAGAGCAAACAGAGACCACACAGAGGCGCAAAGGAAAACACCTTAAGATGGACGAGATTCAGCCACAGATACCGCCTCAGGATGTTCCAGCCCCGCTGGAGGCGGTGGCCATCGAGGCGCGAGAATCCGCGCCGCGGTGGGCGTTGCGAGACCTGTTTCTCTTCCTGGCCTTTGTCCCGATTGGTTTTCTTATCGCGAATGTTCTCGCCGCGGTGGGTTATGCGCTGATTAGGCCTGCCTTTCACTGGCAGTTGACTACGGAGAAACTCTCCACCGACCCTTTTTTCCTGCTGTCGCTGCAAACCGTCTTCTATGGGCTGATGTTCGCCTACATCTACTTTCTCGTAGCCCTAGGTCACGCGCAGCCGTTCTGGCTGATGCTCCGCTGGCGACGCATCACCGCCGGGAGAATACTTGCTTGCCTTGTGGGCGGCACGGTTCTGACCCTCGCCATCGCTTTGCTTCCTCCCATCCTGCCGGACACAAATCAATTCCCCTTGGAGAACATGTTCAATTCCAGGGCAGCGGCATATGCCATAGGCGTGTTTGCTATTGCGGTCGCTCCCTTCATGGAAGAACTGGTGTTCCGCGGTGTCCTCTTCGGCATCTTCGAGTCTCAAGTGGGCCTGCGCTTCGCCATCGTGATCACTGCGATTCTGTTCGGGGGATTGCACATGCCGGAGTACTGGGGCGCCTGGAATCACATGCTGCTGATCTTTTTTGTGGGACTGGTGTTTTCGCTGGCGCGCGGCCGGAGCGGCTCGCTGGCTCCCAGCGTCTTCCTTCATGTGGGTTATAACGGCAGCATGATGATCGCGCTGTTCTTGTCTACACAGCACTTTCGGAACTTGAATGCTCTTCTCGGCCGTTGAGAGTCCGGCCTTAGTTTTGCTGTCACCTCTTGGCAAATTCGGTTGGAAGCGTTCCTGCGCAAGCTCTCCTTACGCTTCACTCAGTATCGCTTCGACCTCTTGTCGCAGCACCGGAAGCTTGGTCTCCACGACATCCCAAACGACCCGATCATCCACATCCGCATAGCCGTGAATCAAGATATTGCGAAACGCCACAATGCGGCGGTATTCGTCGATCCGCTTTGCAATAGATTCGTCGAGGCGGATGAGTCTTGCCAGCGCTTCGCCAATAATCTCGAACTGGCGCTCGACTGCGCCACGCAACATTGCATTACCGCGGTAATCCTCGAACCTCTTCCCTGCGGTGAATTCCGCAAGTCGTTCCGCCGCCTGCTGGATATCGTAAAGATACTTCTTGGCTTCAAGCCGCATAGAGGAGCGTCCGGGTTTGCTCGATCGATTGTAAGAAGAAAGGGTTTCGGATGGCAGACGCAACCACGAGGTCAACGCTCTTTCCGTACAAGGTCTCTAGGGACTCCAGCAAGTTGAAGTAGGCGTTTGCATAGCCACCGGGAGGAGGAGCATCGAACTCCACCAGGAAATCAAGGTCGCTCTCCCCGGACCGCTCTTGACCTTTGGCCGCGGAGCCGAACACCTCGAGGCGCTGTACACCGCAGCGGCGGCAGAGCGCTTCGAGTTCGGGCCGATGCTGACTGATTACTGAGTTCATACGTCTTTCCCCTCAATCTTGGAGGGCCACACTGCCGAGCTTTTGCGCCTGGCCCATTCGGGCAACGCGAACTCTCTGAACCCTTCTTCGGGCTTCGGAGTCACCCGCACCCAATCTGCTCCAGAGGCCCAGAGTGAATAGTTGGCTGAAGTGTTCAAAGCCACCATTATACCTCGGTATTCCGAGCAAAGAGTCCATCACGTCCAGGCAATTGTGCCTGGTGAGTTGGAAGCAGGCTGGTTGCAGACCCCCTCACCCGGCCCGCCCCGGCTGATGAAAACGCCGGCTGCGGTCCACCCTCTCCCCCAAGGGGGTGAGGGCCGACTATACATGTGGTGGGATGTTTGCAAGGCAGGGGGCGAGACACCCGCACTGCACCGGATGCAGTTGCGACGGCAGGAAGAACGCCCTCCGAGGAGGTGTTCTTACTCTTGACTCTTGACTCTTGACTCTTGACTCTTGACTCTTGACTTCTGAAACCTGCTTCACGCTTCGCCCCGGCGTTTGACATCGATCTGGAGGCGCTTGATTTTCTGATTGAGGGTGGACAGGGGGATCTTGAAGCGTTCGGCGGCGTCGGTCTGGCTCCAGTTGGTGCGAGCCAGCATTTCGAGAATCACGGTGCGCTCCTTGGCTTCCATGATTTCGAAGAGCGACCGGCCGGAGAGGTCCTCGGAAGCGCCGCCCATGGCGCCTTGCGAGCCGTTTTGAAATAGCTGTTCAGGCAGGATATCGGGCCCGAGAGTAGGTCCCGAGGCGAGAACCACGGCCCGCTCGACAGCGTTTTCGAGTTCGCGGACATTGCCCGGCCAGTCATAGTCCATCATGGCCTTCATCGCTGCGGGGGAGAACTGGAGGCCGTTCCGGCCGTTCTCCTCCTCGAATTTCCGCAAGAAATGCTCGACGAGGTGGGGAATATCCTCCTTGCGGTCGCGCAAAGGGGGAAGGCAAATATTAATGACGTTCAAACGATAATAAAGGTCTTCGCGGAAGTGGCCGGTCACAACCAGCTTGCGCAGGTCGGCGTTGGTGGCGGCAAGGATGCGCACATCCACTTTGATCGTTTCCGTGCCGCCCAGGCGCATGAACTCGCGCTCCTGGATCACGCGCAGCAGTTTGGCCTGGGTCTCCACGCCCACGGTGCCGATCTCATCGAAAAAGATAGTTCCCTGGTCCGCCACTTCAAACAGTCCGCGTTTGGTGGCGATGGCAGAAGTGAAGGCGCCCTTCACATGGCCAAACAGCGTGCTTTCGAGAAGGTCGACGGGCATCGAGCCGGTGTTGACAGGCACAAAGGAGTGGTCGGCACGCGGGCTCATGGCGTGGATGGTCTTGGCCACCAACTCTTTGCCCGTTCCGCTCTCGCCATTGATCAGCACCGTGGCGCGGCTAACTGCAACCTGGGTGATGAGATCCATCACCTTCTGCATCTTGTCGCTCTTGCCCACAAGATTGGGAAGGGAGAATCGTTTGAGCGCCCTGCGAAGCTGAAGATTTTCAGCCTGGAGGCGTGATTTGTCCAGGAGGTTGCGGACCTCGAGAAGTAACTTGTCGTTATCCCAAGGTTTCGTGATGTAGCTCTCGGCGCCTTCTCTTGAGGCCTGGAAGGCCATCTGGCTCGAGTCGTAGGCGGTGATCATGATCACGCCGACTTCCGGCGCTTCATGTTTGATGACTTTCAGCAACTCCAGGCCGTTACGGTCCGGCAGATTAATATCCAGCAGGACCAGGTCGAAGACACCGCCTTCAACTTTCTTCAGACCTTCTTCCGCCGTGGGAGCGGCGTCCGCCGAATAACCCTCCATGCGGAGCAACTCCAGGATGCTTTCGCGGATTTCCTGCTCATCATCAATGATAAGAACGGAGCCCTTAGGCGACATTTACAGCTTTCCTCGCAACCGGCAACTCGACGCGGAACAAAGTGCCGCGTCCCAACGCACTCTGCACCTCAATCTTCCCCATAAGTTCACGAATGATTCCGTAGGTGACCGCAAGGCCTAAGCCGGTTCCGCGGCTGGTCGACTTGGTGGTAAAGAAGGGATCAAAGATCTTGCTCAAATGTTCGGGAGAAATTCCCACTCCGTTATCCGAAACCTCCGCGCGCACCAGGGAGTCTTCGCAATCAGTGGCGATGGTGAGCTCGCCGCCGTGCGGCATCGCATCTTTCGCGTTGATAATAAGATTCATGAAGACCTGCTGAAGTTTTCCGGGGTTGGCGTAAACCATGGGCAGGGTGGGGCACAATTGCGCATTCACGGTGATCTTGGAGGCGCGCAGCATCGGTTCAACAAGCGATAAAGTCTCGCGAACCAGTTTGTTTAAATCGAGTTCAGAGTATTCGCTGCCGCTGACTCGTGAAAACTTCAGCAGATTGTTGACAATCTCGGAGGCGCGAAAAGCCTGCTTAACAATCTTGTCTAGGGTGCGGGAGAGGGAATCTTCAGGGGGCATCTGGCGCATCGCCAGTTGGGCCTGCGAGGTGATGACCGCCAGGGGCGTGTTCACCTCGTGAGCGACGCCGGCCGCCAGCAAACCGATGGAGGAGAGCTTCTCGGCCTGAACCAGCTGGTCCTCGAGGTTGACGCGCTCGGTCAAGTCATTGAAAATCAGCAGGCGGCCGAGTACATGGCCGTCCTTGCCAACCAGGGGGACCGCCGAAAGGTTGACAATCAGGGTCTGCCCGCCCGGCGTGTTCAAACGAAACTTATACAAGCTCAGGACGCTTTGAGCGTCCGAGGCTTGAGGCAATTCGGCCAACAGCTCAGTCGGGAATATGGCTTCGAGCGACTTGCCCACCACATCGTTGCGCGCCAGGCCGTAGAGCTTCTCCATGGCGGAATTGCACGATCCCACTGTCCCTTCCAGATCGCAGGCGAGCACTCCGGCATTGATCGACTCAATGATATTCTGGCTGAAATCCGTAAGCGCCTGGTATTCGAGTGCCCGCCTCTCCAGCGATTCGTAAAGCTGGGCATTCTCGAGCGCCACGGAAACATAGCCCGTGAGAGTCTGGAGAAGGTCGATGTCTTCACTCGAGAGGAAATTCCCGTCGCGGGTTTTTCCCAGGCCAAGGTAGCCCAGGGTGCGCTCTTTGACTTTGAAAGGCAAGTAATAGTGCAGGTCGAGCTGTTCGATGGTTTTTTGTTGCGCGGGGGCGAAACCATAGGGGCGTTTGACACTATCAAAGAACAGGTACTCTTTGCCCTGCTGGCGGCGAGTGGGGTCAAGAAAGCTGGTATCGAGCCCTTTCGAATAGCTCACGCCACGCGACTTGACCATACGAAATTGGTCAGAATCCGTTGCCCAGAATACCGCCAGACGGTCAACGCCAAGGGTTTCGGCCAGCTGCATGGTTACCTTTTCCAGAAGCCGATCGACGTGCAGCTCCGAACTCAGTTCGCGAGCAAATTCCAGCAGCGTGCGCCGATAGTCATAACGCTCGCGGTTAAAGAACCTGTCCAGCCGCACTTGAATCCAGTTCACCATGGGCTGGAAAACCAAAGCCGTGACGACGACAGCCAGGATCCACCCGCCTCGGCTGGTGATGGGGATCGAGGAGCGGAAGTAGTCCGCAAATAAGCCTATGGCGCCGAAATAGGCGGCCACAATGGCGGCCGTAGCCAAGGTATAAGCCATGCCGCGGCGGAAAATGACATCCACGTCCATCAGGCGATAACGCACGATGGCATAGCCAAAGGTGACGGGTAGAAAAACCAGCGAAAGAGCCGAGAGGTTCATCCAGGAATTGGGAATAAACCCCAGGAAATAAG
Organism: uncultured Acidobacteriota bacterium; assembly: GCA_963838915.1. GTDB lineage: Bacteria > Acidobacteriota > Terriglobia > UBA7540 > UBA7540 > CAVROP01. The sequence continues at coordinate 23,627 of CAWIUZ010000348.1, forward strand.
GGACTGCATAGCAGGCCGCGAAGGGCACGATCGCCAGCCAGGTTCCTCGCGTCACCCATTTCAACTGCTGCTTCAGCAGAGGCACCTGGGCTCGCGAGTAGGCGCGGTGCAGCACCACCGCCCCCAACAGGAAGTAAACAGCCAGGTATACAAATTCGACGCGGTCAAGAAGCCATCGAACATGGAGCAACGGCATCGGGAAAACCATAAGCTCCATCGCCACGAGGACGTGAACGACCGCCAGGGCTGCTCCCGGTATGTAGAGGCACGGGATCGCATAGCGGCGTCCGCGCACCAAGGTGTTTTGCTCCGGGAAGCCAAGGCAGAAATGCAGGAACAGCGCCGGTTGAATAAGCAGGGCTACAACTTGCAGCCAATAGACCGTCCAATCGAACAGGTTGAGCTTCCCGGTGTAGGAGAATGTGTACAGAATGAAGGACGCCAGGCAAAAGATGTAAAAATGCAGCGATTTAGGCGCCGTCCAGCGCCGGAAGAGTATGTAGGTGCCGACGACGAGGTAGATCAAACCCACGAGGCTGAGATAGTACCGGACTGAAGCGGCGGCTTTTTGGGGAACAAGCACCAGGGACGTCTGGAACTTCTCGCCATTTCTGATCAGGAGATAATTGGCCTGTGACCACACTTCCTCGGAGAAGATCTGGCGGCCCGCGTCGGCGGCCGTGTGGATGGGTCTCTTGTCAATCGATTCCAGGAGATCGCCCTCCCGGATTCCCGCCCGCTCACCTGGGCCATCCGGAGTGACTATCCAAGCTCTGACGCCTTTCGCGGAATCGAGCCAGGAAACCCCATCGTCCGGCAGCCGATAGTGCACTCGCTGCTGAAGATTGATAATGGCGAAGGCGATCAGCGTCATGCTGAGGATGGCCAGCGAAAGGGAGGTGAATCGATAAGGCGGGGCTTTGGTCATCGAGCCGTGACACCCTTAAGAGACACTATTGCTTTGACTACCATAATTAGGCTGTTGCAATTCAGTTTCCAGCAACATGAACTTCATCATACAATAACTGTCACGTTATCAGTTAGATACGACACGTACCATGCGGAAGCAGAGTTTCCTACAGAATCCGGAATATCGGCTACGTTTTTCTGTAGTACCCCTGGGAACAAAACTACTTATTTTGCTCTGATGAGCCCTGAATCTGTGAGGTGCGACGGGCGGTTCTCGCTCAAAGTTAGAATTCTACAGAAAGGCCCCCGCGGATGCACTTATAGGCTGAGCCGAGCAGCAGCGCCGATTCTCCTGGTTGAGTCATCGGCGCATAGCCTTGGGCGAGGAAATTCCGGAAATCAGCCACGGCTTCGATGTGGGCGGGAAGGAATGCAAGGGCAGGAAGGGGTTGGCGGACCTGGAAATCCAGGAATGGCTGAAGTTGCATATCGGCTTGGCCCTGAGGGTCCACCATGGTTACACGCCCGCTCTGAACCCATTCGTAAGAAGTCGTCACTCGAGTTCGGGTAACGGGAATTCGGGCGGACATTCGTGCAGCCAAAGCAGGGCTGCGCACCGGCTTGAGAGCGCCTTGTAAGTTCCCCTCCGGGGAGCGGTTGATAACGCCGCTCGCATTCAGGGAATCGCCCACGAAATATGCGACGAGAGTTTCGACGTGATTTCCGAGGCGTTGCGCGTAAGCCACGCGGTACCCCGTCGAGCGGTAGTCACCCATATTCAAGAAGACTCCGCCTGCGGCCGGGTTAGGCAGATAATTTCCTGCAAGCCCGCTCAATGCCGCCCCCTGAGCCGGACTCCAGACGGCTGCGTTCTTGATCCCATCGTGGTAAGCAGCAATTTCGAGGCGCCCGGAACCCTTGAAACGGTGGTTCAGAGACACCTCCGAATGTTGGAGCTGCTCGAACTCGGGTTGGTAGCCTCTGAGCGTCAGCACGGGAAATGCATTGAGCGCATTGACCCGCTCGATCAGGGTGTCCGATTCGTCGTAGGGCTCCTTGCCCAATTGCAAGGCAAAGTCGGTCGAGCGGGAGACGTGGTAGGCGAGCTTCATTCGTGGCTGGGCAATAAGCAAATCGCGAACCGCATCCAGGAAATCGACGTCGACGCCGGCAGTCAACGTCAGGTGCGGATTGAGAGCGCAGGTCTGCGTGTAGCTTGCCGCGAGTCCGCGCGCTTCGTAATCGGAAAGCGGCCCCGGCCCAAGGGGAGCTGCCAAGCCGCTTAAGTAGCCCAATTGGTGCAGGACAACTGAAACTTCCTCAGTGTCGCGCGAAACCAGCCCTTTTCGATAAACCGTGCCTTCCGAGGAAGTCAAGGAACCGTCCGCGGCAACCGAACCTACCGTCATCAGGTCGGAGTCCGGTGAGAGATGCCGCAGGTAAGCGAAAACAGTCCCCATCCCCTGATCGCTGGCCATCGGATCCTGGCCAGAAGGGCCGGGTACCACGCCGAGAAGACGCTGGTCAGCGGGCTCGGGAGAAGTGGGATCCGTGGCCGCCGCGGCGCCGTGGTGATATCGAAGAATAGGCCGAGTGGCTGCGGAGGTCCTCAAGACCCATTTCCAATCGTCCCCCAAAGGAGTTGCGTCTTTGTCTGGCACCTGAAAGCGCAACGGGGCGAATGCGTCGGCCAGAACAAATTTCAGAGTGGAGGTCTGCCCGGCTTCGACTTTGACGCCGCTCTTACGGGCAGGTATCCGAGTTGGGGAAACGATCTGCAGAGAATACCAACCGGGAATGAGGTTGCCAACGGAAAACTTGCCTTTGGCGTCAGTAATGACTCGCTCGACTCGGTCGCCGGTGCCGGCGGTGGCAGTCAGGAGCGGCCCCACGATCATGACCGTGGCCCCCATCAGCGGGTTGCCATGATCGTCAGAGACTATGCCCGCCAGCCGCCCATAACTCAAGGCCTGCGTCAGGACCGGACCAATCAACACAGAAATCAAGCCGCCGGCCAGTAGGATGGCTGAAAGCCTCACTCCAGGTTTGGAATCCTTCATCTCTATCGTCCTGATCCTGCGTTTACTTGTGGCGCTGACCTTTAGGTCAGAAGTTGCCGACCTGAAGGCCGGCGCTACGACGACAAAGCTTGAGCGGCTGGGAGAATCCAGCCGCCGTTACTGTACCTCAAAAGTGTCAGAAGGTGAAATAGTTTGATTCTTTATGTTGTCTTTGACCTTGATCTGAACCGTGTATTTGCCCGGTTGCAGCACCCTCAAGGGCATTTGCTTTTCCAAGGTAAACTGCTGCGAAGCCTCCTTGAGTCTGGCGGGGTCCTCGGCTTGATCAAGCAGCGGTTTTCCATCTTTCAGCAATTCGTATTGGATATCCAACGAGGGTTTGTGCGTCTTGGGATCCTGGCCCAGGTTATAAACCTGCATATAGATGCAAAGGTTCTGGTCGCGCGAGAAAGTTCGCGTGACGCTGGGTCGAACCTTCGTTCCTCCGATCACGAAGGGGCCTGTGCCCACCTGACTGGTCGGCAGAGGCTGAAGGAGGTCAGCCAGAATCAGCGTGCTGTTCGAAAGCTTGTCCTCGTCAAAATGCGGCACCACTAAGCCAAGTTCCTCCGACCCCATGTGCCCGCTCTGGTCGTCCTTCATGACCAGGCTCAGTTTGTAACGGCCAGGATGCAAGGCCACCGCATATTGATAGACGGCCTTGCGTGACAAGGATTGCTGGAATTCGTGTTCCGGAACATCCAGGACCATGCTCTTCTCGTGGGTGTCCACATTTCGCCCGCCCAAGCTGGTCAACTGGCTGTAAATATCCAGTACGCTGTGCATCACCCCATCTTTGTTCTGGAACTGCAGGTCGCGATAAGCAATTTGAATTGTAATGGGTGTGAGCACGCTCTCGTCAGTCACCCGCAGAAAGTCCGTTCGAACATCGAAGGGCAGAAGGGTTCCGGAAATCTTAGAGGTCACGACGGCTTTCATGTCCTTGAACTTGACTTCGGGAGGCTGGAAGATCTTCGCGTAGAGGTCGAGGCGTGTGAATTCCTCCATGCTTTCCGGCAGCGCCCCCATCGGCGTGCCAATCGTCATGCCGTCCGTGCGGGTAAAGCGGTCCGCCTTGCTCGCCATACCCATAGCTTCCATGTCTGTCAGGCCGGCGTTGGGCACGTGCAGTAGAGCATCTTTTTCGCCGGGATCCATGGTGAGGTGGAATTCGCCGGTCATCGTTGGGTCGACAAATTCCAGAATGATGTTGGTCCCGATGCCGTCAATATAACGATAGCGCCACTGCTCGAAGGGGTAGGTCGAGGTTTCGCCGCCACCTTCTTCAGGGGGGCGAATGTAGGTACCACCGCTGTCATGGTCATCGATCTCGTCGGCCGGGCCGTACATGATGTAGATTCGGCCGCGATCCGTCTTCCAACCGGGGATGCCCGAGGCATAGTGCTCGTTGGCGTAGGCAATCCGCCGGTAATATTCTTCTTTGAACTCGTTCTCTGGGCTGCTCGGATTGGGATTGCGCCGCTCCCAGAAGTTCTCAATGAATGTTTCCCTTTCATCGTCTGTGGTCAGCTTTTTGAAGGCCGCTTTTTCCTCGTTGGTAATAATGTAAGGGACTTCTTCTTCGATCCATTTCTTATAAGGCGTCTCCATTTCTTTCTGGATTGCCTTCTGGCGCTTCTTTTCCGCCTTGCTCATCTTGCTGTCACTGCTTTGGTCTTGCGGCGTTGCCTTTAAAGGAGGAGTAATCAAACCTCCCAGAACCCACGCCGCGAGAAGCACCCACAAGCAAACCTGCCACTCGCGGTGGCTCACGAAATTGACCCGTTTATACACCAACGGCTCTCCTTTCCCAACCAGAGACAGTGCCGATTGTATGTGTTGAAGTACGAAAAGTCAAGGACTCGAACCCCCCTTGACAAACACTTCTTCCTGCCTGCTGACTGACTCGTTGTTTGATGCTTGGCAAACCCGAAAGGTGGCGTGACTTTGGGGGTGGTGCCTCACTTGGACGTGGCACGGTCATCTTGGCCGTCACGCAGAACGGGCAAGTTGCCCGTGCTACGGGAAACTGAATCACTTCCCCCTTGAGATTCGGCTTCCCTAAGCTTGTGGGTAGAGTTAAAATGAAGAACTTTGGAGAAACTTTCGGTGTCAAGATTCCGTAGTTATGCTAAGAAGCCGCCAACACGGCGATTGGGTGTTGACGTCGGCCCCGACCGGCAGCGGGGGTCAGAGGCGACCAACGGCCCAGTAGAACGAGGGAGATGAAGATGGCTGCACGCACAACCGAAGAAAAGGACAGGATAACTGTGGCCAACGTAACCGACCTGCAAGTAGGGAGTATCACTTCTCCAGCAACCGTGAGCCCGAGCAGCATGGTTGTGTCCGGACCTGGCAGTGCCAAGGGTAAGAAGTCAAAAAAGAAGAAGATGATTTTCGCGCTCGTGGGAGCAGTTGTTCTGGTGGGGTTGGTGATCGGCGGGATTGTCTGGAGCAAGGGTGGTTCACTCACCGTTCAGACTACGAAAGTCGTGCGGCAGAATCTCTCGGCCATCGTGACAGCCTCTGGAGAAGTCAAGCCGCCCACCGCGGACCTCGCCAACGTGAATGCGAGCTCGATGGGCAAGATCACGGAGATTTACATCAAGGAAGGCGACTCGGTTAAGAAAGGCCAACTCCTGCTGAAGACTGAGGCGGTCACGGCGGACGCTAACGTTAATGCCCAAAAGGCAACGGTCGCGAGCGCCAAGGCAGACGTGGAGCAGTTCGCGGCGTCCGTGCAGGCGCAGGAAGCCGCGCTCAAAACCGCCCAGGCCAACGTGCTGACCGCTCAGGCCAATCTTACCCGCGCTCAGGAAGAGTTCCGGCGCGGGCAGGACTTGCTGCGCGATAAACTGATCGCCCAGAACGAATATGACACACGTCTCAACACCGTCAAGGTGGATCAGGCGGCTTTAGAATCGGCTCAAGCGGCTATAAACCAGAACAAAGCCCAACTTAACGTGGCCAAGTTCAATCTGGATAGTGCGCGCGCCAAGGAGTCGATGCAGGAGGCCAACCTGGTTAGCAGCGAAGATGCTCGCAGCAAGACCATATACACTTCGCCTCTCGACGGCATTGTGACTTCCCTTCCCGTTCACGTGGGCGAGAACGTGGTGCCGGGGGTTCAAAACACGGTGGGAAGTCTGCTCTATCAGATTTCAGACCTGGCCGTGATCACGGCGGAAGTCAAAGTGGATGAGACGGACATCGTCAACGTGAGACTTGGGCAGCCGGCTGAGGTGACCATCGACGCCGTCCCGAACAAGACATTCAAAGGCAAAGTCACGGAGATCGGCCAGAGCGCCATTGGGCGCACCTCCGGCGCTACGGCAGGAACGAACACCACGACCACAACGGAAGAAGCCAAGGACTTCAAGGTTGTCGTAACTTTGGAGAACCCTCCGCCGGGGATGCGCCCCGGACTCTCTGCGACCGCCAAGATCACCACCGCCACTCGCGAGAACGCCGTGACGGTTCCTATCCAGGCGCTCACCGTGCGGACGCGGCGTCAATTAGAGGAAGAAGAAAAGAGCGGCCAAGCGGGCAAAGGGAAAGTCCAAGCCGCCGCCGCTCCGTCAGCCAAGGACAAGGAGAAAGAGAAGGAAGAAGTGCAAGGGGTCTTTCTGCTTAAGGATGGACGGGCGGTGTTTACGGCTGTCGACACCGGCATAATGGGGCAATCCGATGTGGAAATAGTCAAAGGCGTTCAAGCCAACGACCAGATTGTTTCCGGCCCGTTCAGCGTGCTGCGCACACTGAAGAACCACACGAAGGTGAAGGTCGACAACACCGCCCTGAACACTCCTGCCGCCACTTCGTAGGCGGTGTAGGGGCGTGAGCGGAAAGGAAACACGCAAAGCGATGGGAACACAAGTGGCAGCGTCTGCGACCCAGGAGACCGTGACCCCGCCCGTGGGGGTCATGATCAAGACGGAAGACCTCTGGAAAACCTACGACATGGGCGAGGCTATCGCGGTGCATGCGCTCAGCGGGGTCACGTTCGAGATCGAGCGGGGCGAGTATGTGGCCATCATGGGACCGTCGGGCTCCGGCAAGTCCACCCTGATGAATCTGATCGGCTGCCTGGACACACCGACCAGCGGCCGATATTGGTTGAACAGCCGGCTGGTGAGCGAGCTTTCCGACGACGAACTGGCCTACATCCGTAATAAGGAAATCGGCTTCGTTTTTCAGACCTTCAACCTCCTCTCGCGCGCCAGCGCCTTGCACAACGTGGAATTGCCTCTCGTTTATAGCGGGGTGCCGGCCAAGGAACGTCTGGAAAAAGCCCAAGATGCTCTGCGCCGGGTGGACCTGTTCGAACGCATGAACCACAAGCCGAACGAGCTTTCCGGCGGACAGCGCCAACGGGTGGCGATCGCCCGTGCGCTGGTCAACAACCCCTCGATCATTCTGGCCGACGAGCCCACCGGCAACCTGGATTCGGCCACCGGCGAGGAGATTATGGGCGTCTTCGAGAAGCTCTACGAGGGCGGAAACACCATCGTCCTGGTCACCCACGAGCACGATATCGCCGCTCACGCGCATCGCATTATCCACGTGCGCGACGGCAAGATCGAACGCGACGAAAGCGTGAAGTGAGCTGTCATTCTGAGCGGAACGCAGGCCCCGGCTCGTGGGTGGCGCAGACGTCCCTACGCTGGTTTTCGGGATGTATGCGCTGCTCTGACATTAGAGTGGCGCAGACATGCCTAAGAACGGCACGTCCGCGCCACCCACGGAATGATATGTTGCGCCAGGATCAATTCTCGTGAATGCACTCACCCAACCGCACTCTGGTCTTCCGCACAAAGTGAAACCTCGGGCAAGCCGAAAGAGGAGCGGTTTCTGGGTCACCTCCCGCGAGGCCTTCTGGATTGCCCTCGAAACCTTGCGCACCCACAAGCTGCGTTCCTTCCTCACCCTGCTGGGCGTGGTGATTGCCACCACTACGCTGATCGTGGTCATGTCGATCATCAACGGCATGAATCTCTATATCGCCAATCACATTGCGAATCTGGGCGCAAATGTTTTCATCCTGTCCAAGATGAGTTGGGCTACGTCCGGTGAGGACTGGCTGAAAGCGCAGCGCCGCAACAAGCCCATTCGGATTGAAGATTTCGAGTATCTGCGCGACAACATTCAGGGGTATAAGAACATCGGCGCCGAAACCGGCACGGACGGCGACGTGAAGTTTAAATCGCACATCGTGCATGAGGTCCAGGTCTCGGGTGAGACCTCCAACATGATCGATATCGGGCAGGCGAAGGTGGAATACGGCCGCTACCTGAACGACACGGATTACGCGCACGAATCCATGGTGTGTTTTATCGGCCAGGATCTCGTGACCGAGTTCTTCCCCAGCGTTGATCCCATCAACAAGGACATCACTGTCTTGGGCATCCCCTTCCGAGTGATCGGTGTGGCAGCTCGCATCGGCTCAACCTTGGGCTACAGCCAGGACAAGTTCGTTCAGATTCCCCTCACGACCTTTCGGAAGGCATTCAGCGCCCGCCCGGAACTGGATATTGATGTGCAGGCCTGGGACGCTCAGCAAATGACGGTCCTCGAGGACACCGTGCGAGCGCTGATGCGGGCGCGCCACCACGTCCCCTATAAGGAAGACGACGATTTCGGAATTAACGCCTCGGAAACCGTCATGGGATTGTGGCATCAGTTGACGGCCTCGATTTTCGCGGTCACCATCGCGATCGTGGCGGTTTTTATGGTGGTGGGCGGCATCGTCATTATGAACATCATGCTGGCCAGCGTGACCGAGCGCACGCACGAAATCGGCATCCGGAAGTCTCTGGGAGCGCGGCGGCGCGATATATTGATGCAATTCGTGATCGAGGCTAGCGTCTTGGCGCTGGCGGGAGGCGCGGCCGGCGTCCTGATGGCGTTCATCATCAGCAAAATCGTGGATATATTCTTCACCTCCAGCGTCCCCCTGAGCGCGGTGCTGGTGGGGTTGCTCCTCTCGACAGCCGTGGGGCTTTTCTTCGGCATCTATCCTGCCAACAAAGCCGCCAACCTCGAACCCA
>CAWIUZ010000349.1:0-7675 GCA_963838915.1 uncultured Acidobacteriota bacterium
GTGAACCAGCGTTATCACGCAACCGTTGATCTCTTTGATTCGATAGTTACCTGAGAGCTCGAGTGGCATCAATGAGACCCTTGAGGCTCGTAAGTTTGAATAGCTCTCCAAGGCGGACTTTATTTGATTCAGTGAGTCTACCACACTTCCGGTCGGCCGCAGTGGTTTAAGAAGATTTGGACTTGGTGAACAACTCTCAGCCCTCCCGACACAGAACGTGAGATTCCAACCCTTGTCCGGATCAGCAAACTTCTTTGGTAGATCGACCTGAAGCGTAACCCGATCACCGGACTTCCAGTGCCCTCGCACTGAAGGGAATGTGCCGGGTGGCAAATCCGATCGCCTTCCTCCTTGCATCTGTAATCCATAGATCGTAATTAGATTGACGTCCACGATCGATTCATCTTCCGGAACTGTAAAATACACTTGTAGGTGATAATGATCTCCCAAATCGCTCTTTGCGACAGTAATGTTCATCCCGAATCGATCCGGGTCCGCCAGAATGTAATGGGACTCAAGCGGCGAGCTATTTGGTTCTTGTGCGCCTAGACCCGGGGGTTTCTCTGCTGCGGAGGCCCGGCTAGGCCCCATGGCAGCGATCGCGTTATACAGTTCGATCCAGGGCATATCTTCGATCAACGATAACTTTGTTCGCGCCATCGGCGGGGCACCAAACAACAGCACAAGCAGGGTCGAGGTGACGAAATGTTTCATCAGCAACACTTCATTCAGGATTTCCGTTTTGGCCGACTGGCCACCCTGGATTCTACTCCAAATTTCCGACCAGGTCTTTTTCCCGGCAGAAGGGTCGACTGTTTGCCGCACGGAAAGCCTCAGTGTGAGAACGCAATCGGCTGGCCTCACGATCACAGAGGTGGGGTTTGCGAAGAATCAGCACGTGCCTTTCACCCATCCATATTGCGTGAGATGGTAGTCGATGTCCTAGCTATCCGACATTTCCTGAATCCCTCCTGCTAGGCCATTGGCGTTTCTTCCATTCTGGCTTGGTTTTCAGGATGGCATCCAGAGGCGGTTGATGGGGAAGAAGCTGCTGGTTTCGCTGGCGATGGAAGGGAAGTTCGCAACTGACGGCCTTCAGGCGCTTGACGAAGGTGATGTCATCCTGATGGCGATGGCCAGGGAACGGGTGACGGAGAAGGGTATCGGGGAGACCGCTGACAAAGTCTGGAAAAGGCTCGTGGAGAAACAGGCAGAAGTGTTCGGAGCGAGGCCAGCGGAGACCCGCAACCCGGAAATCAAAGCTCAACTTCCCAATCGAGGCCTGCCGGAAGTCATCATTCCAGCGGTAGCGCCGATCCCGGCAGTAGTGACACAACTTCTGATGTTTGGAGTGCCGCGCGAAGCGGTGCAACGGCCCAAGGCCTCACACAAGTCACTGACTGCTCACCCACCCTCAAATCAACTGGGATTATTCGGAAACTGAGTGTGAGGCAACTTGCGGTCAGCAGAGGTATTCTCATTAAGATACTTTCATCGAGTTTCGGCGGCCGTCCTGAATCATGAAAATGAATGGGCGTCACTCAACCTGTCTTCCCACAACTCCAGGGAAAGTAGGCCTCTTTCCTTGATACTCAAGCTTTTCCAATGAGCCGCTACTGCGGCAGAGTGGTATCCCGAAGTCGTCGTAGTTTGCTCAGAATCGTTGACCGCATCAACGGCTGCGGCATTAGAACTATCCATCCGACCTCCAAGTGGATACAACCAGAGTGTCCACCTGGAATAATGTCCCTTAAGAACACATCCGCCTAGACGGCCAAAACCGTACGCTTACCCGACATCAGATTGCCTTCATGAAAAGACTTGGGCGGCTTAGGCCAGGCTTCCTCAGGGCATGGGACTTAAGGCATGCTCGCCCGCCGACGGTAGATTCGTCAATAGCACAATGCTCCGCCCGTTGACTTACGGGAGGCTGGCCCGCGCAAAGCTAGCCTACTTTTAACTCTGTTTTTGGCGAGTCAGAGGGGCGGATGCGTTCGGTGGGCGAAGACGCTTCTCTTGGGGGGTATGTTGGAAAGTCATCCCGCGCCACACATTTCCGAGTGCTTGGATTCCGATGGCAAAATCGGAATCGGCCGGAGGAATGGCCCGGGAGTTCAGTAGAAAAAAGCTTAAGCCGAGGAGGATGGCAAGTTCAAGATCAACCGTGCCCTCCAGGAGTCGGCGATCTCTTGCAGAATAGTCGGCAGGGACTTGGTGATCCCCCAGTTTGGGAAATGCGACTTCAGTTTCCTGAGGTCGCTGTAGTAGCAGATGTGGTCGCCGGCGCGGTTCTGGTCAACGTAGCTGAATTTCTGCGGCTTACCGGTAATCTGTTCGATCATCCGGAAGCTCTCCAGGATTGAGCAGGAGTTATCTTTGCCCCCGCCCAGGTTATAGACCTCACCGCAGCGGGGGTGCTGGTAGAATTCGTGCATCAACCTGGCGACATCCTCGGAATGAATGTTGTCGCGAACCTGCTTGCCTTTGTAGCCGAAAACCTTGTACTCCTTCTGCTCGACGTTGCAGCGGACCAGGTAGCTGAGAAAACCGTGCAACTCCACCCCGGAGTGATTCGGACCGGTCAGGCAGCCTCCGCGCAGGCAGCACGTGGGCATGCCGAAATACCTGCCGTATTCCTGCGTCATGACGTCGGCGGCCACTTTCGAGGCGCCGAAAAGCGAGTGCTTCGACTGGTCAATCGAGAACGACTCGGGGATGCCGTTGAGGTAGGCGGGATCATCGTATTCCCAACGCGTCTCGAGCTCGCGCAAGGGAATGGTGTTGGGAAGATCGCCGTAGACCTTATTGGTGGACATATGGACGAACGGCGATTCCGGGCAGGCTCGTCGCGCCGCTTCCAGCAGGTTCAGGGTGCCGACCGCATTGACGTCGAAGTCGTCGAAGGGGATCGCGGCGGCCCGGTCGTGGGAGGGTTGGGCCGCCGTATGGATGATGATGCCGGGTTTGAGCTCCGCGATCAACCGCAGGATCGCTTCGCGGTCGCGGATGTCCACGGCATAGTGCTGATAGCCGGGAATCGTAGTCCGCAACCGCTCCAGGACCCAGCTTGTGTCTCCCGCCGGACCGAAAAAGACCGCGCGTTGGTTGTTGTCCAAGCCGGCAATGCGAAAGCCCGAGCGGCTGAAGTACAGGCTCACTTCCGACCCGATGAGTCCGCAGGAGCCGGTGATGAAGGCAAGAGGAGTAGGCATAGTCCTCTCTCAGTCCAAATTGCTGTCATTCCTCAGTCCAAATTGCTGTCGTTCTTCAGTCCAAATTGCTGTCGTTCCTCAGTCCAAATTGCTGTCATTCTGAGCGCAGCGAAGAATCTCTGCATTGGCCTTGGCCCTTGGACCGCACCGATTCTTCGCTGCGCTCAGAATGGAGGGCGTTTTGATGGGGCTGGTGCGTGCCCGAGCGATAGGTCGGTCGGCTTGGCAGAAGGGCTCGGAAGAGAATCGGCTCATAGCGATGTAGTCACTTTTGAACGTCCAATCTGTTCTATATTCTCCCACGGAGCTTCGCCCAGCCCAGGCCCAGGTACTCGTAAACGGCTCGTTGCGAGCCGCGGAGTTCCTCGGCGTCAGGGAACAGTTCGGGAGGCGAAAAGGGTTGCCCAGGTCGGGAGTAATAGCCCATGGGATCCGGAATCGGATGTGTGCCTTGTTTCCTGAAGAGAGCCATCGCGCGAGGCATGTGGGAAGCTTCCGTCACCAGGATGAATGGCTGCTTCCCGACGACGGACGAGACGTTGAGCGCCTCGCTTTCCGTATCATTGGATTGATCCTCGAGAACCATGTCTCGACGGTCGACGCCAAGCTCCTCGGCGACTTGGGCCATGACCTGAGCGATCAAGGAGAGGCCGTCCGGCGCCGGCCCTCCCGAAAGAACGAGCTTGCAGCCGTGCAACACTTTGCTTACCCTGACGCCTTCCACAAGCCGCGCCATCGAATCGTCGTCGAGCCGGAGCTCCACCGGGCGGCTGGCATTGCCGGTGAAACCCGCCGCCAGAACAACGATAAACTTCACATCCTTCAATTCCGCAGACGGGGCCGCTCCAGGCTGTATGACAAGGGGTGGATATCTCCCCTCCAGCGGTGTTAGAAGCAGAGTGGAGACGGAGTGGCTGGCGAAAAGGAAGAGTAGCACTCCGGCTAGCCCAACCAACGTTTTCCCCGTCTTCTGTCTCCGCGTGAAGCAGAGGAGCAAGCCAATCGCCAGGACCTCCAGACACAATGGAATAGGGAAGAGAAAACGGGAGGCGATTTTCTTGAGGGCCCACATAGGTCCGGGAACTCCGTCGTTGGAGGCGGGAACCAGCCCGCGGGATAGCGCCTGAATACTCTACACCCGCAGGGGAAGGTCCCGACGGACTGGTGTCATGCTTCGCGATCCTCGGCAAGGATACCGGGTGGCACGGCCGGACCTCGCAGCACGCCGCGTTTGTCGGTCAGGGCTTTTTCCTGCGCCTCATAACGGCGCTGAAGTTGGTTCTCCAAGGGCGGTATCAGTGTATCCAGCAGCGAGGAGAATTGGAAGAGCAGGCGCCCCTTGGCGAGTTCGCGATAAAGCTGCAACTGCCCCACCACCCTTTCACCAGCGTGGAGCGGGATGGAAACGTGCCAGCGATCCTCAGAGCGGTCCTCGCCCGGGCGCGACCATCCGGGAAGCGACGGCGCACACTCATTCGGCCACTTGGGAAGGTCAGACGAGACCTCGTCGAAGTCGAGAGCCTCGAGAGTACTGACCAGAACCCGCCAGCTCTCCTCCAACTTTGCGGCCGCTTCCAATTGCCGCGATGCCTTGCGAATCAGAATTTGATTGGCCAGCACCTGCCGCTGTGACTGTACGGCTCGCGCCACGTACACGTTCAGCTCCGACAACTCCTCGTATTGAATCCGGCTCGTCAGAAACCACCCTGAGGCGCCCGCTAAGATAGCCACCAGCGCGATCAGGTTTCCGGTTGAATGAACGATCAGGAGTGATCCGAGTGAAAACAACGCCGCCAGCGCATAGAGCAGCAGGACGGCCACTCTCGGTGACAGCCTCTGTTGCAGGAGCCGGTGGTGGATGTGATCCTGATCGGCGGTGAACAAGGGGCGCCTGCTCAGGAAACGGCGCACCACGGCGAGTGTCGTGTCCATCAGGGGGAGGCCGAAGGCCACAAAGGGGACCACCAACGCCAAGAGCGTCGAGCTCTTCTGCGAACTGTGAATGGCCAGAGTGGCCAAAAAGAAACCCAAGAACAGGCTGCCGCTATCTCCCAAGTAAATCGTGGCAGGGGCGAAATTGAATCGCAAGAACCCGAGCAAGGCGCCCGCCAGGGTGATGGCCAAAATGCAACCGAAGTGGTTACCTTGGATCAGAGAGACTACAAAGACGCAGATGGCGACGAAGAACGCGATTCCGGCAGCCAGCCCGTCAAGGCCATCAATCAGGTTAAAGGCGTTGGTGACCGCAACAATCCACACGAGGGTGAGCAGGAGGCTCAAAACGGGGCTCTGGATCTGATGCCAGATAATGGGCAGGCTAACGATGCGAAAGCCCGCCCACCACACCATCCCCGCGGCTATGACTTCAATCGCCAGCTTTTGCCTTGGCGTTGCGCCCCTCACATCGTCGTAGGCGCCCGCCAGCAGCACAAGCGTCCCTGGAACCAGCAAGGTCAATACCGTGCGCCACTCGGAGAGGAAGCGAGCTCGCACGTCGTTCGGCACCAGGAGCAGAACGCCCCAAGCCGCTAGCGTGGCCAGGAAAATCGAGAGACCCCCTAAGCGCGGGATCTGCGCCTGCTGCCGGTCGCCGTGCGGCTTGCCGAAGGCACGCAGCCGGTGGCCCAATTTCCTCACTTGGATGGTGATCAGCCAACTGAACAGCGCCGAAAGAAAAAGAAGTCCGAGATAAGTTCTCATGCCTGCTCCCCCGGTGACGCAGGGATAGCGATCAAGCGATCGCTCACTGCGTCGCCGGTTCGAATTCCCGTGACCAATCCGGTCATTCTCGGGATAAGTTCTTCCTGTCGAAACCGCCTGGCGATTTGCGTTTCCGCTTCCGAGCGTGTGGGGCCGCGCCGAGAGGCCGCCAGGATTCGCTCCACGACGCTTTCCACCTCGCCGTTCCTAGCCACGTAGGCCCACGCCGCGGACGAGCCGGGGTGCAGCAAGTCGGCGATAGGGCTCTCGGCAGGGCCGATGTAAAGCACGGGAATTCCCACGCTCATGATGTTGTAGATCTTACAAGGGTGAACGATGCCCACGAAGGGATTACCCATCACCACCACGTGCAAGTCGGCGGCCGAGAGGGCGGCGGAGAGGTGGCTGAGCGGCTGGTAGGGAAGGCACAGGACGCTTTCGAGTCCCTGCGCTTGGGCGAATTCCTTCACCTTTTGAAACTCACTGCCGCCGCCCACAAAGCAAAAAGCTATTTGAGTGTTTTGCGCAAGACGCTCCACCGCCTGGAGCAGAGTATCGAGGGGATGGCAGGGGCTGTGGTTCCCAGCGTACATGACCACAAACTTCCCACCCAGGCCGTGCCGTTCACGAAAGGCCTTGCGTCCTTCGGGGTCATAGCGCACCGCCGAGTTGTGCGCCCAGGGAGGAATCACCTCGATCTTCCCCTGAGGCACCCCCTTGCCTACCAGCCGGTCGCGCACGAAGCGGTCAAGCACGGCAATGCGGTCCGCGCGCCGCAGACTTTTCAGGAGCAGGCCTTCCAGCAGCCGCGCCGCCAAGGAGCCTTGGCGCAGCCAACCTGCCGCCACCGCCTGATCGGGGTTCAAATCCATCACCCAGACAATTAGTCGGCCGCCCCGCAAGCGCACGAAGACGGTGGCCAACCAGGAAATCAGCGGTGGGGTCGTCATGGCCACCACGGCATCGAAAGACCCCAGCCAGAGCAAGCGCCAGGCCAGGGTGATGAGCAAGCTGGCAAAATGCAGGGCGCGCTGCCAGCGGGCGGTCTTGGCGAGCCCCACACTGGCGACTCTCCAGATGCGCACGCCTTGCCAGAACTCCGTTTTGGGCAGGAGCTGCTCGCCGCCATCGTAGACGCGCCGGCCGGTAAGTACCGTGACGTCATGACCTTGGCGCGCCAGTGCGAGCGCCAGTTCGGCGCTGTGTTGGGCGGTGGAAGCCACGTCAGGATGAAAATACTCGTTGAGGAGCAGGATGCGCATTAGACAAAAAGTACCTTGGGGCCAATATATGCAGATTTCTGCATATATGTGTCAAATAGGGACAGTGGAAGGGCCTTTTTTCACATTGTGGAAGTTTTTCAAAACTTTATTGCCTTTAGATGCAAGAAGATAAGAAATATCTTATCAGTTTTTGCACCGTTTCCCATCTTCTCATTTCCACGTGGTAGGCTACTGTTATGGAGCAAGAGACGCAAGCTGCGAAGGTATACGCTTCGAACAGCGTACTCTCCTGCGACGCAGCCGGCCCTGACGGCGCCGGCGGGCCGGGCAATTGCACGGTCCTCATCGACCAGATCGTGGCGCCTCTGTGCCCTGTTGAAATGAGCGGTGCGATCCGGACTCAGACTCGAAGCAGCGATGGTGTTAATCTCAACCTTGTGGCCTCCGCCGCGGCCACATTGGCGCGGTCCAGCCGCCGAACGGCAGGAGAAGGCAAAAGAGATCCCGTTGGGAGGTGAAATTCCGATGGCAGATCCGAAT
>CAWIUZ010000350.1:0-17949 GCA_963838915.1 uncultured Acidobacteriota bacterium
CTGAATGAAGAGCACCCGCTTCCAGGCAGCCGTGAAGTCGGCCTTGGGGTAGTCGAACCCGGCAACCACGGAACCGAGCGCCGCGAGTTTCTCGCCAGTCGTCAAGGCAGCTTCCGCAGTCCGGTTGTTCTTCTTAACCTCGGACATGGCTGTGTAACAGCCCACCGAGTGATGCTGAAGGTCGTCCGCCACCACCGGCAGATCGGCAGTCTTGCCGACCGCATCAAAGTAGCGGTCCGGCGTGCTGAAAACGAATGTCGGGGCGCCCGGCATCTTCTGCATATCCAGGATCGCTTGGATATTCTCCTTGGCGGGCCCGCCGCCGTGGTCGCCGGCGCCGTAAAAGACCATGAGCTCTTTGGTGGGTTCCTTCAATTGCGTGATGAAATGCGTGACCTCTTGCTGCAGGTGCTCATCAATTCCGTAACTGAACGGGATGCGGTAGGTGAGCACGCGGCTCCCATCAGGGCTTTCCCACCAGAAAAGGTCGGCGGGAAGCTTCTTCTCGTGGGCCTGGGGCCGCATGAAGCAATAGGCATGCATGCCTTGAAGCTTGAGGATTTGAGGCAGCGTGCCGGTATGGCCGAAGGAGTCCGGGTTGTAACCGACCTGAGCCATGCGCCCGAAGAACTGCTGGAACAGTCTCTGGCTGTAGAGCCCCTGGCGGACCAACGATTCGCCGTTCGGGATATTCACGTCCGGCTCGACCCACCACCCGCCCACCAGATCCCACCGCCCCTCTTCCACTCGTTTGCGAATCTCCTGCAACATCTCGGGGTCGGTCTCCGCGACCCACTCGTAGAACTGGGCTGAACTCGCCGTGAAAGTGAAGTCGGGGTACTCGTTCATGCGGTCCAGCGCTGAGCGAAATGTGCTCAGCACAACGGACATGGCTTCTGACCACGGCCAGAGCCACGGGGCGTCGATGTGCGCATTGCCGATCATGTGGAATCGGTATTGGCTGGCATCCGGAGGCCAGGAAGTTCCGGATTGCGCATCGGCCTTCGCGGCCAAGGAACAACAAGCGAAAACCAAAACAGCAGCGAGGCAAAAACGATGGGCAGCTGATTTCAAGGGGTTGCTCCTTTCAAAGGTTGAAGGTTAAAACGTTAAAGGTTCAAGGGTAAAGGTTAAAGGATAAAGTGTAAAGGCTAAACGTGGCGTCCCCCATCCGTCGATAACGGCCCGGTCGTAGGGGGACGGCTTGCCGTCCTCGCATTTCTGCTGGCCCCGACGAGGGTAGGGCAAGCCCTGCCCGTACGCGACTCCTCATCATGAGGAGCTCGCGCGACCCCGGTGCGCTTACCCTTTACCCTTCACACTTCACCCTTTCCTCGCTTGCAAGATGTGGTCCGGCTTCTTATACTAACCGCCGATGGTTACAAGACTTCAAGGAGGCCATATGGCTTTAATTTCACGTCGGGACGCCGGCAAGCTCTTGGTTGGTGGCACTGCCGGTTTGTTGGCCGTCAGCCGCAAGGGTTGGAGCGCGACCTACATTGACTCCGTAGTTCGAGGAGTTCAAATCGGAGCGCAGAGTTATTCGTTTCGCGACATGGGTCTTGATGCCTGCATCAAGGCTTTTAAGACGGTGGGATTGGGAGAATGCGAACTGTTTGACGGGCACGTGGTGCCGCCTCACACTAGGGAGCAAGAACAGGAGAAATGGTGGATTTCTGCGCCGGCCAGTACATTTCACGAGATCCGCACCAAGTTCGATAATGGCGGCGTGAGGATTTATGCTCTCACTTATGCTTTTCGTAAAGGCGTTTCAGACGCAGGAATCGAGGCTGGTTTCAAGGCCGCGCAGGCTCTGGGCGTCAAATACATCACGTCTTCATCCAATGTAAGTGTCGCGCCGCGAGTTGACCAGTATGCCCAGAAATACAAAATCATGGTGGGCTTCCATGGTCACGATGATACCCGCGACCCCGATGAATTCTCGACGCCTGAAACCTTTGCCCGCGCCATGAAGGGCGCGTCTCAGTACATCGGCGTTAATCTGGACATCGGCCATTTCGTGGCAGCCAACGGCGACCCGGTCGCCTATATTCGCGAGCATCACCAGAAGATCGTCACGCTGCACATCAAAGACCGCAAGAAGAATCACGGCGCCAACTTGCCCTTCGGCCAGGGCGATACGCCTATCAAAGCGGTCCTCTGCCTGTTGCGCGACAACAAGTGGAAGATC
The DNA here is from genome assembly GCA_963838915.1 of uncultured Acidobacteriota bacterium. Classification (GTDB taxonomy): domain Bacteria; phylum Acidobacteriota; class Terriglobia; order UBA7540; family UBA7540; genus CAVROP01. Next base: position 2,192 of record CAWIUZ010000350.1, read on the forward strand.
CCCGCCAATATCGAGTACGAATACGGCGAGGATAAGCACTTGGACACGATCGCGGAAGTTAAGAAGTGTTACGCCTATTGCCGCCAGGCGCTCGAAAGCTAACCCGCCATCTTTAACCTCATAACTCCGAGGTAGCGCGGACCGCCGCTTTTGCGGTCCGCGGTTTGTCCGCGGGCCCGAGAAAAAGCCGCGGACCCCTTGATTCCGGGGTCCGCGAGCTCTTCCGATCGCATGCAGGGAGCACTACGTACCTAACCATATTGCTTAGAAGCTGTTTCAAAACCGCCCGGCAGACGAAGTATTAGTGAATGCTACCCAGGATCCCCGGCCGCCGCTTGAGCGCTTAGCCCCGCAGGGGCTGGACATGAGTAGCCGGGGGCAACGCCCCCCGGAAACGTCGCCCCTCACCCCCTTTCCCCTCTCCCCGCCTGCGGGGAGAGGGGTGCCGAAGGCGGGGTGTGAGGCCATTGTCCGGGGGTTTCACCCCCGGCTACTCAATTTGCTCCCCTCCGGGGAGCACGCGTTCACGCGTGTCGACGATCTCCGCTGGAACCTGGTATCGGAAGTTTTGAAACAGCTTCCACTAATCCTGGATCGTGCCCCGGTGCCCGACCGCCACCACTAGAACCACCAATCGCTTCTCTTGCAGTTCGCAGATCATCCGGTAGTCACGCACTCGGTAACGCCATAGGCCAAACCTACTGCCCCGCAGAGGCTTCCCGAAGTCACGCGGGGTCCGCGCGTTTGCGATCCGATGATCCATGTAATCAACGATCTCGCGCTGAACCGCTCGATCCAGCTTTTTGAGATCCTGCAGGGCGCCAGGGTCGTATTCAATCTTCCAGGCCAAGTTCTTTTCGCACCTGTCGGCTGGTCAGAGAAGGACGGCGTTTCTCCAAACGCGACTCTGCCAAATAGCGGTCCTCGAGGTCTTCAAGATTCCCCTCGATAAGTTCCCGGACATAGTAGGCTTTAGTTCGCCCCGTGCGCCTTGCCAAGTCGGCGAGTCGTTTTTCGATGTCAGGATTTAGCCGAACGGAAAGCATCGTGTCCTCTTTGTAATACATATCATACTCCGATGACATGAAAAGTGCCAGTCCGCTTCGCAAGACGGAACGGAAGCGCTTGTGATCCTTTCCCGAAGGCAAGCGTTTTGTGTTATTCTCGGCATCTCAAATTCAGCGCATGCTTTGACGGCGCGGGGGCAGCCGCCATGCAGGTGCGACTTTATCCGGAGCTGACTCATGACCGATAACAAATATATTCTGCCTGAAAGCGAAATCCCGAAGACTTGGTATAACGTCGTTCCTGATCTTCCGGCGCCTTTGCCGCCGCCGCTTCATCCCGGGACGCTGAAGCCTGCGGGGCCGGGCGACCTGGAGGCGATATTCCCACCTCAGTTGATCGAGCAGGAGGTGTCCGCTTCTCCGACGATTCCAATTCCGGAGCCCGTGCTAGACATCCTGCGGATCTGGCGGCCAACACCGCTTTGCAGGGCGCATCGGCTGGAGCAGGTACTGGGGACGCCCGCGAAAATCTTTTACAAAAACGAAGGTGTTTCGCCGGCGGGAAGCCACAAGCTGAACACTTCGACTGCTCAGGCTTATTACAACAAGCTGGCGGGCATTAAGCGCATCTGCACTGAAACGGGCGCGGGGCAGTGGGGAAGCGCCCTGGCGTTTGCGTGCAATGTGTTCGGCCAGGAGTGCATGGTTTACATGGTGAAATGCAGCTTCTATCAGAAGCCGCACCGGCGCACCATGATGCAGTGTTGGGGCGCCAAGTGCATTCCTTCGCCCAGCGACCAGACGGCCGCCGGAAGACAGGTCCTTGCCGAAGATCCGGACTGTCCCGGCAGCCTGGGCATTGCCATCAGCGAAGCGGTGGAGGAGGCGGCGAGTCGCAAAGACACGAATTACTCGCTGGGCAGCGTCCTCAATCACGTGCTGTTGCACCAGACCATTATCGGCCAGGAGGCGATCGCTCAATTGAAACTCGCCGGGGCCTTCCCTGATGTTGTGATTGGCTGCTGCGGCGGTGGAAGCAACTTCGCCGGCCTGGCTTTCCCGTTCGTGCCGCTCAAGGCTGCCGGAAAGCAAATCCGGCTGGTTGCGGTCGAGCCTGCGGCATGCCCGACCATGACCAAAGGCGTCTATGCCTACGACTTTGGCGACAAGAGCGGGATGACGCCGCTGCTGAAGATGGACACTCTAGGACACGACTTTATTCCAGCGGGTATTCATGCCGGCGGGTTGCGGTATCACGGCATGGCGCCCTTGGTGAGCCTGCTGCACCGCGCGGGCGTCGTGGAAGCGGTGAGTTACCTGCAATTGAAATGCTTCGAGGCGGCCATCACTTTCTCGCGCGCCGAGGGCATCATCGTTGCACCGGAAACCTCCCACGCCGTTGCATGTGCGATTGACGAGGCCTTGAAAGCGAAGGAAGAAGGCGAGGAGAAGACCATCCTCTTCAACTTAAGCGGCCACGGCCATTTCGACATGGCCGCCTACGAAAAATACTTCGCCGGCGAACTCGCCGATTACGAGTACCCGGAAGAAAAGGTCAAGGAAGCGCTGGCTCATTTGCCCAAGGCTTCGTAATTATCACCACAGAGGTCACAGAGCTCGCACGGAAACTCCGAAGCGAGTTTCTCTGTACTGCCAACCCCCAGATTGTTCGTGCGCTTGAAGAAAAGCAGATCCTTCGCTTCGCTCAGGATGACATGTCATTCTGAGCGGAGCGAAGCGTAGCGAAGAATCTGCCTTTGGTTGGGGTTGTCAATAGGCGAATGTTGTGTGGTCCAGGCTTCTGAAAAACGCCCCGAACGGCGGCGTGATGCCGACGTATTCACCGATCAACTTCGCATCGTAAGGCCAATTGAGTTGATTGAATCCGGCTCCGAGCACGCCGATTTGGCCTTGGCTGAAAACGATATTCCCGTTCGGGTCAACCTCGATGACTTGGTTGTTTGCCTGATCGCTGATTAGCGTGTTCCCATTGAACAGGCGAATGGCATGCGTAGGAAGACTCGGCGATGCACTGCCCGGCCGGGCACTGGTGACGAATGTGAACACAGTATTACCGGCGCGGTCGACCTCAATCACCCGGCTGTTGTTCGAGTCTGCGATGAGTGTATTCCCGTTGGGCAGACGGCTGGCAAATCCGGCGCCGTTTAGAACTGTCGTGTCATCCGGGTTGCCATACTGCCAAACAATCTGCTTGAGTCTGTTCACTTCAATCACGCGGTTATTGCTCTCGTCGGCAATCAGGATGTCGCCGTTTTCGAGCCACTCAGCGCTGTTGGGGTTATTCAGTTGGTTCGGGCCGGAGCCGCTGACGCCGGTGGTTCCGTACTGCCAAATGATAAAGTAGAACTCGTTGACCTCGATCACCCGCTGGTTTCCCTGATCGGTGATCAGGATGTGCTTGTTGGGCAGGAACGTCGCCTGTACGGGGGTGTTTAACTGGTTGAAGCCTGCGCCGGCCACACCGTCCTGACCGTACTGCCACACAATGTTTCCTCCCTGATCGACGACAATGACGCGATTATCAGGGCAGCCATTCTGGCAATTGGGCTCGAACGCCGTGGGCGTGCCGGCCGGCGCGCCCGAACCGGCGATGACGGTCAAGTCCCCCACTCTCTGCGCGTCATTAGAAGCGACAACAGAATGCGGCCCCGGCGTGCTGGAGCCATTTCCGAAGGACCAGACTATGTTGTGTGTGCTGGGATCAACTTCGATTACCCGATTGTTGTACTGATCTGCAATCAGGATATTCCCTGGGGTGTTAAAACCTCCTTGCGCCCAGGCAAGATTCGCCCCGAATAGATACGTTGCGAGTACCAAGCCTGTGGCCATCCAATTAATCGGCCGGGGTCGTGTCCGACCAAGTGCCGTTCCAATTCGTGCGCCTGCCGTTCTCATATCTACACACCTCCGCCATGCGTGAATTAACTTGCCAACATCTATTCAACAAGAAACCGGGGATGCGATGGTCACGAAGGTGTCAAGGATTCGTAAATATGCTTGCGGAGGGGTTCAGAGAAGTTTGAGCGCTGCACCAGAGAAAGTGTGCAAGGATTCGATTCTGTCATGCTGGGCGCAGCGAAGCATCTCGGCAGTTGTTTGTGAGTGGTTGAATCGAAGAAACTGCGGGGATCCTTCGCTTCGCTCAGGATGACACTGCCGTCATTTGTTCACGCCGTCGAAGTCTATGGGAAAAACACCGGTTGGGGCGAGCCATGTCTTGAAAGCTCTTAGAGAATATTACTGCTGGCTATTCGGGCTTCTGCGGGGACCGCCGGGAGCACGATGCGCAGCACCGTTCCCTCCGGGCCGGTACGTTCCACTTCAACCTGCCCCTGGTGTTCCTGCACGATCTTGTAGACAGTGGCCAAGCCGAGTCCGATGCCATTGTCTTTGCCTGCGGTCACAAAGGGTTGGAAGAGCGTGTCGCGAACCTCAGAGGGGATGCCACTACCGTTATCGGCAACGCGGATCTCGAGCCCTGAGGCAGTCTCGCGGGTGGTTACCTGCACGCGACCTGATTGGGGCGGCGCGGCCTCACAGGCATTGAGCAGTAAATTGTGGAAGACGCGTTCCAGGCTGGCGGGGTCAAACCAGCCTTCACTTCCACCCTCAAACGAGGTCACCACCTTGATCCCGCTGAATGCCGGGCGCGCCTTGACGCTGTGCAGGGCGCGTTCAATCACCGGCACGATGCTGCCGCGGACCGGCCGGTTCACCATCCTGACTCTCGAGAACTCGAGCAGCGCCCGTAGTTGATCCGTCATCTGATTCACGGCTTGCCGTATCTCTGAGTAGTATTCAAGGCGCCGGACCTGCGTGAGACCCCCTTCGGATAGAAACTCTGCGTAGGCGAGAATGGTTGTCAGGGAATGGCGCAGATCGTGGGAAATGGAGCTGGCCATGCGCCCGACAGTGGCTAATCTTTCCGCCCGCAGCAACTCTTGCTGGGCGCTCCACAGTGTACGACGCATGGTGACAAACGATTGGGTCAGCTCGGCCACTTCGTCTTTTCCTTGCGCTTCGAGGGGATAGTCGAAGTTGCCCTGCTCGAGCGCGCGCACGCCCTTCACCAGGTTGGCAAGCGGACGAGTGAAGGTGTCCGAGATGAGAAATACCAGCAGGCTTCCCGCCAGAATTGCGGTCAAGCCCAGGCCGAAAAGCCAGCGGTTGAGGCTCTTGAGGAATCGGGCGGCCTGGTCGTAGGATCGGAGGACCACCAGGCCGGCAGGAAGCGAACTGCCAGGCGGGAGAGCAGTGGACATGGCAAGGAACTGTTCCTGCCCCAGTTGCAGATCCACAGGAGCCAGGTCGAGCCTGGAAGATGCGGCCTGGACCGGTGTGGTTGAGGTCCCCGGCCCCAAGGCCAGCTTGCCCAAATCATCCTTCTGCCTGCCGGAGAGCGTGCTTACCACGACCGTCCGCCCGTAGAGGAATGCCACCTGGCTTGAAGCCACCTGACGTACGTCCTCTGCAACCTGCTCGTTAATTTCTGAACCCAGCACCAGCAGGCCGAGTTCTGTGCCGCTCGCGGGTTCACCAAAGTAAATGGGCCGCATGAAGACGCGAAACAGATGCCCGCCGCCAAACCACCAGTCGCTTGCTTCCCCGCTGCGGAGCGATCGCTCGAGCATCTCACCCGCTTGCGCCGGAGTGATGCTGGGATTTACGGAATGGAGCGCCATCAACTGCCCCTTGCGGTCCGCCAGCACGAACAAGTCTCCACCCGTTCTTCGCCACAGCGTGGCCGAGGCATCTTGAATCGTTGCCGGGTCACGGGAAGTCATCAGGGCTTCGATAATAGGCAGATTGGCCACCAACGCAGCCGAGCCTTCGAGCGCCATCTCGCGCTGCCGTTGGAAGATCTGAAACGTGACCACGGAATTTCGCAGGTCCTGGCGGATTTCTTCTCTGATCTGTATTTGCAGCCGGTGCCGGACCACCAGCAGGGTGGAACAGGTTAAAAAAGCGGAGACGACAAGCAAGGATAGAAGGAATTTGGTGCGCAGGCGGCCCTTGCGGCTGATTCCTGAATACCACGCACGGATTTTGATTAGGTCACGCATCAACGAAAATCGCCTCGGACAGGATCTACGGCGGTCGCGTCATGGGCGTTAACCCAAAACCTCGGCTGATGGTGTTGCGGGTCTGATGACCCGTTTGTACAGGCCCGGAGGGCCGACAGAAAGTAGCCCACGGCGCAAGCCGTGGGATCGAGAGGCCGCTCCGGATTACCTCAGCCCCGGAGGGGCGGCAGAGGTTCCCTCACCACGTCTGTCGCCCCATCCGGGGCTGTGACAATTGACGCTGCATGACCTCCCACGGCTCACGCCGTGGGCTACTCTCTGTCGCCGCTCCGCGGCTCTCGCAGTCCTCACATCGTGGGTTAATGTCCATGCGGCTGTCGCCCTGAACTGAATTCTTCCGCTTGCTTAGCGGGCTTTGTTCCTTAGCGACCTTCTAACTTTGGGTCCTAACTGGCCTCTTGGGTTTTGAGAAACGGAACGAACTTATATCCTACTTTGTGTACGGTGCGAAAGTGCAAGGGATTCTCAGGATCCTTCTCGAGCTTCTGCCGAAGCCTGAGAATATGGTTATCTACGGTGCGCGTCGAGGGGTAGCACTCGTACCCCCAGACCCGGTTGAGTAATTCGTCGCGCGACAGCACCCGTTCGGGATTCTGGGTGAAGTACTTCAACGTCTTGAACTCATGCGCAGTGAGCGTGACCGGTTTGCCGTCGCGAGTGACCTCCATTTTTGCAAAATCCACAATGATGTCGCCAAAACTGTAGGCATCACTGGGAAGGGTTCTTTCCGCCCTGCGCATCACGGCGCCAACACGCGCCAGTAGCTCCTTGGGGCTGAACGGCTTGGTCACATAGTCGTCCGCGCCCAGTTCCAGCAGCAGGACCTTGTCAACCTCCTCGGAAATGGCGCTTAACATGATGACCGGCTGGGATACGGCTTCTTTCCGAATCTCCCGCAGAACATCACGTCCTGACATCTTGGGCAGCTTAAGGTCCAGGATTACAACCGAGGGCTTTCGACTGCGGAAAGCTTCGAGGCCGGATGCCCCGTCTGAGGCCACCTCGAGAGAATAGCCCTCCGACTCAAACAGCAATCGCAGCGTTTTGTGAATTCTCGTATCGTCCTCGATGAGTAAGACCGATGGCATCAGGAACCTCACATTCCTCCGTGAACAATTTTGCCCTGGCCGGCAGGCGCCGCTTATTCCCCAAGTATATCCCTAGGATAATGAGAATGCACACTGCGTTGCCTTGACGAGTCCGCGACTCAGGAAGTCGGGACCATTGCAACCTGGAGGGTGCCACGCTCGCACTCCGACTCGCCTCAGGGCCCATTGCCCATAGGCGTCAACCTAATCGCTCAGCTTGCGCTTCGTAGCACTCACCGGCCGCTTCCAGAGGCCCGGAGGGCCGGCAGAGAGTAGCCCATGGCGTAAGCCGTGGGAGCGAGGAGCGGTCCCGGGTTGCATGAGCCCCGGAGGGGCGACAGATTCCCCGGCGCTGTCTCTGTCGCCCCTCTGGGGCTGCGGGTATGAACGCAGCACGGGGTCCCACGGCTCACGCCGTGGGCTACTTTCTGGCGCCGCTCCGCGGCTCTAGTAGCCCGCGGTCTTTAGGTTAACGCGTATGGGCCCATCGCCATGGGTCCTCCGCTATCGGCTTGGGGGGCTCAGCAAAGCTCTTAGGATTTGTGGCAATAGTGTTAGATAATAAGAGTGTCTGGGGCATTCACGATTAACCTGGTTTCGAAGCCTTCTCACCTGCGATAGCGGCAGGAGCGCAGAGAAGTTGACGTAAGGAGGTTCAATGAAGCTGCCCTGCTTGAATCGCTCACTGAAGGTTGCGGGAGCCTTGTTCGCGGCGCTTCTTGTGACGACGCTCAATGCGACTCCCCAAGAGCCATCGGCCGGGGCAAAAGTTGCGGAGGCAAGCTCAGCTTCGAGCGACCCGGCCGGCCTGAGGGACCAAATCCAGGAACTTAATTCCGCTCTTCAATCGATGCGCGCGGAGGTATCGGCGGCGCGCGCGGAACTCGGCGAGCTTCGGCAGGATCTCAAGACTGCCCGCGAGCAACTCTCGGCCATCAAGGGCGAGTTCGCCTCAACCACCAGTCAAACGAATGCTCAAGCCGCGCCGGTTCCCCCCGCGCCGGCATCCCGAGAAGCCGTGGGGTCGCAACTTGCGGCGCGAGTCTCTAAGGTGGAAGAGGAGCAGCAACTGCTCAACGCGAAAGTTGATGACCAGTATCAGACTAAGGTGGAGAGCGGCTCGAAATACCGGGTGCGGCTCTCCGGCGTGGCGCTCTTCAACGCCTTCACCACGCGCGGGGCCACAAACAACTTTGACGTGCCCGATTTCGCCACTCCTCACTATGATTCGGAACCGAATGCCGGCTTCGGCGCTACGGCCAGGCAATCACTCATAGGGCTTGAAGTGTTCGGGCCGGACATCGCAGGGGCGCGAAGCAGCGCCGAAGTTCAGATGGATTTCTTTGGAGGGTTCCCGTCCACCTCCTACGGAATCACGACCGGCTTGGTTCGCCTGCGCACCGCGGGGCTGCGGCTGGACTGGGAGAAGACATCTCTTGTGGCCGGGCAAGAAGCTCCGTTCTTCTCTCCTCTCTCGCCCACCTCGCTGGTTTCGGTGGCCAACCCCGCTCTGGCTTCCGCCGGCAACTTGTGGGTTTGGACTCCCCAGATTTTCGTCGAGCATCGTATAACTTTAACGGAGGGGTCGAGCCTATCGCTCGAAGGCGGTCTCATGGACCCGCTGACCGGCGAGTTGCCTTCCGATTCCTACAATCGTGCCCCTGAGGCGGGAGAGAAATCCGGACAACCCGCCTACGCTGCGAGAGTTGCCTGGACGCATGGCTCGCCCTTTGGGCCGGCTTCGATTGGGGCAGGCGGTTACTATTCTCGCCAGAACTGGGGTTACGGGCGCATGGTGGATGCGTGGGCGGGAACCGCAGACTGGAGCCTTCCGCTCAGTCACCGGTTTTCGTTGACTGGGGAGTTTTACCGCGGCCGCGCCATTGGCGGGCTGGGCGCCGGCGAGGGCCGCAGCATCGCGTTTTACGGCTATCTGGACGATCCGCAAACCGTCATCCGCGCTCCCAACTCCACGGGCGGATGGGCGCAACTGAAATTCATGGCGTTGCCCAAGCTCGAGTTCAACGGCGCTTTTGGCGAAGATTTCAGCCCTCCGCCAGGCCTCCAGTACACTTACCAGGATGAGGGCTATGAGGGCCTGGCGATCGGAAGAAACGAGACCTGGTTTCTCAACAGTATCTATCACCTGCGCTCGAATCTCATCTTCTCGCTCGAATATCGCCGCCTGATGACGGCGGAGACTCATCCTGGTTTGTTTACGGCAAACCAGGTGGGCCTAGGCGCCGCCGCCTTGTTTTGAGGAGGGTGTGATTAGAAGCTGTTTCAAGACCGCCCGGGAGAGGAGAGATTACTGAATGCCGCCCAGGATGCCCGGCCGCCGCTCGAGGGCTCAGCCCCGCAGGGGCTGGACATGAGTAGCCGGGGGCAACGCCCCCGGGAACGTCGCCCCTCACCCCATTTCCCCTCTCCCCGCCCGCGGGGAGAGGGGTGCCGAAGGCGGGGTGTAGGGTCGGGTCCAGGGGTTTCACCCCCGGCTACTCAATTTGCTCCCCTCCGGGGAGCACGGCTGCGCACGGAGTCGACCATCCCTGTTTCAATCGGGTACGGAAGGTTTTCAAACAGCTTCTAGTGTCATTCCCGTGTTCCGGTAGGGCGGCCACAACGGCCGCCCTTGCACAAACCCTAAGGGAGTTCGTTCTATGAAGACTGTGTCATGGCGCCGCTGCTATTGGCTTGTGCTCATGGGGGCGCTCGTCGCCCGCACGGCGTCGCCGGCGCAAGGCCTGACGGTGACGGGCCGCGTGACCTTGCTTGCCCCGGCCAGTCGAGGCAAGACGGTCGACAACTCGAACGCAGTGGTCTTCCTCACTCCACTCTCCGAAAGCAGCGATTTTCCTGCCGTCCACCTCGAGACGACGTCGCACCGATTCCAACTCGTCCAAAAGAACAAGCGGTTCATTCCCCATCTCCTCATCGTGCCGGTGGGTGCGGTTGTCGAGTTCCCCAACCGCGATCCTTTTTTCCACAATGTCTTCTCGCTTTTCGAGGGCAAGAAATTCGATTTGGGCCTCTATGAGGGCGGGGCCACGCGTGCCATAACTTTCAACAAGCCTGGAGTGAGTTACATTTTCTGTAATATCCATCCCGAGATGAGCGCCGTGATTATTGCGTTGGAGTATCCCTACTATGCCGTCTCCAACGCGGCGGGCGAGGTGAGCATAAGCTCCGTTCCGGCCGGGCGATACCAACTCAATGTCTGGCATGAGCGCTGCCTTCCTGAGGCCCTCAAGTCTCTTTCGCGTGATGTGGCCTTTTCGCCGGGCTCCAGTTCCCTCGGAGAGCTTCGCTTGCCCGAGTCGGGCGACCTGCTTACCAATCACAAGAATATGTACGGTCGGGACTACGAACCGACTGGCAAGTCTTACCCTGGCGCGTATTAGCCATCAATGGTGTTGCGGCAGCCTTTCTGGCTGCTGAGCGCGGGCACACACGGGCGTTAACTTAAACTGTGACGGCTTCGTGAGCCGCTGAGCGGCGGCAGAAAGTAGCCCACGGCGCAAGCCGTGGGAGGCGACGGAGGCGTTAATATCCAAAGCCCCGGATGGGGCGACAGGCGTCGCGCGGAGCCTCTGCCGCCCCTCCGGGGCTGTTGTAAAATGGGGATGCTGCCCGGCCCCACGGCTTGCCGTGGGCTACTCTCTGTCGGCCCTCCGGGCCTGCACGAACCGCTATTTAGACTTCCATTGCCATCTCTCCGGGGAATTGGGTTAGGGTCTAAGGGGCGGAGAACGGGCGCCACCACGCCCACCCTTCAGGTTATTTTCAGATTCCCGGTGTAGGCTTTAAGCCTACAGAACTAAAGGAGGTCCAGCCCTATGCGCAAGACCGTCACGCTTCTCGAAAGCTTCGGTGTGGTCGCTCTGGCAGTAGCCTTCTTCACTGGTCTGTGTTCCAGTGCAGCCGGCCAATCGGCAGGCGCTTCCGGTTATCACGTGATTAAGACAGTCCCCGTGGGTGGCGAGGGTTTCTGGGATTATCTCGCCGTGGATAGCGCGGGACGCCGCCTCTACATCTCGCACGGCACCCACGTCCAGGTTATGGATACTGACTCCTACGCTCTGGTGGGAGATATTCCAGACACTCAAGGCGTACACGGCATCGCAGTGGCGCCGGAACTGGGACGTGGCTTCACAAGCAACGGCCGCGCCAACACGGTGACCATTTTCGACCTGAAGACTCTCAAAACCCTCGGCACCGCGAGCACCGGCACCAACCCGGATGCGATTGTTTACGATGGCGTAACGAAGCGCGTTTTTACGATGAACGGGCGCAGCAACAATGCGACTGCCATCAACGCCGCTGATGGGACGGTTGCGGGCACCGTCGATCTCGCGGGCAGGCCGGAATTTGCAGCGGCGGACGGGAAGGGAAACATCTACGTCAACATCGAGGACAAGTCTGAAATTGTTCAGTTGGATGCGCAGAACTTGAAGGTGGTGAACCGCTGGCCGCTGGCGCCCTGCGAGGAGCCCTCGGGCCTGGCGATGGATCAGGCTAACCGCCGCCTCTTTGCGGGCTGCCACAACCAGATGATGGCGGTAGTGGATGCGGACAGCGGCAAGGTGGTCGCTTCACCGGCCATCGGCCAGGGTGTTGACGCCAACCGTTTCGATCCCGAGACGAAATACGCCTTCGCCTCTTGCGGCGATGGGACACTTACCGTTGTGCATGAAGATTCTCCGGCCAAGTTCTCAGTGGTGGAGAACGTTTCGACTAAACGCAGCGCGCGCACCATGGCCCTGGACGAGAAAACACATAACATTTTCCTGTCGGCGGCGGACTTCGAGCCGCCCGCCCCCGGCGAGCGGAGGGGCAAAATGAAACCCGGCTCGTTTGTCATCCTGGTGGTCGGCAGGTAGCAGATGAAGAAACTGGCGTGGCTGATGCTAGCTCTGCTAAGTGGCACTACCTTGGCGCCGGCGCAGCAACCACCGCGCCTTACCCTCCAGGAAGCGCTCGACCTTGCGGACAGGCAAAACCTGGACCTCGCCGCGGCGCGGCGGCAGCGCGCGGTGGCGCTGGCGGGAATCCAGATCGCCAAGGAAAGACCCAACCCCACAGCCAACTTTACGGCTTTGCGGGATGAGCCGCACGAAGGCCTCTTCTTCGATCAACCCGTCGAGATCGGCGGGAAGCGTGGCCGCAGAATCGACGTTGCTCGCCAGGAAGGCGCGGTGACCGAGGTCGAGATCGCCACGCTGATCCGCCAAGTGCGAATGAACACACGTGAAGCTTATTATGCGGCTGCCTACGCGCGCGCGGAATCGGAGCGGCTGTCACGCGTGGTCGGCCTGACCAAGCGCCTCGAGCAAATTGCCAAGGATCGCTTCGACGCCGGGGATGTGGCGCAACTCGAGGTGTTGCAGAGCGGTTTGGAAGTCTCGCGCGCCGAGGCCGACCTCGAGGTGGCGAGGCAGCGTGAGGTCGTTTCGCTTAGCGAACTCAACGCGCTCCTGAACGAACCCGCGACCAAGCCCTGGGAGTTGGCGGGGACGCTCGAAGATGCTACTCCGACCGCGCGTTTGGAAGACCTGGTCGGGCGCGCCTACCAATCGAACCCTGACTTGCAGCATCTGGGCGAGGAAAAGAAGGTTGAAGACAGCCGACGCTCTCTACTGAAGGCGGAGAGGATTCCCGACTTGACGTTCGAGGCCGGTCTGGACTTCAACTCGCCCCGCGATTTCCGTTACGGGCCCCGCGGTCAGGTTTCTCTTGCCCTGCCGATTTTCGCTCGCAACCAAGGCGAAATAGCGCAGTCGATCGCCAATTCGCGGGTATTGGACGCCGAGACTGCCGCCGCGGAGCGCTCTGTTTCCGCCCGCGTGGAATCCGCCTATTTCGACCTGGGAGCCCAACGCACGCAAGTTCGCCTCTATCACGACCGGCTGCTGCCCGTGGCCCGTCAATTGGAGAGTATGGCGGAGGAAAGCTATCGCGCCGGCAAGACCGGTATTCTTACGGCAATCCAGGCTCAGCAGGATGTGCAAAGCGTGGAGAGCAATTATCTTCAGAGCCTCGAACAATTACAGAACCTTTACGCCGACTTGGAGGAAACGGTGGGAGGAACGGTGGAATAAATGATAACTTTTGCGCGACCGCGCCATTCACGGATTACGCCGCGCTGTCATTCTGAGCGAAGCGAAGAATCTCAGCAGTTGGCACAGGAAGAACCTTGCACAGGATTGCAGCACTTCCAGACCGAACTGCCAACATCCTTTGCTGCCATGAAAATGGGGGCGGAAGGGCGGGGCTTCAGCCCCGCCGTGACTGGCAACCCCCTCTCCCCCGACCCCTCTCCCGCGGGCGGGAGAGGGGGGACCACGAAGTGGTGGGTGAGGGCCCTGACGGCGGGGCTAAAGCCCCGCCCCTCCCGGACTCCGCGGCTGCCTCCACATAGGCCATTTTCATGCATGTTGGAAAGCCCAAGGATCATGAAGTCTTCCCTCAGGATGGCAGCGCGAAGACTGGGCGGAAAAATCGACGGGCTCGGAATGGTACCAGTGATGGGCTGTATGATCCTGACGCTCGCCTTATTCCTTTTGCCCTCTTGCTCGAAAAAATCCGCCGGAGATGAGGATGAGGGCGGCGACGAGGCCGCGGCCAACGTGGTTGCGGAAGTCACCGTCACGCGTGTGGAGCGAGCGGATATTCAATCTAACCTATCCGTCACGGGAACCATATCCGCGCTGCCCAATCAGGACGTTCGCGTCAGTTCGCTCGTTCCCGGCCGAGTCGCTCACATGCTGGTGGCGGAGGGCGATCACATCACCGAGGGGCAAGTGCTGGCGAAGATTGACGACCGGCTATTTCACGACCAGGTTCGCCAGGCTCAGGCGGCGGTGGATCAAACCAAAGCAAACGTGGAGAACTCAGACCTGAGCTTAGCCCGCAACCAGAAGCTGCTGGACCGCGGCATCGCTGCGCAGAAGGATTTTGAGGACGCGCGCACCCAGGCCACCGTCAACAAAGCTCTTTTTAACCAGGCGGAAGCCGCTCTTTCGCTCGCGCAGTTGAACCTTACGCGCACCGACGTGCGCTCACCGCTAAGCGGGATGGTGGTCAAGCGCTTGCTGAGCGCGGGCGAGCAGGTTGACGGCACGGCGGCGCAGCCGATATTCGAAGTTGCGAACACCTCGGAAGTGGAACTATATGGAAATGTGCCGGCGCTTTACTTGCAGAGGATTCGCATCGGGCAGGCGCTCAGTATTTCCACTGACGCCTTTCCGGGCAAGGTGTTTCAGAGTCACATTGTGGCCATCTCTCCCGCCGTTGATCCCACCACCAACGTAGGACTGGTTCGCATCCGGATCGCGAATGGCGCCGGACTGCTGCGGCTGGGGATGTTCCTCAGTGCGACCGTGCCGCTCGAAACACACCGCAACACGCTGGTTGCCGCGCTCGAGGCAGTCTACCGCGACTCGGATGGAAACCCGGAGATTTACCGCGTGGACGGAGAAAAGGCGGAAGCCGTTCCGGTTAAACTGGGGCTCGAAACCAAGGACCGCGTCGAGTTGCTTTCCGGGGCGGAAGAGGGAGAAACCATCATCCTGGGCGGAGGCTATGGCCTTCCCGAACACGCGAAAATCAAGGTCAAAACATGAACGTCGTCCGATTCTTTCGCCAGAACAGCCGCGCTGTCTACCTGCTGACTGTCTTGCTGGTGGCGGCGGGCCTGATTTCCGTTTTTCGGCTGCCCAGCAATATTTATCCTGAGCTTTCTTTCCCGCGCATCGTCATTCTCGCGCATTCCGGCGATCTCTCGCCGCAAAACATGCTACTGACAGTGACGCGGCCTCTCGAAGAAGAGGCACGGACCGTGCTGGGTGTGTGGCGCGTGCGCTCCCGTACGATTCGTGGCGCTACTGAGATTTCCGTCCTGTTTAATCCCGACATGGATATGCAGTACGCGCTCCAACTTCTGCAGGCAGGCGTCAGCGACGTCAGAACGGACCTCCCCGCTGGGACCGACGTCTCGGTTGAGCGTATTACGCCCTCTGCCTGGCCGATCCTCATGTTCGTCCTGAACGGAAACGTCCCGGATTCCGACCTGCGCGATTATGCCTACTACAACCTGCGTCCAATCTTCAATCGTGTGCCGGGCGTGGCGCTGGTGGAAGTTGAGGCGAGCGATACCCGCGAGGCTTCTGTCATTGTTGACCCCCAGAAAATGCTCGCCCACCGCCTCTCCTTGCCCGACATCGCGGACCGCCTGAAAGCCACCAACGACATAACCTCCGTGGGAAGGTTGGACAAGGATTATTCGCGCTACCTCGTTCTCGCTACTGGTCAGTTCGCCGACCTGGAGGATATCCGGAATTCCGTGGTGGCTGTGGACGGCCAGACGCCCATTCGGGTGCGTGATATCGGCGAGGTGCGAGACGGCATCGAAGATCCCCGCATGCTGGTTTACGGAAACAACCAGCCCGGCGCACTGATCAGCATTTCACGTCAGATTGGCGGCAACATTCTGCAAGTGGCCGACCAGGCCAAGGCGCTCGCGAAGAACCTGGGCTCGGCAATACCCAAGACCCTGCATC
>CAWIUZ010000351.1:0-6065 GCA_963838915.1 uncultured Acidobacteriota bacterium
TTTCCTTGCAGGCTTTCTCTCCCCTGTGTTAATTTCAAAAGGCTTGTGAACTGATTACGAACCGACTGAGTGGGGCTGATGATGGAGATGATTCTGGGAGATTCCGCGCCGCGCATTGCGGCTACGGCATTTGTGGCCCCGAGCGCTGACGTTATCGGGGACGTGAAAATTGGTGAGAACTCAAGCGTCTGGTTTCAGGTGGTGCTGCGCGGCGACGTTGCGCCGATCCGCATCGGCGCCAACACGAACATTCAGGACGGGACCATCGTGCACGGTTTCCCGAATCTGCCGGTGACCATCGGCGATTGGGTTACGGTGGGGCACCGCGCCGTGCTGCACGCCTGCACCGTCGGGAATCACTGCCTGATCGGCATTGGCGCCGTTGTGCTGAACAATGCCCGCATCGGGGAAGGGTCGATTGTTGCCGCCGGGGCGCTGGTGGTGGAGAACACAGTGATCCCCCCGAACAGCCTTTATCTCGGCGTGCCGGCCCGTCTGAAGCGGCAGCTCTCGGAAGCCGATCGGAATTTCATCGACCTTCATGGCAAGCATTACCTGCAGTACAGGGAAAGGTACCTCTCTGAACTTGTGGAGGGCGACGACGACATCGAGGTGCCTTTCTGAGCCGAGCGCACGACCAACAGACCATGAGAATTGAACCCATTCGCTCCGTCAAGGGAACACGCGACCTGCTGCCACCGGACACAAGCCTCTGGCAGCGTGTGGAGGCAGAGGCTCGCAACATCTTCGGCGCTTATCACTACGGCGAAATTCGCACCCCCATTTTGGAACAGACGGGGCTCTTTTCGCGCAGTGTGGGCGCCGATACAGATATTGTTATGAAGGAGATGTACACCTTTCAGGATCGCGACGACGAGTCCTTGACACTGCGGCCGGAGGCGACGGCCTCAGTGGTGCGCGCCTACATTGAACACAGCCTGTACAACCAGGGCGGCGTTCACAAGCTTTATTATATGGGCCCCATGTTCCGCCGCGAGCGCCCGCAGAAGGGGCGCTACAGGCAGTTCCACCAGATCGGCGCGGAAGTGCTGGGGTCCGAAAGTCCGCTGGTGGATGCGGAGGTGCTCGAAATGCTCTTGCTCTTCCTCGAGCGCGTGGGCATTCGAGAGTACCAGCTTCTCCTGAACTCGGTGGGATGCCCCAAGTGCCGCGCCGAGTACCTGACGGTTCTGCGGCAGGCTCTAGAAGCCGTGAAAGCCTCGATGTGCGCGGATTGCCAGCGGCGCGCGGAGACGAATCCCTTGCGCGTGCTGGACTGCAAGGTGGAGGCGGACCAGCCCATCATCGAAAAGCTGCCCAAAATCATCGACAATCTCGACCCCGAGTGCCGCCAGCATTTTGAATGCGTGACGAGTGAGCTTCAAAAGCGGCGGATTTCTTATCAGGTCACGCCCCGCCTGGTGCGCGGGCTTGATTACTACACGCGAACCACGTTCGAGATCACTAGCGGCGCCCTGGGCGCGCAGAACGCGGTGCTGGGCGGCGGCCGGTACGATGGGCTGTCCGAAATGCTGGGCGGCCCACCCACGCCCGGTATTGGCTTCTCGATCGGACAGGACCGGCTGATTCTGGCAGTGCAGGCGGCCGGGTTGCTTAAATCCGAGGCGCCGCTTGCCGCTTACATCGTCTGGATGGGGGAAGCAGCGCTCCCGGCCGCCTCGGGCCTGGCGCGCGAGCTTCGTGCGCAGGGTTTGAGTGTCGAAATCGATTATGATCCCATGAAGATTAAGAAGGCGATGGGAGTGGCAAGCAAGCTCCAGGCGCGCTTTGCCGTTATCATCGGAGAGGGCGAAATCTCTACCGGGCGCTACCAGGTGAAAGATATGACCACCGGCCAGCAGCAGGAAGTCGAGCCCGGTAACATCGTGTCGTATCTTACGGCAAAATTGTAAATGGTAATTAGTGAGTTATAAATAGTAAATTGTAAATTATGAAGACTGGACTAGTATTGTGGTGTCATTCCGAGCGAAGCGAGGAATCTCGCTCTGATCTTTGTTTGGCGCTTTGCTCGGCGCAGAGCGAGATTCCTCGCGGAGTTTACCCTGAGCACCCAGAGCGAGATCCTTCGCTGCGCTCAGGATGACAGCGAAGGGCTCGGAATGACAGCGCACCTTCAGCTCGGTTTTCGTAATTCAGAATTTACCATTTACAATTTACTATTTCTTTTTGGCGGTGACTGTGAAACTTGACCTTCTTGGAGATCGACAACGAACCCAGTATTGCGGCGAGCTCCGCGAATCACACGCGGGGCAGACGGTCTTTCTGGCGGGCTGGGTAGATAGCCGCCGCGACCTGGGGAATATCATCTTTCTCGACCTTCGCGACCACACCGGCGTGACGCAGGTTGTCTGCAACCCGGAAGCGAGCGCCCAAGCGCATGACCGAGCGGACGAAGTGCGCCCCGAGTACGTGGTGGGCGTGGAAGGCGAAGTGGTGCTGCGTTCGACGGAGACGGTTAACCCGCAGATTTCGACCGGAAGGGTGGAAGTCAAAGCGGCAAAGCTTCTAGTTCTTAACGAGTCCAAGACTCCGCCCTTTCCGATCGAGGACGAAACGAAAACGAGCGAGGAGACTCGGCTTCGCTATCGCTACCTGGACCTGAGGCGGGGGCGGATGCAGCGCAATTTGCGGCTTCGGCACCGGTCGAGCCAGGTGGTGCGCCAGCACCTCTCCGAGCATGGATTCAGTGAAATCGAGACGCCGTTCATGACGCGCTCGACGCCCGAGGGCGCGCGCGACTACCTGGTCCCCAGCCGCCTCCATCACGGCCATTTCTACGCGCTGCCGCAATCGCCGCAGCTCTTCAAACAGATCCTTATGATCGGCGGCTTCGACCGTTATTTCCAGATTGTCCGGTGTTTTCGCGACGAGGATCTGCGCGCCGACCGCCAGCCGGAGTTCACGCAAATCGATATCGAGATGGCGTTTCCTCAGCGAGACGCGCTGTTCGACATCATCGAGCGGCTGATGGAGAAGCTCTTTGCGCTGGTCCAGGTGGAGGTCAAGCGCCCGTTCCAGCGCCTCACGTATGAATTGGTGATGGAGCGCTACGGCTCCGACAAGCCGCATCTGGGATTCGACCTGGCGTGGAAACGAATCGACGTGACTGGAAGTCCCCTGGCCAACGTTCGCGGTTTCAAGGCAGTGAAAGCACTGCGGATTCCGGGCGGGGCCGGCAAAATCTCGCGCAGCCAGATGGACAAGTACCAGGTTCCGCTCAAGACGCTGGGCGCCGGGAATGTTGCCCTTGTGGAATTGAAGGATGTCGAGATTCAGTCGCGGCTCTCAAAGACGGTCGGCGAGGAATGCCTGCGCGGCATCGCGAACGCTACCGAGGCTCGCGCCGGTGATCTCATCGTCCTCCTCGGTTGCGAGGAAACCTCGCGCCACAGAGTTCACCAACTCGACGAGGCCTCAGGCTGGTTCAGGCTGGAGTTGGCCGAGCGGCTGGAGCTGATCAGGCCCGGGACCTGGAATTTTCTGTGGGTGATCGACTTCCCCATGTTCGATTACGATGAGCGGGAGAAGCGCTTCGCCGCCATGCACCACCCGTTCACTTCGCCGCGCGAGGAAGACCTCGAGGCGATCGAGTCCGATCCGGGCTCGGTGAAGGCGCTTGGATACGACCTGGTGCTCAACGGATCCGAAATCGGCGGCGGCTCCATTCGTATCCACCGCCAGGACATTCAGCGCCGCGTCTTTAGCGTGCTGGGCTTGACGGAAGAGAAAGCCCGCGAGCGCTTCGGCTTCTTTCTCGAGGCCCTCGAATACGGAACGCCCCCGCACGGCGGCATTGCGCTCGGCTACGACCGCATCATTGCCTTCATGGCCGGCGAGTCGAATATCCGCGAGGTCATCGCCTTCCCGAAGACCGCCAGCGCTGTAGATTTGATGAGTGAGGCTCCGGCCGGGGTCGAGCCGGAGCAACTGGAAGAGTTGGGATTAAAGGTCAAAGAGTAAAGTGTGAAGGGTAAAGGCTGAGGGATGAAGTATGAGAAAGCATGTCATTCCGAGGAGCCGAAGGCGACGAGGAATCTCGCACTGCCTTAGATACACTCAGGGCGAGATTCCTCGCTGCGCTCGGAATGACACTGCTTCGGATTCCTGACTTTTCGACTTCTTGACCCCGGACTTTCGACTCTCGACTGTCGACTCTCGACTTCTTATGTCCGTCATTCGCATTCTGCCGGAAATCGTCGCCAACAAAATCGCCGCCGGCGAAGTGGTGGAGCGCCCTGCCTCGGTGGTGAAGGAGTTGGTCGAGAATTCCGTGGACGCCGGGGCGGGCCTTATCCAAGTGTCCGTGGAGTCGGGAGGGAAGCGCCTGATCCGTGTTGTGGATGACGGGTGCGGCATGGGCCATGACGATGCCTTGCTGGCCTTCGAGCGTCACGCCACCAGCAAAATCCGCAGCGCCGACGACATATTTGAAATCGCCACTTTGGGCTTTCGCGGCGAGGCGCTGCCCTCGATGGCCGCCGTTTCGCGCCTGCTGCTCGAGACGCGGCACGCTTCGGAGAGTTCCGGCACGCGCCTGGAAATTGCGGGCGGCAAGCTGCGGAGACGTCCGGGAAATTGCGTGGGAGGCGGGCACGCGGGTGGAGGTCCGGGACCTCTTTTACAACACTCCGGCGCGGCGCAAGTTTCTGAAGTCCGAATCTACGGAGCTAGGCCACATTGCGAGCCTCGTGACGCATTATGCGCTCGCCCACCCGGACAAGTGTTTTCGCCTCGCATCCCTGAACAACGAGATTCTTCAGGTGCCGCCGGTTCGAAGTCTGCGCGAACGCGTTTACCAGGTGATGGGCGCGCAAACTCTCGAGCAACTGATCGAGATTGCCCCCGTGGAGAGGCGCATGGTGGTTCCCGCTCCGGCGGGCGTCGAGGAGGAAGGCGAGAGTTCTGCCGAAGCTCCCCTGGTCCGCGTATTTGGCTTCACCTCCCGGCCCGAAGTGCACAAGCTCAACCGCAATAACATTTACTTCTTTGTGAATCGCCGGCTGGTTCGCGACCGCCTGATCCTGCACGCCATCACGGAGGCTTATCGTAACATTCTTCCCGGCTCGGTTTTTCCGGTGGCCCTGATCTTTCTCGAGCTGCCTGCTGTCGAAGTGGATGTCAACGTCCATCCGTCAAAAATTGAAGTGCGCTTTCGGCACTCCGGATTCATCCACGATCTGGTGCGGGATTCGCTTCGCCAGGCTCTCGTGGCCTCGCGGCCCGTCGCCTCGTTTCCTATGGCCCGGTCGTCGCGAGCAACGTCCGTGGAGGCCGATGCGGCGGAGGTGGCCGAGAAACTCGAGGAAGAGGCAGCGGGGCAAGGCGCCCAAAATCCGCTGATTAGCCCGCCAACACAAACCCGGCCGGGCGCACCAAGCCAGGCCGGCAGAGGTGCTGCGTGGCAGGCTCGTACGGGCGCACCATGGCGTGCCCCTGCGCCGTTCAAGTTGTCTTCGCCCGCGCCTATGCCGCGAACGGGACAGCTCCCGCTTGAGGCCGCCTTATCTCCTTACGCGCCACCATCGTCGCGATTTAAAGCCGATTCGGGTGTCCGCCCGGGCGTCCCGTCCGGCATCGCGCCACCAGGCGAGTTGCCGGCGGACCTTCAGCCGCTTGGCCAGGTCCAGGAAAGTTTTATCGTGGCCACAAATCCCACCGGGCTCTGGATTGTGGACCAGCACGCCGCGCACGAGCGGGTGTTGTTTGACCGCCACGTCCGCATGCGGCAGGAGAAGAAGGTATCGGTGCAGCGGCTTTTGGTACCCATCCTTCTGGAGTTAAAGACCGAGCAGCAGGTTACTTACCAGGAGATTGCGGATGAGTTGGCGGCTAACGGCTTCGAGGTCGAGCCCTTTGGCCAGAGGACCTTGGCGATCAAGGCCGCGCCCGCCGAAACGCGCGCCGACGATTTGGGCGACCTGATGCGCGAAATCCTGGACAACGCGCGGCAAGAAGGGCGGACGGTGTCCCTGGAACGTTCCTGCAGAACAAGATCGCCGCCTCGGTCTCCTGCCACGCCGCGATCAAAGTGAACATGCCGCTCG
>CAWIUZ010000352.1:0-28677 GCA_963838915.1 uncultured Acidobacteriota bacterium
AGATGGTCATCTCGCCCATGGGCATGCGCATCTTCTGCCAAAGTTGATCGGGGAAAGCAGCGATTTCTTCCATCCCTATCGACATGTCCCCTTGCGGGGTCTTAGCAAGCACCGTACTCTTCTCGCGCAGCGCCTTTACGGATTTGACCTTCGCCGCCCCTCCCAGGCTTTCGATGACTTTGGCGATGAGCGCCTGCCCCGCGGAGTTGCTCGCAGTGGCGGCCTTGGCTGCCCCCGGCGGAGGCGGAATAGTAATGTCGAGCGTGGTCACCGGCCCATAAGTCGAGAGCGGCTTGTCAAAGTCCGCCGCCTTGCCCACCACCAAGGTCGCAAGCTGGTCCTTGTGGACGTACTTCTCCGCCACACGGGAAACATCCTCGATGCTCACTTTGGCGATTCCCTCGCGATAGCGCTCCAGGAAGTCCGCCGGATAACCGTAGAATTCATAACTCATCCGCTCGCGCAACACCTTCTCCTTCGAATCGAAGCGGAAGACAAACGAATTCAGAATGGCCTCTTTCGCTTTGGTCAGTTCTTCGCGCGTGGCAGGATTAGTCTTCAGAGCGTCCAGTTCAACGTTGAAGGCGTCGATGGCCGCCGCCGTGGTGCTGCTCTTGGTTCCCAGAAACAGCCGCAGCACGCCGGGGTGGTCATAATTAGTCCCGATCCCTCCGCCCACCGCATAGGCGAGCCCTTTCTTCGAACGGATGTTGGAGAAAAGGCGTGACGAAAACGAGCCGCCGAAGAATTGATTGAATACCTCAATCGCGTAATAATCCGGGTTGTTTCGAGTAGTACCCAAGCCGACCATTTGCACGGTGCTGGCGGTGACGTCGTCCTTCGCAACAAAATAGATGCCGGGCTTCGGCCCATGGAATGAGACCTCAAGCTTGGGCGCCGCCGGGCCCTGCGGCCAGGAGTCGAATGCCTCGTGAAGCTTGGCTTCCATGGAAGCCGCATCGAAATCGCCCTCAATCCCGAGGAGGATGTTATTCGGATGCACATACTGGCGGTGCCAGTTCAGAAGGTCGTCTCGCATCACGGCCGCCACCGTGGCGTACTCAGGCTCCCGCGCGTAGGGGGAGTCCGCCCCGTACACCAGCTTGGCCGCCTCGCGGCGTGCGATTCCAAAAGGTTCGTCATTGCGCCGGGAAATCGCGGTGTTGATCTGCCTCTTCGCCAGATCCACCTTGTCCGGGCGAAACTCCGGCTCGCGGAGCACTTCGACGAAAACTTTGAACACGTCGTCAAAGTTGTCCTTCAAGCAGTCCCAACTGATTGTGGTCGAATCGGCGCCGCCGGAGGTCTCCACCTTGGCGGCATGGGCTTCCAGGTAATCGTCGAGCTGGTCGCCCGTCCGGCTCTTGGTGCCGCCGGTGCGCCAAGCCCCGCCATAAATCTCCACCAAGCCCACCTTGTCGCTAGGTTCGTTTAGCGATCCGCCGCGGATCTCAGCGGTACCGCGAATGAGAGGCAATTCGTGATCTTCCTGAAGGAAAATCACCATTCCGTTCGAAAGTTGCACGCGGCGCGGCTGCTCGGGGTGAAAGGCGTGAAGGGCCGGCGCTTTGATCTGTTTCCAATCGGTCGCCTGGGCGGCCGCTCGCGGAGCGAATGCCGGCGAGGTCAGAAATAGAGCGAGAACGAAAGTCATCGCGTGTCTTGGCGTCATGGTTAGTTCTCCTTCCCGGCCGACGGCGCCGCCTGGGCAAGCTGCGTGGACTCAATCATGCCCACCGTGCGGTTCGATTCCACGAACGTGGTGTTGGCCACGCGGCGAATGTCCGCTTTGCTCACCTTGCCAATGTCATCGACGTGGCGAAAGACTTCCCTCCAGTCGCCGAAGAGCGCCTGGGCGCCTCCCAGTTGCTGGGCCAGACCCTCATTGTCACCCAGCCCGCGCACGAGGTCTGCTTTGGCCCGTACCTTGATCATCGCCAGTTCCTCGTCCGTGATGTCTTCTTTCTTGACCCGCTCGATTTCGGAGTGGATCGCGTCGCGGAGTTCTTCCGGCGTGTGCCCGGGGGTTGAGACCGCGAAGAAAACGAACAGGTTTGGGTATTTGTTGCCGGGGAATCCATTGAACCCGCCTGAGAATACCGCCAGCTTCTTGTCCCGGACCAGGGAGCGGTAGAGGCGCGAGGTGCGGCCATTCGACATCAGGTCCTGAAGCGCGTCATACACCGCGTCATCCTTATCGCGCGCGCCGGGCTTGTGATAACCCTCGATGAAGATTGGCTGCGAGGTTTCGTGCAGGATCACGATTCGCTCGGCAATCTGCGGCGGTTCGACGGTCCGCAGCGGCTCCGGCTTGGGCCGCGCCGGCAACTGGCCGAAATACTTCTCCATGACGGGCAGGGCCTCGCTGGCCTTGACGTCCCCTACTACGGTCACTACCATGTTCGCGGGGACGTAATATTTGCGGTAGTAGTTCTCGGCGTCTGTCTCGGAGAACGATTCCAGGTCCGAAGGCCAGCCCACCACCGGCCTGCCGTAGGGATGTGCGATGTAGGCCGCCCCGAGAAACTGCTCGGACAGCCTGCCGAATGGCTGGCTTTCACTCAGGCGCCGTTCCTCGTGCACAACCTCGCGCTCCTTGTAGAACTCGCGAAAGACCGGATGCAGAAACCGATCCGATTCCAGATAAGCCCAGAGCTCAAATTCATTGGACGGAAACGAATAGTGGTAACCCGTCTCCTCGTTGGTGGTGAAGGCGTTCAGTCCTTCGCCCCCCTTCTGCTCCACGATCTCGCCAAACTGGTTTTCCACCACGTACTTTTGCGCCGCCGCCATGGCGTCCTTCCAAGCCTTCTCCAGTTCCGCGACCTTCTTATCGTCCCGCCCCACTTCCTTGCGCCGCTCACGGTCATAAGCCAGGTAGGCCTGCTCCACCTTCTCGAGCGCCACCTTCTCCGCGGGATAATTCGTGGTTCCGATCTTGTCTGTGCCCTTGAACGCCATGTGCTCGAACATGTGCGCCAGGCCTGTGATCCCGGGGTACTCCCGATCCGCGCCCACATCCACGTGCGTGAAGAATGAAAATACCGGAGCCTCCGGCCGCTCGACTACCAAAACGGTCAGGCCGTTAGGCAGGACCTTTACCGTCACCCGCTTCTCGAAAGATGCCAGGTCCTGCCCCCGAGATGCGACCGCGAATACCATGAGCAACACGACACTCAAAAGCAACCTGGTCCATAAAACCCTTTGCCTCATTTCGCCTCCAACTCGCCCGTGATTTCGGGCCCGCCGCTGTGGCGGGCGAGGTATCCATGCAGTTGTCGTTAGAAGGTGCTGAACCAACCATTATACACTCGTTCCGGTGGGTGATATTTTCGCGGAGAGTGGCTTGCGGCTTTGCCGCCCTGTCTTGCGGAAAGGCTTTGCCTTTCCGGCGAGGCTTTTTCGACCTGACTCCTTTATCGTGTCGCTTTGCCGTGCAGACAGATGTGCCCAGGTCGGCTGCTGAGCCCCAAAGGGGCGATCTAACGAAGCCCAGGTCAACGGCCTGGGCCGGCGATGTCGGCCCGTTTAGATTGGGTCAGCCCTGAAGGGGCGGAATAAGGTAGTTCCCATGCCGCAATCTTTGTCCCAATTGTACGTCCATCTCGCTTTCGGCGCCAAGCATCGCGAACCCGTGCGGCGGAGGTGTATTTCGCCCCTACAGGGCTTCGAGATTGAAGGCGCGACGTTGACCCAGGCCGTTGGCCTGGGCTGTGATAGATCGCCCCTTTGGGGCTTAAGACAAACGCAGATGCGAGCTTTATGCCTCAACGTGGCCGAGAACGGTCATACCGCAAACAAGGGCAATGAAAATGTAGAAACTCCATGGAAGGGCTTTGCCTTTCCGCAAGAAAGGGCGGCAGAGCCGCACACGCCAGGCAACCTCTGATCTTGCGTTTGCGTCCGTCCTTACTAAAACTCCGAGGGAGATAACTGGTTTATTTCAAAGAAATACCAGCCCCGCATTATTGACCATTTATCTGCCTTGCCTTAGCCTACACCAATCTCAGGGAACAGGGTGGATCGAAACTATGAAGCGATTCGTTCGGGGTGGGTTTCTATGCCTCGCTGGTCCTGGTTTTAACATCGACAATACCAATAGGAGATATACTAATTATGGCATGGATCAAAACCATTCCCATGTCTGAAGCTGACGAGGCTTTGCGCCGCGCGGCGGAGGGCCAGAGGTCGCTCTATCCGATCGAGTACGCAACGCCTGTACACGCGTCCGACGGAGGCGGCGCACAGATCGTCGAGTCACACAGCCTGATCCCGGATGCGCTCTACCACGCCTTCGCGACCTTTGGCGCGCTCATGTCGCCCGAGCTTCCGCTCAGCCGCCGCCAGCACGAGATCATCACCACCATGGTCTCGGTGACCAATCGGTGTGTTTATTGAATCGAGTCTCACGCAGAGTTTCTGCGTCGCGTCACACTGGATGAAACATTGGTTAAAGCGCTCGAGTCGGATTACACGACGGCGCCGCTCACGCCGGCGGAGCGCGTGATGGTGGACTACGTGGTCCAGCTTACCAAAGATGCTACAAAGATCAGCCGCGCCCACCACGAGCGGCTGCGCCAGGCCGGATTCGATGACAAGGCCATTCTCCAGATTACCCTCATCGCCTCCTGGTTCAATTACATCAACCGCGTTGCGGACTCGCTCGGCGTGGGCCGGGAAGGGTAAGGGCTGCCGAGTCTGCATGAGAACTCCATTAGTCTGTCATTCCGAGGAGCCGTAGGCGACGAGGAATCTCGCACTGCCTTGAAAACATTCAGGGCGAGATTCCTCGCGGAGTTTACCCTGAGAAGCCAGAGCGAGATCCTTTGCTGCGCTCAGGATGACAGCGAAGGGCTCGGAATGACACCCTAATTCAGGTGTTCACAGAGACTCTGCCGGGGAAACCACGAAGCATGGTCACAACCCAGAGTGCGACCGCGACCCCCGGTCTCGGCGAAACCGATTCCCGCTACTACGGCTGGCGTGTGGCGCTCGCGGCATGTCTGGGCGTCATGGTGGGGTTCGGCTCGCTTTTCGTATACACATTTGGCGTGTTCGTCAGGCCCCTCAGCGCTCAATTTGGCTGGAGTCGCGAGGGGATCTCGCGCGGCTTCGGTCTCGCGGCCCTGAGTGTGGCCTTCTGCTCCCCTGCGCTCGGCCGTTGGCTTGACCGTTACGGCCCACGGCGAGTCATACTTCCTTGCGTCGCCGTATTTGGCTGCGGCATTGCATCCCTCGCGTTGCTGCGATCGCATTTGTGGCAGTTCTACGCCACGTGCATTCTGCTGGGAGCGGTCGGAAACGGCGCCGCTCACCTCTCCTACGCGCGTGCCATTTCCACATGGTTTCGACGGCGGCTCGGAATGGCGCTGGCATTCGTCATGCTCGGCGCGGGCATGGGCGCCATGATCCTGCCGCTTCTGGCCCAAACCGTCATTAGCCGGTCCGGATGGCGTGCCGCCTATGGGCTGCTGGGGGGAATTGCGTTGGTGGTCGGCATCGTGCCCACCTGGGCATTCGTTCGCGAACGTCTGCAAAAAGAGGATGATCCCGCTCCTGTCGCACTCACCGGCATGACATGGCAGCAAGGTGTGCGGACTTACCCTTTCTGGATCATCGTCGTCGCACTTTTTGTGGGCTCGATCACCATGAATGGGGCGATCACCCACATGGCGGCCTTGCTGACGGATCGAGGCGTCACGCCCGGCAGCGCTGCGCTATGCGCGTCCATGCTGGGCGGCGTGAGTGTGCTGGCCAGGCTGGGGGTGGGCTCGCTGCTGGACCGCTATTTCGGCGGCCGTGTTGCCATGTTGGTTTACCTGTTCACTGCGGCCGGGATTTTTCTGCTCGCCCGGGCGAACAGCTTTGTGGCGGGCTGCCTGGCCGCAGCACTCATCGGCTTTGGCGCGGGTGGCGAAGCGGATATCACACCTTACTTGTTAACTCGTTATTTTGGACTGCGCGCCTTCTCCACCCTTTACGGTCTCACCTGGACGTTCTACGCCGTCGCGGGAGCCATCGGCCCGATACTCCTGGGCCGTGCATTTGATCTGACTGGCTCTTACGCCCCGGTCCTCGAAGCCCTCGCAGTGGCGACCGCACTGGCGGCTGTGTTGCTTATCCTGCTGCCGCAGTATTCAAACTCACCCGTAATTGATCAGGTCTGAGCAGAACCGCTTCCTTCGCCGCGGCTGGCGCAGAGCGAAGCTCTGCGGCCGGGAGTATCACAATGGGGCGAGACCGCGGAGCTTCGCTCTGCGCCATCCGCGCTTGTTTGGGTGGCGTCGCAGGTTGATGCGTAGCGCTGGCCTTTAGGCCAGCACGTGCCGACCTGAAGGTCGGCGCTGCCTTCGAATTAAGCCAGCGCCCGCTTTGCGAATGTGGTTGACCGGCCGAGGGGCGTGGTGTACGCTCCCGGCTGAACGAGGAGATTGTCGTGCTGTCCTTTGTCAGGGTGAGATCAAGCCCACCCGTTTAGGCATGTTAACTCCGAAGGAGGATACTGAAATGTTTCATCGCTTCATGATGGCTACAATTCTCTTGTTGTCGGCGGCGGCGTTTGCGATGGCCGCTCCACCCAACCCGGTGGACGGCAAGTGGCAGGGAACGGTCAGCGGGCCGAACGGCGACATCACGATTACTTTCACATTCAAAGCGGACGGCACCAAGCTGACGGGAACTGTCGTAACGCCAAACGGCGACCAACAATCCATCACCGATGGAAAGATCGAGGGCGACAAGCTCTCGTTCAAGACGCAGTTCCAGGACAACACGATCGAACACGAGGGTGCGGTTTCCGGCGACACGATTCAGTTGAAAGTCAAAGGGCCGTGGGGCGAAATGGGCATGACCCTCAAGCGCGTCGAGGAGAAGAAGAGCTAGTACTTGCTGACGGATGTCCGGGTCATATTGAGGAGTGCCAGGAAGGGCGGGGCTTCAGCCCCGCCGCGGAAAACGGCCTACCCTTGAGGGCTTTAGAGCATTTGTAATTTAAGTGTATACATTTATGTGCGATAATGCCTCTGCCTGCAGAGGGGAGGCAAAGGATGCAATCCTATTCACAAGATTTGCGGGATCGGGTGTTATGGGCATTGGACCGCGGCGAACGTCCGACGGCGATTGCGCGGCGGCTGGAAGTCAGTCGCGTCTGGGTTTACCAGGTGCGAGGGCGGGAACAGAAGACGGGCCAGCGCACCAGTTTTCAGATCGGCGGCCATCGCCGTTCGCGGATCGCGGAGATGGAGTCCGTGCTGCGCGCCTGGATCGAACAAGCGCCGGGTCTGAGCTTGGCCGAGTTAGGTGAACGTCTCGCCGAGCAGGGCATAGCGATCAAGGTCGGTGCCTTGTGGCATCAGTTGAACAAATGGAACCTGACCTTCAAAAAAAACCCTGCACGCCAGCGAGCAAGAGCGCGAGGACGTGCAGCAGGCAAGAAAAGCCTGGCAGCAAGCGCTGCCCACGATGCAAGTCGAAAAACTCGTATTTATCGATGAAACCTGGATATCAACGAGCATGACGCGACGCTACGGACGCGCCCCCCGAGGTCAGCGTTGCCTCGACTCGGCACCGCACGGGCATTGGGAGACAACGACCTTTGTAGGCGCCCTGCGCCGCCGCGGGTTGACCGCACCGATGGTCACCGACGGGCCCATGGACGGTGAGACGTTTCTGGCTTATGTGCATCAATTCCTGTGCCCAACCCTCCAAGCGGGAGACACCGTGATCCTCGACAACCTCAGCAGTCACAAGGTGACGGGAGTCGCGAAAGCGATCACCGCGACCGGAGCCACCCTACTCTATCTGCCCCCTTACTCTCCGGACCTGAATCCGATCGAAAAGTTCTTTTCCAAACTCAAGGCGCTGCTTCGCAAAGCCGCCCGACGCGATATCGATACCCTTTGGCAGGAAATCGGGGAGTTGCTCAATACAGTCTCCCCAAGCGAATGCACAAACTACTTCACCTCCTGTGGATATGTAAACACTTAAATAGAAAACGCTCTAGCCCCTGAGGCAATGTGGTTTCAGGGCCTAAAGGCCCAATCCGTTGCGCTCCCCAAAACGGCGGGGCTAAAGCCCCGCCCTTCCGAACCCACGACTCAGGGTTTACATGCATCGCGAGAAGTCCAGCCAAGAAACCCTTGCTCAGTGTTTCGGCGCCTCCCCAGTCGACTCAGCGTGGCTCTCTCCCGTGTATCGGCGATTGCGCGAAAGATCGTATTGCGCCCTCACGGTTCCAGTGGCAGCGATCGAAAAGCTATCGGTCGCCGACAGGCCCTCGACGCCTTTTACCGTCAGCTTGCCTGTGTAGTTTCCGGCCAGAGTGTACGTATGGGTAATGTTCTGTCCGGTCGCTTCCGTTCCGTCGCCAAAGTCCCAATGATAGGAAATGGCCGGCACAGAATTTGCGGCCAGCACGGCGGCAAGCGAAATAGCTTGGCCCGCATTTGCCGAGGTCGGTGCCTGGATTGTCACTTGGGGTGCGGCGGCGGGAACGGAATCATCGCTCAACTTGATAAGGCGAACGGAGTGCGGCGGTTGATTTGCAATCTCTAACGTCTCGCCGTTGACGGGGACTGCCTCATCTTTGTTCAACACGTCAAAAGCATGGAAGGAGTGATCCGCGGGAAGGCCGAGGCCGGCGACGGTGAAGGTGTGCGAGAGCGGATGTTCGGCCCAATTGAAGACCGCGAGCATGGCCTGGTGGGAATCTTCAGAGAGGAAGAAGACACTGGGCTCCTCATCCTCGTGGCGAAAGGTCATCAAGTCCAGCGGGCGGGCCGCGCGGCCCAAGCGATTCATGGCAAGAATCTCCTGATTCTCGACCAACTCCAACCGATCAGGCTGAGAGCCCAGAGTCGGCAGATCGTCGCCGATCGAGTACATTCCCCCGCACAATGCCGCCAGCACAATCTGCACCTGCGCTTCGCTCAGCGTCAACCCGGTCCTCGACCTGTGCCATCCCTGGTCGGGGTCGAGGTTAACCACTTTGGTAACTGAAAATGCGTCAGGGTCGCTGAGATAGAAGTTGCCTTGCATGTAAAATCGCGCCGCGATATTGGGCACTGCATCTTTGCTGGCGCGAAATGAGTGGCCAGTGTCCGGCGCGATGCGGCCTTCGTCTACCAGGCCCACGGGATTCAGCATGGCGCTGCCGTCCTTGTCGAGCAACACGTCGTCGCCCACCGTTTCCCGAATGATTTTGAGGCCGATGCGCTGTGCCTCGAGCGCCGTCGTATTGGGCCGATGGAAGAACCCTTCGATCGCGGTGCTGTCCATGAAATCCAGCTTGATGTAGCGGACGCCCCACTCACGCGTGAGGATTTCATAAGTCTTGCGCAGGTAATCCGCCGCCCCAGGGTGAGTCGGGTCGAGCACGTAGAGTTCGTCCTGGTGACGAAAGACATGCCCGATCATAATCGGCTTCCCCTGGGCGTCGTGCACCAGCCATTCGGGGTGGTGCTCGAAAACCCAAGCGCGGTTCGAGACGTAGAAGGGAGCAGTCCAAATTCCGGGCACAAGTCCCAGATGGGCGATTTCGTGCTCGATGTTCCACATCCCATGCGGGAACTGGACGGCGTTTGCCGTGGTGTATTCGCCTCGGGCATAGGCGTAGCCTTCGTCAAGGTGGCAGTAATCGTAGCCCAACACTAGGAGATTCCGGGCGAGCCACCTCGCATTCGTCGCGAGTTCGCCCTCGTTAACTCCTGCATAGTAAGCCGTCCAACTCCACCAACCAATGGGGGCGGTTTGTGGAAAATGCAGCTCATAGAGGCGACGGATCGCCGCCCCATAATTCTCGAGCTCCTGCAAGTAGTCTGTGCCCGCCGAAATCATGACCCGCTCGGAAGAAAGCGTGTCTCCAGGCGGCACCGGCAGGCTCAACTGGACTTGCTGGTTCGGTGCGATCTGATCCCGATCGAGAACGAACTCCGTTGTACCGGTTGAGTCCACTGTGAACGAGGCGATGTGAGCATCGTGTGAAGATTGCGGGCTGACTTTCAAATGCTCGACCGTCAGGAATCGATCCGAGGTAAGAGCCGAAAGCATCAAGCTCTGCTTGCTAGCCTGATTATAGATAAGACCGTTGACCGCGCCGGAATAGGTGCCGTGGGGAGCTTCGGCCAAAGTGCCAATCTGAATCGTCGGATCTTCAGTGAACCCCTCCAGAAGCACGCGATCATCCTGGTCGCTGCCGCCGAGATCCACCCGAGGTTTGCCCGCCGCGTCAACGACTCTGATCGCCTGCACGGAAATGCTCTTGCCTGTTGCGTTGCGCACCACCACGGCGACGTCGCCGTAAGGCTCGTCCTCGTAGAGTCGTAGCGTGCATACCAGAATCGGTTTATTGGCCAGTCCGGTGTAAGTCACGCGAATGGCGTGGCCCGAACCCAAAGCATCTTCGAACGAGGTGGGCGCGGCGTCGTGATGAGGGTAGCTTGACGAACTCAACCACTCACCGTTCACTTCCACGCCTACATTCGAAACCAACACCGGGCGCTCGAGCCCGCGCGAGCGGATTTCATAAGCCCCGTCCTGAGCCCTCACCGCAATCGTCAGTTGTTTATTGTGAATCAGCAGGTCCTGTTGAGCCAAGGCAGGCACGGCCAAAACCAGGAGCAACAGAGCAATGTGTAGCAGTTTGGTCTTCATGAGTAGATGCACCTCCCGGCACGCTGGGTCGAGCGCGCCATGTAGTTAGAGAAGCTTAACACGGAGGTCACCGAGATGCGTAGGGGTAACCCTAGTCTCGCCCGTGCTGTTTTTGACGCGTCGCGCTGGCCATTAGGGCAGCCCTCGCCGAAGTAAATCCGGGCGATGCGCTAAACCTGGGACGGATGCTCCGATTAATTTTGCTGCACGGCCCCTGCTGCCGCCATATGAGGCAAGCCCAAAACATAAGCAATTTGGGTTATCCTGACGGAATGAAGTAGTTCGAGCCAGACTTTCGAAGGATGTGAACCCGGACCATGACTTATCAACAGCAATTTCTAATCAATACGAAAGGTCACGGTAACATGCACGACATTACCGACCAAGTTGCCGAGATTGTGAGTTCTTCGGCAATCCAACGCGGCACCGTCAGCGTCTTCAACGTTGGGAGTACGGCTGCCGTGGGAACAATTGAATTTGAGCCTGGGCTTCAGCACGACCTGCCCGCCATTTTGGATAAACTCATACCGCCCAGCCGTAACTACGGCCACGAACAAGCGTGGCATGACGGGAACGGCCACTCGCATCTACAGGCTACTCTCCTCGGCCCATCGTTTACGGCGCCCATATCCGGCGGCAAACTCGTGCTGGGTACCTGGCAACAGATCTTTCATCTCGAGTGCGACGTTCGAGGGCGCCAGCGAACAGTCGTCGTAACCGTCGTCGGCGAGTGAATCATTTCATGAGGCTGCTGGCAAGGGCGCTAGGCGCGCGGTAACGCGACCTAAGGAACTGTAGCTTCGGCTTAGAACGCGTGAAGAAATCAGCCGACTGTCATCCTGAGCGCAGCGAAGGATCCCGGCAGTTGTCGTAAATCGTTGGACCAAAAAAACTGCGGAGATCCTTCGCTGCGCTCAGGATGACAATCGAAGGGTTTTTTCACAGCTTCTTGGCCACCGGCGGGTGAGGACGTGTTCCTAGACGATGGTAACCGTAATGCCGGCTTCTTCCAAAGCCTTCGCGTCGGACTTGGGGATCCGGTTGTCGGTGATGACCTGTTGAATGCTAGACATGGGCGCAATCAGAGAAAGGCTGCGCCGGCCAAACTTGCTGGAATCACACACCAACACGGTGCGGCGAGAGATCTCCGCCATCACGCGGTTCACTCTTGCCTCCAGCAGATTGGGAGTCGTCAGTCCGAAGTGAACGTCGATCCCGTCAACGGCCAGAAACAGGATATCGGCGCTCAAACTGCGGAGCGACTCCTCGGCCAAAGGCCCCACAAGCGAAAATGACTTCTCCCTCAGAATACCGCCCGTCAGGATGACTTCGATCGAGGTCCCAGCCAGTTCGGCAGCGATGTTGACGGCGTTGGTAATAACGGTAAGTTGCTTTCGCTCGCGCAGCGCCCGGGCGACTGCGCTGGTGGTCGTCCCGGAATCGAGAACAACCGATTCGCCTTCCTTGACTAGCTCCGCGGCGGCCTGTCCAATTCGCTCCTTTTCCTTGCGGTGCAGTTTTTCCTTTTCCTGAAGGCTGAAATCCACCAGCGCCCCGCTTTGCAAAGGAAGCGCCCCGCCGTGCGTACGGTGCACCGCGCCCCGGTTGTGAAGAATCTCGAGGTCCTTGCGAATGGTGACGTTTGAGGTTTTGAAGTGGCGAGAAAGTTCTTTTACAATCCCTCGCCCCTCGCGGTTGATTATCTCCAAAATACTCCGGCGTCTCTCTTCGTTGAGCATAATCACCATAATATAACATGTAAATTCTTCTCTGCTCAGGTAGTGCCCTGGGCGAATCATTCGACGCATTGTACGCCCACTTGGCTCTCATGCAATCGGAGGAGCCGGCGTGGAGCTGGTTCCCGGCCTGCGACGAAGCCGCTGGACTGGCGTCTGAGTGTGTTCATTGTGGCCTGCCGATACCCCGTCGAGTTAGACTGTATGAGTCGCTTGAATCGTGCTCTATGGTCACACTGCGGCGTGTAGTTTCCCGGTACAGCGCGATGAACAAGGGTTGTGTCAAGATCGTGGGCGGTCTTCTGGCGGCGCTGCTTGTATTGCTGGGAACGCCTCGCACCGCCTGCGCCTACTCCGTGCTCAGCCATGAGGCTGTGGTTGACGCCTTGTGGGGGACTACCATCCGGAACGTGTTACTCAGAAGGTTCCCCAATGCGACGCCCGATCAACTGCGAGAAGCCCATGCCTACCTTTATGGCGGGTGCATCATTCAGGACATGGGGTATTATCCTTTCGGTAACGCCTTCTTCAGCGACTTGACTCACTATGTGCGTAGCGGCGATTTCATCGAATCTCTCCTGCGTCAGGCACAAGACATCAATGAATACGCCTTCGCGCTTGGTGCGTTGGCTCACTATTCGGCGGATAACCTCGGCCATCCGATGGCCGTGAACGTCTCAGTGCCCGTCTTGTATCCCAAACTGGGGGCGAAATACGGCAAGGTCGTGACCTATGAGGACGATCCGAAGAAACACGTCATGGTAGAGTTCGGGTTCGACGTTGTTCAAGTGGCGGCCGGAGTCTATGCCCCTAACGACTACCATGACTTTATTGGGTTCAAAGTCTCGAAACCGGTCTTGGAACGTGCTTTCAACCAGACCTACGGACTCGAGCTTAAAGACATTTTGCTCAGTGAAGATCTTGCTTTGGGCACTTATCGCTACGCTGCCGGCAAGATGATTCCCCACCTTACCTCAGCGGCGTGGCAACTCAAAAGGGACGAGATCGAGAAACTCATTCCGGGCATCACAAGGCGGAGATTCGTCTATCGCTTTTCGCGCCGCGGGTACGAGAAAGAGTACGGCAAAGGGTATCGGGGCCGGAGAGTGACGGGGGAAATCGAAGGCTACGAACACCGCATCGTCGCGGCGGCTCACACGCCTGGAATCGGTGCCAAAATCCTGGCTGTTGTCTTCACTATCATTCCCAGGTTCGGGCCGCTTCGCACGCTTGATTTCAAGCCTGCTACGCCCCAGACGGAGCGAATGTTTCTGGCCAGCCTGAGAGCGGTTCGCTCCGATTACCGGCACCGCCTCGAGCAAGCACAGACCGGCACTCTCGACCTGCCGGACTCGGATTTCGACACGGGCAAGCCGACTCGCGCCGGTGAGTACTCGCTTGCCGATCGCACCTACGCCAATCTCCTGGCTAAACTGCGCAAGGAGCATTACAAGAACGTGACGCCGGAGTTGCGTGCGAATATCCTTGCTTTCTTCGATCATTTCAATGCCACGCATACTACACCTCACTGCAAGGTTTGCCGGAACATTCCGCAGGAACTTGACGAGATCAAAGCTGCCCCTGTTCATGCGACGAACGTTGCTGCTGCGAGGTAGCGCGGACCAGTTTTTCGGTAGCATCTCAATTTGAATTCGTAGCGGCAAGTTTACCTCGCCAAATGACGGCGTAAAGCCGTCTCTACTTCATACAAGGTTATTTAGTGTGATCCGGGACGTTGCAACCCGGGCACTCGGCGTAAAATGCGTTCCCTTTGTAATCGAGCTCTTTCAGCCCTCGCTGCGAAGTGTAGAAACCATGGCCAACCTGGTTTTTCAACAACCCGAAAAGCCGCGTGCCGGCGTTATCGCCTCCCGCGCGCTCATTCAACGATCTCAGAATCTCGCTCTGCGAGGCAGGGGAGGCGTCGATGAAAGGTTTGCTCCAGCTCGTATTCGATTCCCTCGCAATCCAGTCCAGCCCTTCTTTCCATATCTTTTGCGGATCGTGCGTTTCGAGCGCTGTCACTGCATCTTCCCCGTAGAAGGCGACGGCCAGGGTGCGGTGTTGCGGCGACAGGTCGAGAGCCGCTTTGCGAACTGCGGCGGAATTGTAGACTTCCAGATCGATCCACTGGGCGATCTCCTGTGTTGTGGCCTCCATTTCACCGCTGCTTTCTGATTCACTCAATACCAGTGCGACGAGGCGATTTACCACCTTGAAATCCGATAGTGAAAAAAACTGCGGCGTGAAGGGACCGCCTGGAGGCGGGAGGAAATCTGTCTCGCTGCCGGTTGGTATGGGACGGAAGCGACCATCGCTTTCTAGCGCGTGCGTCATGTGGTCCTCTGACGGGTAGTAGAGCCCCGGCGGAAGTTGATTGGTCTTGACAGCATCGGGGCCGCTTGCACCCGCGACGGGCGAACCCTGGAAACCCATGAGCACGGCAGTGCCGCCGAGGCGTAAGAGCCACTCGCGGCGCGTCAGGTCCGGACTTTCCGTATCCGGGGATGCGTGGGTTTCCGAGCAAGTTTGGTCCTTCTGTGTGGGATCCTTAATCATTTAGAATGACTCCCATGATTTCTGCATAGCGGGCCGCTGACGAAAAGAGTGCTCGCGTTCCGAACACCGCGAAGAATCTCGTTCTGCGTCGCGCCGGATTCGCGCGCCCTCTGATCTCCAAACCCTCGGAACTTCAATTGGTAGGTCCAAACGTGTTCCGTGAAGTCACGCGTCGGGATGCGCGGTGGGCCGGCCTCGAGCATGAGGACGCCCACGCCATGCTCGGTCAGTTCTTCAGCCACCCAACCGCCACTGGCCCCGGACCCGACAACGATAGCATCGTGGATCTTCTTCATGCCAGCCTGCATGGGGGAAACTCTTTCCACGAATTTGCGCGAACCAGGTTAATCATTTTGGCGCGCCCGCTACCAACCATTCTATGCCCAGCCCTAGCATACCGACAATCCGTCCCTCGGCGCTACCCTCATGCGGTGACCCCCTCCGCAGTCGATCCTTTGTTTTCTATAACATTCTCGCTTTGTTCCGGTGATTTTGATGTTTCGCTAGCGCTTTCCTCTGCCGGACTTTCTGCCGTGGCGCTGGCCTTTAGGCCAGCTGTGCCGCTGGCTGGCGCAGACCCCCGTCGTTTGGGGTCTGTCCCCATGGGCCTTCGGCCCGCGAAAGCTCATGAAAAAGGTGTTGGGTTATGATAGCAGCGGTCGAGAGCGGTGAGATCGTCATCGCAGTGGAGCCGTCGAGGCCGTGGGTCTGTCTGATCCGGAGCGTGCGTGTTGAGCGAATAATTGGGCGTCGTTGTCTCCCTGGGTGGGAGCGGCGATAGCCCGCGACCCTGCATAAGGTAACTTCAGGCACGCTCTCCGCTCCCGCCCAAAGGAGCGTGTGATGCCTTACAGGATAGCAGGAATTGACGTTCATAAGCGAATGTTGACGGTCGTGGTGTGCGATGTGGAAGTAAGGGGAGAATATGAGTTTGAGCGGCGACAGTGTGGCAGTACTCCCTCGCACCTGCGCTCCCTGGCCGCTTGGCTGGTCGAGCAACAGGTTGAGGAAGTGGTGATGGAGTCCACCGCGCAGTATTGGAAACCGGTTTGGGCAACGCTGGAGCAGGACTGGAAGCCGCTCTGCCAAGGGCGGGCAGGGGCTCGCCCGATGTCGGGAATGCTGCACCTCGCGCAGGCGCAGTCGAACCGCGGGCCGCGGGGGCGCAAGAACGATTTCGCCGACCCGGAACGTCTGGTGAAACGGCTGGTGGCCGGTGAACTGATCCTGAGCTTCGTGCCCAGTGCCGAGCAGCGTCTGTGGCGCACGGTCATGCGCACCAAGTGCCAGTTGAGGTGCAACCAAGTGCAGTTACAGAACCGGTTGGAGGCTTTGCTGGAAGAGGCGCATCTGAAGTTGTCCAGCCTGGTTTCCGACCTGCTGGGCCTCAGTGGACGGCGTATGTTAACGGCCATCGCGGAAGGGGAAACGGACCCGGCAGCGGTGGCGGCACAGGCGGATTATCGCTTGCGCGCCACGCCGGAGGAGTTGTGCGACGCGCTCGGTGCCTGTCGTGAGCTCCATCCCGTTTATCGCCGATTGTTGAAGACGGCCCTAGAAGACTGGCAACGAACCGAGGCACGAATCACTCAACTCAGCCAAGAGATGGCCACTCTGCTGGCTGCCCACCAGGAGCAGGTTCAGCGACTGGCGGAGGTGCCCGGCCTGGGGGTGGATTCAGGGCAGCAGATCATCGCGGAGGTGGGTGCCTCGGCAGCGACTTTCCCTTCTGCTAAAGCCCTCTCCTCCTGGGTGGGTGCATGCCCGGGCGAGGAGCAGAGCGCGGGAGTAAACCACAACCGCCGCTCCCCCAAGGGCAACCGCCACCTGCGGCGCATTCTGAATCAGGCGGCCCATGCCGCAGTCAAACTCAAAGGCAGCGTCTTTGCGATCCTCTACCGCCGCTATGTGGTGCGCTTCGGGCACAACCAGACCGTCGCGGTGATCGCGCATCGGCTTTGTCGCTTGATCTGGAAGATTCTGCACCAGGGAGTTCGCTATGAGGAACGCGGCCCAGCGGTCAGCCAAAAGTCAAAGCAAAAGCGCACCGCACGAATGATCCGCCAACTCCGCGACCTCGGTTATCGCGTCGAACTGCTTAAACTCGCAGCGGGGGTGCCGGCCTGAGACAGGTTTTTCGACCCTGCGTTTCCCGAAGGGAAGATGGCGCTTCACTACCCTGCCCTGAATCGCAGACACTGGACGGCGTGTCTGCCCTAGCCTCGAGCCCCACGACCTTACTCAGTTCCTCGGCCGCGCGGTCGTTCGACTCATTGTCGGGAGGGCTGGCCTCCTGTTCCGTAGGGGCGGTTCGCGAACCGCCCCTACACTCGCGGGCCTGTTCCTTGCGCATGGTCAGGAGAATCCTCACCTTGCGGTCGATCGCCCGGTCGAGCCCCATTTCCAGGCGCAGCACCATGTTCGCAGTCTCGTCCTCGGGAGCCAGACACGAGTCCCGCGCAATCGCGTCCTTCTCCTCCTGCGCCTGCATCTCCTCCGCAAACGCCGCCTCGACCGCCGCCGTCTGCTCCTCCAGCAGGCGCTCGAGTTCCTGGTAGCGGGCCTCCACCCGCGCCTCGTCCCCGAAGCTCTCCTTCACGTACTTGTCTAGCTCTGCCCGGTCCTGCTTCTCGTGGAGGTACGCCCATTTCATGAAGAGCCCAAGCAGGTAGCCGATCTGCCGGGGCCGCCACCCCAACTCTCCCTGGTAATAACGTTCGATCTGGTTCTGCTGGGCGGGCGTAAAGATCCGCCGCCGCACCTCGTCGCGAATCACCCGCCAAAGCGAAATCAGCATGCGCAGCCGCACCAAGGGGTGGTTGGGCTTGGGTAGGCCGAGCGCCACCGCCTCGCACTGGGAGGGTTCGAAGGTCACGTCGGCGAGGGCCCGGGCCAGCCCGCGCCGCCGCTCCTCGACCGCCTCGAGAGCCTCCCGCATCAGGCCTGTCTCCATGCGCTCGATCCGCTGGCGCCGCCAGTAGAGCCTCGACAAGTCGTCGATCTGCCGGTCCCACAGCGCGTCGCCCGGCCCGTAAGCGGTCGCAAGCTCGCGCTTCAGAGCGGCGAACCGCTCCGGATCTTCGCCGAGGGCCCGCATGACGGCGGCTTCGTTTTCGGGCGCCGCATCACAGCCGTGCTTCAAGGCATTCATTTTCATGCGTTCTTTTCCGGCCTCGCTGCGGGGCCCGGTCGAGCGCTCGGAATTGTGCCGCGCGGCGTCCACACGCCGGGGAGTAAGACAAGTAGCTTTGCGTAAAGACATAGTATTCTCCATCGTCAGGAAAGTTCGGGGGCAGGGGCGGCAGAGGAACCGTCCCCACAAAAGGTGAGATACACGTTCACAACCCCCATAGCTTAGCAGAACCAGGACTAGGCTGTCAAGCCCAGACTGATACGCTAGTCAGCGGCGGAATGAGACAGCCCTCTCCCTTGGGGAGAGGGCTGTTGGCGTGGGTTTGGCTGGCGCAGGAGAAGCCCCGCGTTGCGTGGAGCCGGAATGAACAGAGACCGCAGAGCTGCTCTGTGCGCCAGCCCCGCAGCCCGCGAAGCGGGCGAGAGATCGTAGCCCATGGCGCAAGCCGTGGGTGAGGAATTCGAGTAAAATCCCCCCAAGCCCTGGAGGGGCGAAAGAACATGTCACACACCTACACGAACCTCCTGACGCACGTTATCTTCAGCACCAAGGACCGTGAGCCTCTTCTCACCGCCGCGCTTCATGACGATTTACTCGCCTACATGGGCGGAATTGTGCGCGAGATCGGCGGTGCGCTCCGGGCCGCGAACGCCAGACACGACTACGTGCACCTGCTGTGTTCGTTGCCGCCGACCGTGGCGATATCCGACGCCTTGCGGTTGGAAAAAACCAATTCGTGTCGCTGGGTGCATCGCGAAAGGCGACTTGCCGGTTTCGATTGGCAAACCGGCTACGGAGCATTCAGCGTCAGCCATTCGCTGGCGCCATCGATTACGCGATATATCGGTGACCGAGAGAAGCATCACCGCCGCATGACCTTCCAAGAGGAATTGATCGCCTTTCTAAGAAAGAACGGTATCCCTTACGATGAACGTTACATTTGGTCGTGATTTCTTTCGCCCCTAAAGGGGCTTGGGGCGGGTGGGGCCGAGTGCTCCACGGCTTGCGCCGTGGGCTACGATCTTTCGCCCGCTTTGCGGGCTTACCGTGCATGCGATGAATCTGCGAGGCTGGCGCAGGTCGAAGCCCTGCGTTGCGCGGAGCCGGAATGAACAGAGACCGCAGAGCTGCGCTCCGCGCCAGCCCCGTACCATTCTTGGCATCAATGGGTAGGGCAAGCCCGACCCCTACAAGCGTAGGGGGACGGCTTGCCGTCCCCTGATCGTCCGACGTGCTGGGCTTTGGTAAGGGCGGCTCGCGAACCGTCCCGACCGAGGCTGGCGTTGTGGGGGCGAGGCACCGCCTCGCCCCTACCATTGTTCCCAGGGGGCATTGAGGCCGGCGCAGGGCGAAGCCCTGCGTTGCGTGGCTCTGGGATGAACAGAGGACCGCAGATCTGCGCCAGCCCGCGCATTGCGCTAACCAACCCTTCGCAGGGATCTCTTAAATAAAGTCCCTGGCGCGCTCAGTTCTGTTGCACGGGAGATTATTAAGTTGTATAGTATCATTTGGAAAGAGGTTTCGTCCAGAGGACCAGAGCAAAGCCCACCCGGAAGGACCTTATGAAATTACCCGATAGCTATACTCTCAAACCCAACTCCATTCCGGCCTACTTTGACGCCATCCTCGACGCCAATCCGCCGGAGCGCTTTTCGGTCAAGTTCGTAGAGAATCTGGGTTTCACAAGTACTAATGATCGCCTGTTGGTCGGAATCCTCAAGGACCTAGGATTTATTAATGCCGACAGTGCGCCGCAACAGCGGTACTTTGACTTTATGGATAGGTCGCGGTCGAAGATCGTTCTGGCAGAGAGTATACGAGACGCTTACTCAGCGCTGTTCGCCATCAACAAGAAGGCAAACGAGCTAGACGTAAAAGAAGTTAAGAACAAGCTGCGGACCTTGTACGCCGGAAAAAAGACTGATCTTGTCATTGGAAACATTGCGAAAACATTCTCCGCTCTTTGCCAATACGCCGATTTTTCTGTGAAAGCTGTCGAACAATCCAAACCTCAGGCTGAGGCGGCGACGGAAGCGGTAGAAGCGATAATGCCCGACGAGAAAAAGCCTGAGGTGCGGATCAAGGATACGACCGAGAAGCAGGAACCTAAGAATACGACATCGCTGTCGATGGATTCCTTGCAATATCACATCAATATCGTGTTGCCTGAGAGTCGCGACCAGGCGGTTTACGAC
Source organism: uncultured Acidobacteriota bacterium (assembly GCA_963838915.1). GTDB lineage: Bacteria > Acidobacteriota > Terriglobia > UBA7540 > UBA7540 > CAVROP01. Next base: position 20,274 of record CAWIUZ010000352.1, read on the forward strand.
GCAATCTTTAAGAGCCTAAAGGAGCATCTAAGTTGAACAGGGATCGTCTCTACGCTTTCGTTTGTCGGGGCCTATTAACAGAAGCGAGCCTTGACAAGGTTGGGCGGCAACGCAGGAAGCATTTCGGCAATCCGGACGCTCTTCGAGTACAGCAGACCCTATCGTTCGATTTGCTGGATCCGGATCTCCTTGCAGATGCCCAGCGCATGTCCTTGATATATACAGCAATCCACTGCTTCGAGAACATGGTCAGACAACTGGTCATGAAAGCGATGGCGGAGCGGCATGGCCCGGGCTGGTGGTCAAAAGTGCCCGACCGGATTCAAAAGACTGCAAGGACTCGAATCGAGGAAGATGCCAAGTTTCGTTGGCATGGAGCACGCGGTAGCTCGGAGATTAACTATTGTGACTTTGGGGATTTGTCCTCGATCATAGTTACCAATTGGGAAGTATTCGAGGACGTTATCGCAAATATGGAATGGGCGAAGGCGGTCCTAATTACGCTAGAGAAATCACGTAACATTGTGATGCACGGCGGAGTACTTGCGAAAGAGGACGTGGAAAGAGTTGGGATGAACATTCGGGACTGGATTCGACAAACTGGTTAGTCCTTGTCCGGCCTCGAAGAAAACGGTGTCAGGTGCCTTTTGTCGCCGAGGGAATGGGTATCGAGTGCGGTAGCGCAACTCGGATTGCAAAACAGCCTGCGGAGCCAAAGACGACCCGGAAAAGGCGGAAAAACGTACCTGGCGCTGTTTCCCGCCAGCTGAGGGACAACCCTGCGCTTGCGGGCCGGGCGTGGAGGGGAAGCCCAGCCTGACCAGGCATAGAAGGAGGTGACCAATGGGGACGCCCATAGACCCGAAGCAATCGGATGAAGGCATGAAGTTTCTGGAAAGGGACTTCAATCAATGCTTTGAGCAAATGCGCCAATATGACCTGCAAATAATCGATCTGGGCAAATTCGCTTTCACGGCGTACCCCGTTGTAGTCGGCGCCGCCGTGGGGATATATAAGTACGGTCTGGATAAGGGCGTCGACTACAGCAAGGTCGCAGGAATGATTCCGCTCATCGCCTTCTTCCCCGGATTCTTCCTGCTGTGGCACATGGTTCGGACCCATGTATATGCTGTGCGGGTAACGCGTTATGTCAATGAACACCGGAGTGTTTTCTTGGCCTTGAACCCCTCCTTTTTCCCTAACATGTCCGGCATGTACATCAACCCCGAGGAACCACCCTACTATAGCCCCTACAGTTCACAGTTGTACTTCATGTGTATACTCGCAATCTTGAACGCTTTCCTTTTAGGGGTGGCGGCTTACCTCTTCACGGTGCATTGGACACGCCAATGGACATCGGTCGTTATCTTTTTTTTGGGACCGCTAGCCATCCAGCTCGGCTTGATGATATACCATTTGGACACCCAGGAATAAAGAAGCCCCGCAGAGCCCACCGGGAGCGGGCGGCCTGGAGCAGACTCCTGGCTTTTGGAGTCTGCGATGTCCCGAGGGGACAGGTCTGTGCTGCGCGCTCAGTCCAGTCGATCCATGCGGAGCACGGACAGGTCATTCAAGTAGTAATACCGCCAGCTTGACCACGGCCAATCCCCGGGCGAACTCACGAGGCCGCGCCGGGCCGGGTTATGGTGCGTCGATACAGAACGACTTGAATAATTGCGCATCCCTTCGTGGCACGGCCGTCCCGGCCGTGATCACGGGCGGGACGCCCGTGCCACAATTTATGTCGCTCTGCATAGTTCAGTTTCTCCCGGCGCTTCTTTTCGGTGTAGACGTTGAAGGGGTGAAAACGCCGATTCCTGCCCCGGTAGCGCGGAGTCCCCGGTGTTGGGACTCTGCGGTCCTAAGTGTAAGGTATTCGTGCGTGGGTATTGATAATAGAGGAATTATTCAATGCAAAAGCCGCAGAGTTTGAAAGGCACAAACTCTACCTGCCAAGTTTATTTTGCCGTCTCACACTAAGAGAACGTGATCGGCTCTTCCGGCCGGCGAGACAGAAGGTCGTATAGACTTCTGAAGTCTTCGGCTTGCCGGCCGGGTGCCTGGTGTTTTTCCCAAATCGCTCCTGTATCACCGACCGACAGCTCGAAAACTCCGTTCACAGCAACCGCTATTCGATTCCGGGCGGAGGCCTTGCGGATCGCGGCGAGCAACTGCGGCGATCCACCTCGAATGGCGATTTGGCGTTGAAATGTCCGCCCTGCATTCACCTCGCGCAAGACGTTCTTTGTCACAGTCAAGGTGATCGACGCCTGCTTCTGTTCCTTCGGCCGCATGACGACTTGAACCTGCTGGTTGAGGGCTTTGGCAATGCGGTTGAGCATCGTGAGCGAGTGCCCGTCGTAGTCCGAATCCTCCAGACGGCTAATGACGGATTGCGTTGTATCCACCCGCTCCGCCAACTCTTTTTGACTGAGTCCCGCTTGTTCCCGAAGTTCATAAATGGTGCGGGCGACCTCGGCGTTTACCCGCTCCCGCTCCAAGGAGGCCTTCCGCTGTGCATCTTCGCCTACGTAGCGGCGATGAAGAATCCGAACGGCATTGGATGTCTTCCGAGGGTTATTCATGGTCAGGCTCCTCATAGGTATATTTGGCTGGGTCTTTCTCGAATAGCTCGCGGTGGCGAACGGCCAATTCAATCTCCCGGTCGGGAACCTGCTTCTCCTTGGTTAGTCCATGCGAGATCACCGCCGTCTGTCGATGGAAGAAATAAAGCATTCGATAGTTCACTGACTGGAAGCTAACCCGGAGCTCGTAAATCCCGTCGCGTAGAAAGTCGGCCTCAGGACGGCGCAATTCGTATCCCATTTCTGCCAGACGCTCGATCCGCACGATGCATTTATCCTGCACTTTAGCCGGCAACCGGTCCAACCAAACCAGCAGTGGGCATGATCCGTCTTCCTCCGTGAAGAATACCACCGTGGTAACGGGCATTCGGTTCCTTTCCGAGCCAAGCCGGAATATATCGCAATATTGCGATAAAGTCAACAACTTTTTTTCAGGCCGTCGACCCTCCCGACGGCGGCTGGGACGCGCCCATCGAACCCTGGCAGGCTGGCGCAGACTCCTGGCTTTTGGAGTCTGCGATGTCCCGAGGAGACAGGTCTGTGCTGCCCGCTCAGTGCAGTGGGTCCATGCGGAGCACGGACAGGTCATGCGAGTAGTAATACCGCCAGCTTGGCCACGGCCAATCCCCAGGCGAACTCGCCAGCCCACGCCAACCATATCACTTCAAGGCTGTGTCCAAGAGGTGAGCCAGCCTCGCGCCGGACTTCTCCAACTGGAGTTCCAAGCCGATTTCCCCGAGAGGGATTCGCAGCCTGAGTTGGCAAGGATTCATGTGAATGGCAAGCTGAGAGCCCCACGGATTGTGGGGCAGAACAGAGCGCGTCTTCAACAGAGACCTTATCGCGCGGCAATCAAACCAGACGAGGGTGATCTCGCGTCAAGCGGTACATGGACCCTCGGGTTTGCCGAACGCGTGTTCGGGCTCTCGTTCTCAAGCATTGCGCCCTTCATCAGGCCAGTCAGGAACGCCATTCGAGCATCTGGCCTGCCGCTGAACGACATGTGAACGAGAAAACCAATCGTGATGAGGGCCGCCATCAACGCGAGCAAAGCTGCCCCGGATTGAATAAGCCAATCCATCATAGTTGCAGCCCACGATACCACCGCCGCTGTTGAGCCAGATTGAAGGAAGTGTTAAGGAAGGGTTAAGGTTCAAAGGTCGTATTGTCTTCCTCATTGGAGATCAACCGGACCACCCTGACCTCTCACAAGGACAAGTTTCTGTGGCTTGACCTTTCGCCAAACGAATTCGTTTTGGGGAGCACCTAACGGAGTGCGGGCGGCGCAGGAGATTTGACGTTGTGACCGCCATCCTCCTCAGGCATGGAGAGACGCTGCGGTGACTCGATCTTGACCAACGCGTTGCGATAGTTAATCGTGAGAACGTAGGGCCTCAATGCCGGGAATCCAAGGACACCAACTACCTGCATACCACAGTGGCGGCTCAGGTTCGAAAGGTCTAACGCCACAACCTCATTCGGAATGAGTTCCTGCCCTGCAATTTGGAAATGTACGGCGGAGGACACGAGTTGTCCTGTCGCAGCGCCAGTCCCTGCCTCGATCCGAATCTCCGGAGCAAGATGGCCACGTGGCGAGCCTGCAACCTCATGGGAGATGGCGCTGCAAAAGGCGGCGGTATCCAAAACTACGTGCCCGCTTTGCTTTCCGTTCAAGACGGCCGCGACTAACAGCAGGTCTCGTTGTGTGACCCCGGGGCTGGACGGGCCCGCCGGGTCTTGCTCGCGCGGATAGGGAATCAGTCCGAGCGTCTTCTCGGGCAGATTGAGGCGCAAGAGGAAATCAGAGAACAAGCTCAGGGGAATCACACCGTCGGCCCCATCGATTACATTGCCTTCCACCAGGGCCACGCGGCAGTTTCGGAAGCGGACGGGACCGATCTCAACAGTCTCGGCCCACCCCACCCTTGCGGGTCTACTTCCCAAGCCTACCAACTCCATTTCGGATCTGGCGGAAATGCCTACGGAGCGCGCAGCCTTAGCCCCAATCACGATGAACTCAGCGCCGCTGTCGAGAACCAATCGCAGTGGCCGCCCGCCATTGATGCGCGCATGCAAGAGGACGCCCGCTGCGCGACTCGGCGCTGGATAGAAGGGCCGCAGTTTCAAATCGTACGGCTGGTAGGGGCTTACGAGGTCGGCACGTGCATCCGGGGCGGGAGTCGAGCCGGCCGCACTTGCTCGGAGGCCGCCGACTATCAGCCATGTCACCAGAAACGCTGCCGCTTCACGACGCCACAATAGCATAGACTCCACGTTACAGCAATGTGACAAATATATTACGCCACGATTAAGAATTAAAGAAATTCTTGCTTCCTGATCGCCTCAAACGCCTTCCGCGCCATCATTTGACATTGCATCTCCTATCGGCTGACCCTGGACATGACCTCTTCCGGTTTCACGCCATCTTCACCGTAGCTTCACACTCAGTTCATCAGGCGGCCACAGACTTGCTTGGTCACGTGCCATCTCCTCCGGTTCACACCAGCTCTGGCACACAAGCTCGACGTAATGCGGTCTTTAATCGTATCGGCCCTCTCCGGGCGCCGCCAAACGGCGCTCAGAGAGCACGGCGGCAGGTTATGTCTCTCTAGTATTTCTTAGAAACCGGAGGGTTTTCCATGAGACTTAAGTGGCACTGGGTTGTTCTTCTCGCTTTATTGGGCGCCAGCTTGTTTGTGGGTGTTGCTTTTAGCCAAATCGACCGGGCCAACCTTAACGGAATCGTGACGGACCCGAGCGGGGCGAGCATTCCCAACGCGAAAGTCGAGGTCGTCGCACCCGACACGGGTTTCAAAAGGGAGACGACTACCGGAAGTAGTGGAATTTACAGCATCGGCAGCCTGCCAAACGGAACGTACGATCTTACGGTCTCTGCCAAAGATTTCCAAACTTCCGCGACGACAGGGATCCAGCTTTCCGTTGGTCAGACCCGCACCGTCAATGTGCAGCTCGTTGTGGGCGCGCCCACAACGAAGGTCGAGGTGCGGAGTACAGCTGCGGCGCTCGATTCGAACGACGCCCAGATTTCGACCGTCATTCGAACCGGACAAGTGGAGAACATCCCCCTTAACGGGCGCGACTGGTCCCTTCTGATGACGCTCGCCCCGGGCGCGGTCAACCTCGGCGCCGGCGGCCAGAGGGACCTGCGATTCGTGGGTCGAGGCATCGACGACAGCAATTACACTTTCGATGGAGTCGACGCCACGGGCGTCCAGGAGCAGAGCCAGAAGGTGGGCGTGCGCCTGGCCATTTCGCTGGAATCGATCGCGGAGTTCCGCGTGAGTTCCTCGGTCTATACCGCGGATCAGGGCGGGTCGGCCGGGGCCATCGTCAGCATCGTATCGAAGACGGGGACGAACTCGTTTCACGGCGGGGTGTTTGAGTTCCTGCGCAACAACGTCTTGGACTCACGCTCGCCGTTCGATTTTCCGAGTATCCCGCCATTCCGCATGAACCAGTTCGGCGGCAGCATAGGCGGGCCCATCCAGAAGGACCGAACTTTCTTTTTCGCCGATTACGAAGGGATCCGGCAGCGCCTGGATACCACCGTGATCGGGTTTGTGCCGAACGCCGCGTTTCGGGCCAGCGTGACCAATCCCGTTCTCCAACCCTTCCTTGCCCAGTGGCCCGTTGGGACGGTCCCCGTCGATTCCCTGACCAACGAATGGATTTCACCGCGGAGTAATAACGATCGCGAAGATGGCGGAATGTTCCGTTTGGATCACATCTTCACCGATCGAACCTCCATCTTCGCCCGGCTAGACATTGACGACGCCAACACCACTGATCCGTTGGACACCCTGGGTGGCCTCGATAACCCTCTCATCCGTCCCTCCAATTATGTTGTCCAGTTGACGCACACTTTCTCGCCCGCCGTCATTAACGAGCTGCGAGGGGGAATCAATCGCTCCGCCTTGCACCACTACCAGAATGGCACGTGTCCCCTCTCGGCCGCCGCCAACGGTCTGCCCGGCACCGCCTGCGCGAGCGTCCCTCCCTTCGATAGTCCCAGTGATAGCCAACTTGACACGGAAGTCGGCACCACGATTGATGGCTACGACGACCTGACCATCGTGAGAGGCCGGCACACCATTAAGCTGGGGATCGGCGTGGAGCGTCACCGGCTGAACAATTCGGACGAAAGTGTCGCCAATGGGGACCTCACCTACGACAGCTCCGCCGATTTCCTGAACAACATTATTGACAACTATTCCTACGTCGGGCCGTTAACCCTCGGCGGCGAGCGGCGCACTTACATCATGCCCTATGCGCAGGATACCTTTAAGATGCTTCCCAACCTTACCCTCAATTATGGATTGCGATGGGAACACTACACGGTCCTGAAAGAGGCCTTTGGCCGACAGGCCGTGGTGAAGGTTTCGTGCGGAGGCTTTTGCCCTGAGGGCACGCCGCTGTATTCGCCCTACTACAAGGACTTCGCACCACGGCTGGGCCTGGCATGGGCCCCCGGGGGAGCTTCGAGTAAGACGGTCATCCGTACCGGATTCGGGATGTACTTTTCGCCGAACCAGATGGACGACTTCACCGACGGGCACGAGAGTACGGACGAACGGTTCAACGTTTCGTCAGTGGATGTCCCAAACCTCGCGTGGCCAGTTCTCCCAGCCCTGCTTCCTGCCCCATTATACTCGCCCAAGGCGTGGGATCCGAACCGCCGGGACGGATACTTCGAAAACTGGGATTTCACGGTCGAGCGGATGCTCCCGGGTAACTTTATAGGCCAGATTGCTTACGACGGCAGCGCCGGACATAGATTGTTCGGCCGATTACAGGCCAATCTGATCAATCCCTTAACGGGCCTGCGCCCCATACCCACTTTTGGCCAGTACGGCGAGAAAGATAACCTCGGCAACAGCAACTTCCACTCGCTTCAGGTATCCTTGCAGCGTCATCTCACCAGTGGATGGTCTTGGGGGACGCAGTACATGTGGTCGCACGGTTTGGCGGACCAGGGGTTCGGAGCAGGCGACTCTACAACCAATGAAAATATGTCGTGCCTCAAGTGCGACTATAGCAGCACGGACATTGACATTCGCCAATCTCTTTCCGTCAACTCGGTCTACGAGCTTCCGTTTGGGCACGGCAAGCATTACTTAAGCGGGGGAGGCGTAGCCGCGAAGGTGCTGGGCGGCTGGCAACTGAGTGGGCTTGCGTCAGCAATGAGCGGCCGCCCGGTTAACATCACGATAGACCGGAGCGCGACGGACCTGCTCGACGGCAACAGTAGAGATCAGCGGCCGGACCTGCTCCCCGGCATGTCCCTTTACTCGGCGCCGCGAACGATCAACAACTGGTTCAATCCCGCGGCTTTCGCGACACCGGCCGTTGATACGTGGGGGAACCTGGGACGCAACATTGGACGTGGACCCGGGTATTATGAAATCGACACGGCGCTCGAGAAGCAGATTCCCCTTAACGAAAAACTGAAATTGGAGTTCCGCGCCGAGGCGTTTAACTTGCTTAACCATCCTATCTTCGGCGACCCGGATTCCGATGTCTCGGATTCCAGTTTCGGGGTCATCACGAGCCAACTGAACACCGGCGCCACGGGCATCGGCTCGTCGCGGCGCCTTCAGTTCATGCTGCGCCTGGAGTTCTGAGCGGCGGGGTTGTGTTCAGATTCCTCGGAAGTTACCCCTCCGAACCGGTATGCGGGAGGTGACGCTCCACTATCCTGCCCTGAATCGCAGACACAGCGTCAGCCATTCGCTGGCGCCATCGATTACGCGATATATCGGTGACCAAGAGAAGCATCACCGCCGCATGACCTTCCAAGA